>DASCOT010000186.1:0-12188 GCA_036012155.1 Acidobacteriota bacterium
TGCGACGCTGAACTTCACACCGTGGCTCAATTGATCCATCAGGTAGCTCAATGTGCCCGAGAAGGTGCCCTCGATCTTCACCAGGCGGTCACCGCTCGCCAGCAAATCGGTCAGCGTTCGGATCACTGGCAGCCCGGCACCCACCGTTGCTTCGTGATAAAGACCAGCGTTCCCTGGGGACGCCTCGCGGATGGTCTCCCAGTCCTGGAACGCGCCTGCCAGGGGTTTCTTGTTCGCAGTGGCCACGGCGACGCCGGCGCGTAGCAACGGCGCGTACACGGCACCGAGTTCCTCCGCTGCGGTGCAATCCACGAACACGCGGCATCCCCTGAGCCCACACGTCCACTCCACCAGGTCTGGCAGGGATGCGGCGTGCTCCTCGGTTGCCTCTATGGCGCCCGCCTGATCGCTCATGCGCATCGTGCGGCTGTTGGCGACGCCGGCGATCTCGACGCCGGAATCGGCGCCTGCGATAGCTTCCAGCTGTCGTAGCAATACCGATCCCACCCCGCCGGTGCCCACAACCACGATGCGTGCTGGTGGAGAGCCTTCGAACAGGCACCGGTGCGTGGCCTCCAACGCTCGGCGCTCGTCCGCTCTCTCAACGACCAGCGAGATGTTGAGCTCGGAGGAGCCCTGCGCGATTGCGTGGATATTGACCCCGTCCGCCCCCAGCACGGTGCACAGTTTTCCGGCGATGCCCGGGGCGTGACGCATGCCCTCGCCGACTGCCGCTAGCACCGACAGGTCGTGTTCCACCACCAACTCGTCTATAAGGCCAGCGCGACGCTCTGCGTCGAACTCCGTGTCGATTCGCTCGCGAGCCGCATCGACTGCGTCGGGTGGGACCGCGAAGCAGATCGAGTGCTGACTGGACGCCTGGCTAATCAAGATGACCTGAATCTCCTGATCTGCCAGCGCGCTGAACAAGCGCGCGCCGAGCCCTGGCGAGCCGACCATGCCGTCGCCTTCGAATCGCATCAGGCTGACCCGATTGATCGACGAGATCCCACACACCGCCTGCGGCCGTTGGGGACGCTCGCTATCGATACGCGTGCCAGTAAACTCGGGGTTCATGGTGTTGCGGATTACTAGCGGTATCGATGCGTGGCGCGCTGGTCGGATGGTCGGCGGATAGACGACCTTGGCGCCGAAGTGCGACAGCTCCATGAGCTCCTCGTAGCTGAGGTGCTCGATGGGATGCGCCGCCGGGACCAACCGCGGATCGGCACTCATGACGCCGTCGACATCGGTCCAAATCTCGATCGCTTCGGCCCCGACGGCCGCGCCCGCCAACGAGGCGGTCAGATCCGACCCCCCGCGGCCGAGCGTCGAGGTCCTACCGTCGTCGGTCGAGGCGATGAAACCGGTGAGCACGGGGACTTCCCCTGGCCGGTCGAGATGGGCGCGAAGACGGGCGTACGTAGGCTCCGGGTCGACCGTTGCGGCACCGAAGCGTCGATCCGTGACGACCAACTGCCGAGCGTCGCAGAATCTGGCGGCCAACCCCTGGCGCTGCAACGCCTTCGCGAATAGCTCTACGGACATCCGTTCCCCGACCGCGAGGATCGAGTCGAGGCTCTCCGAGCTGTGCTCGCCGGCGAGGGCTACGCTTCGCAGTTGCTCGCGGAGCTCGCCCAGGACGGCGTCGAGTCGCTGGCGCGTCGCGTCACGTTCGGCTGGCGGCACGAGCGTCTCGAGTGCCTCCAAGTGCCGGGACTCGAGCTCGTCGCAGACGGTCCCGAAGTCGGATCCAGCGGCAGCGAGATCCGACGCCTCGAGTAGCGCGTCAGTGACACCTCCCATGGCCGAGACCACGACGCAGATCGCATCGCTGTCTGCCGCCGCCGCTACGATTCGCGCCGCCGCCGTCATGCGGTCGGCGTTCTGGAGCGATGTGCCGCCGAACTTCAAGATCTTCATAGGAACAGCCCGGTACCCGTGGTCTTCGGTATCAGTAGACGCGGCGGTACTCGCCATCGAACACCGTCGTCCAGGTGCCACCGTCGTCGGCGCTCTGCTCCCAGTGCTGGCGCACATGACCGCTCTCGAGCGGCGTCCAGGTAATGCGGCTGGTCCCGGCTTCGTCGACCATCCGCATGCGACCCTCCGCGAAGCCGCCATTGATGTACAGCGGTGCTCCGGCGACATCGATCCAGGTCTGGTGCCACTTGCCACTGGTGGTGTCGTAGAAGTTGTAGCTGGAGCCTCGATGACCCGTGCTTCCGCGCCAGCTCTCGTGCAGCGCGCAACCGCCAAGGACCTTGTCGATGCGATTGCTACCGACACGCTGACCCTGCGGGTTGAAGACCTCCCAGTCACCGATCCAGAAATCGAACTGCCGGTGCTCGGGCGTCGAGCACGGGCGCTGTTGTTGTTGCTGCGTAGCCTTCGGCACGAGGCCGGTGGGCTCGGGCTCCAGGCGTGGTTCGGGGCTCGCGGGTACGGCCCGCAGAAGTAGGACCGCGGTGATCAGTGCGCTCTGTCGGATCTGCATACTGTTGCTCATAGGAGTTTTCCTGGCGAATCAAAGTAGGTACGTGTGGATTGTGTCTCAAATCCGCCAGCCGAGTCGGCACCTAGCCGTCAACGAGAAAGATCGGCGGCGCTGCATCCGTGCCGGGGATCGGAACCACGCCGACGGGCGCTATCCCATTGTCCGGGCGCAGGGTCCTGGCCATGGTGGGATCGGGCACCCGGTTGGTCGGCGCAGCGCCCTTGGCGGGTCTCTCTTTGCTCCCTGGAGTGGGGGCCGAATCGTATCATTGCGGCGGCCCATTCCGACCCGAAGGCCGTTGTGCTAGCGTGCGGCACAGCCAATGGGGTGATCTGCCGATTCAGCCGGGCTACTGGACGAGGTGTTGTCCCGGAGATACCGTCAGGGCGAGTACCAACTTGGAGGTGGTTTGACATGGCGGACTACAAGCTGCTCGGCAAGAGCTACACGCCCCCGGATTTGGTTGCCAAGGTCCAAGGCAAGGCGAAGTACGCGGAGGACTTCCGCGCCGAGGGGATGCTGTTCGCCAAGCTGCTGGTCAGCCCGATGCCGCACGCGCGTGTTGTACGGATTGACGCCAGCCGCGCCCTGGCGATGCCCGGGGTCGAAGGTGTGCTGACCGCCGACGATCTTCCGGAAACGCCACCGCACCGCGAGCCGGCGCTTACCAACGAGCCGTTGTACGAAGGGGCGCCGATTCTCGCCGTCGCTGCGGTTGATGAGACCACCGCCGCGGACGCGATCGAGCTCATCGACGTGGAATTCGAGCCGCTGCCGTTCGTCATCGATCCGTTGGAGAGCCTGCGCCCCGGTGGTGTCAACGCTCGATCCGAGGGCAACGTCTACGGTGGACGCGAGTTCCATACCATCAAATGGACCGAGGAGGACTTCGCCGAGGCCGATGAGGACCGCTTGCCGATGGGCGAGCCGTTCTTCGAGTGGGAGAACGGCGACCTGGAGGAAGGGTTCGGCATAGCCGATGTCGTGCTCGACGAGACGATCACCCATCAGTCGTTGACCCACCATCCGCTCGAGCCGCGTAGCTGCATGGCTTACTGGCAGAACGGCAAGCTCTATTTGCATATTTCCACGCAGAGCACGGCGAACAGCGCTGCGGGATCGGCGCGAGCTTGTGGTGTGGAGCCGGAAGATCTGGTGCTGGTGGCGGAGTATTGCGGGGGTGGGTTCGGCAGCAAGATCGGTGGTTCGGTCAACATGCCGATTGCGGCGTTTCTGTCCAAGCAGACCGGCCGACCGGTGATGGTCCGGGTCACGCGTGCCGAGGAAAACTACTTCGGCATGGCACGGCCTGGCTTCCAGGGTCGCGTCAAGGTGGGGTTCCGTGCCGATGGGCGCATGACGGCACTGGACTTCTATGTCGTTCAGGACAACGGGCCCTACCTGGGCGAGGCAGACTATTGGATCGCAGGCGAGATGTCTTCGATCACTTACACTCCGTTGTCGATGCGCTTCCGCGCCGTCCCCGTGGTGACCAACACGCCGCCACGCTCGGCGCAGCGAGCCCCCGGAGGTGTGCAGGCGACGGCGATGCTGGAGCCGGTGGTCGACCGGGCGGCGCGTCAGCTGGGGATCGATCGGCTGGAGATCCGCCGGATCAATGCACCCGAGCCCGCTACTACCTACGGCTCGGGCCAGTCGAGCCTGTCGAGCGTCTACGCGCGCGAAGCACTCGATCGCGGCGTCGAGCTGTTCGATTGGGAAGCCCAGAAACAGCTCAGCGGCCAGCGGCGCGGCACCAAGGCAACGGGCACCGGCGTCGTGTTGAGCCCGTTCTACGCCGGTAGCAGTGGCTGGGACGCGCTGCTGCTGATTCGGCCGGACGGCAGACTCTACATCCATCAGGGCGTTGGCAACCTGGGCACTCATTCCACCTTCGACACGGCGCGCGCTGCCGCCGAGGTCTTGGACATGCCCTGGGAGCAGTGCGAGGTGGTTTGGGGCAGTACGGCACGGCATCTACCGCACACGGCAGATCAATCCGGCAGCCAGACGACCATGGCGCATACGCGCGCCAACCACGTAGCTGCGCTGCAGGCGAAGGCCATGCTGCAGGAGATCGCGGCACGTGATCTCGGTGGCTCGGCTGCCGACTACGAGGTGGGTGGTGGCAGGGTCTTCGCGCGGGGAAACCGGAGCCGCGGCATGAACTTCTCGCAAGCAGCTCGCCGAGCCATCGATCTGGGAGGTAGGTACAGCGGCCAGGAGCTCGCAGAGGACCTCAACGAGATGACCGTACGCTCGGCCCAGGCGCTGGCCGGCGCGGGCCTGATCTCGGCGGCCAAGGACACGTTGCCGCACGATGGCAGTAGCCTGTCGTTCGTAGTGGGCTTCGCGCGAGTCGAGGTCGACGTCGAGACCGGCCACGTCGATATCGTCGACTATCGGTGCGTCGCCGACTGCGGCACGGTGATGCATCCGCGAGGCCTCGGGGCGCAACTGTTGGGCGGAGCGATCCAGGGCTTCGGGGTCGCCCGCAGCCACAAGTGGGTGTACGACCCCAAGTGGGGCGTGCCGTTTACCAAGGGATTCCATGCGGCGAAGCCGCCGACGATCCTCGATGTGCCGCTCGACGCGCAGTGGGACGCGGTGGATCTCCCCGATCTCACGAATCCGGTTGGCGCCAAGGGTATTGGCGAAAGCTCGATGCCGGCGGGTGCCGCGGCGGTCGCCTGCGCGATTCAGGATGCCATCGGGGGTGCGGCGTTCAACCGTACGCCGATCACTACCGACATGGTGTTGGCGGCTTTGGAGGAGGACCGGCAACCGCACGGCGCGCTGACCCAGCACGTCTAGACGGCGGGATCAGCAGTCGTTCGCGGTCCAGTCGACCAGTCTGTCTGGCTACCTCAGTGAGCCCCGTGCAGCCGTCGTCCGGCACGAGATCGGCGAGATCGAGCAGCGTCACAGTAGCGCCGAGACCGTCGCTCACGGTTGCCGTTCGGCGCACTGACAGGAGGTGAAGCGATCGTTGCCAGATTACGATTTCGTTCCCCGGGGGACCAAAGGTCGAGCCTCAGCGGGGTTGCGAGCGACCTGGATCGCCGTGGCGATCGTAGCAGCGGCGAGCATGCAGGTGGGCGCGTTGAATCGCCATCCTGCTGAGCCGCTACCGATCCAGCTGCTGGAGGCGACGGTCTCGGAGCTGCAGGCCGCGATGTCGGCCGGTACGGTCACGTCGCGTGAGCTCGCCGAGGCCTATCTGGAGCGTATCGACGCCTACGACCAGGGAGGGCCGAAGCTCAACGCCATAATCGCCATCAACCCGAAGGCGCTCCAACAGGCCACGGCGCTCGATGAGGAGCGGGCACGGCAAGGTGCCAGAGGCCCACTGCATGGCATTCCGGTGATCCTCAAAGACAACTTCGATACCTTCGATATGCCGACTACAGCAGCATCAAAGGCGTTGGAAGGGTCGATGGCGCCTGACGACGCGTTCCAGGTTCGCAGGCTGCGCGAGGCCGGAGCCGTGATCTTGGCGAAGGCGAATCTGCACGAGTTGGCGTGGAGCTGGGAGACCTTCAGCTCGTTAGGCGGACAGACGCTCAACCCGTATGACTTGAGCCGTAATCCGGGAGGCTCCAGCGGTGGAACGGGTGCGGCGATCGCGGCGAACTTCGCAGCCGTCGGAATGGGCACTGATACCTGCGGATCGATCCGCGTCCCCTCTTCGCACAACAGCCTCGTCGGCATCCGTCCGACGCGTGGCCTGTCGAGCGTCGACGGCATCGTTCCGCTGGCGCTCACGCAAGATACTGGCGGTCCGCTAGCACGCAGTGTCGAGGACGTGGCCATCGTGCTCGATGCCACCGTTGGCTTCGATCCGAACGATCCGGTTACCGCTCTCGGCGTCGGGAATGTTCCCGATACCTACATGCGTTTCCTGGACTCCGATGCGCTGCGAGGCGCGCGAATCGGGGTCTTTCGGGAGTTGTTCGGTGAATCCGATGCCGATCTGGAGGTGAACGCCATAGTTCACCGCGCCGCGGAAGACATGGCGTTGCAGGGCGCCGAAACGGTTGCGGTGAGTAGCCCGGCGATCGCCGGGATTCTGGCGTTGCCCGACCTGACGTGGGACGAGTTCCGTGCTCATCTCGAGGGCTACCTGGCAGCGACCCCGAATGCGCCGGTGAGGACACTGCGCGAGATCGTCGAGTCCGGGCTGGCTCACCCTGGCGTGCAACACCACCTACAGCAGTCTCTCGACTCAGACGTCCTGGGCAGCCCGAAGTACAAGGACAAGCTGCTACGCCGCGGCGAGCTCAGGGTGAAGATCTTGTCGTTGATGGCGGAGCATAAGCTGGATGGACTGTTGTACCCGACCGTCAACCAGCCGCCCGCGCCCCTCGGCCTCGACGAGCAGGGCGGCACGATGCCGAATTGCGACCTCAGCGCACGATCCGGGCTGCCGGCGATTAGCGTGCCGGCAGGCTATACGGCCAACGGCCTACCGGTTGGCGTGGAGCTGCTGGGCCGCGACTTCGGCGAGCCGACCCTGATCGGGTTGGCCTATGCCTACGAGCAGGCGACGCACCATCGCAGACCGCCCGATACGACACCGGCACTGTCTCAATAGAACTGGACTATCTGGAGGGATCATGCGAGGACCAGCCGTGCTTCTGCTCCTAGGGCTCGTATTGCTCGCGACGCCGGCGATGGCGCAGGACGAGGAAGATTTCAGCGCGGTCGAGATCCGTACGACGCGGCTGACCGACTCGATCTACATGTTGGAGGGCAGCGGCGGCAATATCGGCGTGTGTATCGGAGAGGACGGCACTTTCATCGTCGATGACCAGTTCGCGCCCCTCACCGACAAGATTACCGCGGCGATCGCGCGGCTTACCGACCAGCCGGTGGAGTTCGTGATCAACACCCACTGGCACTACGACCATACCGACGGCAACGAGAATTTTGGCGAGGCCGGAGCGTTGATTGTCTCGCATGAGAATAGCCGTAGGCGCATGGAGACAGATCAGTTTCTGGAGCTGTTTGCGCGGCCGCAGCCTGCATACTCGGCGGTTGGCCTGCCGAAGATCACCTTCAGCCGCTCGATGAGCTTTTACCTGAACGGCGAGAGCATCGACGTGTTCCACCGCGGCGCCGCACATACCGATGGTGACGCGGTGATCTACTTCCGCACTTCGAATGTTGTCCACTCGGGAGACGTGTTCGTACGCTACGGGTTTCCCTACATCGACCAGCCCAATGGTGGCTCCATCCAGGGCATGATTCGCACGGTCGGGTATCTCGCCAGCATCACCGACGACGACACCACGTTCATTCCGGGCCATGGACAGTTGTCTACCCGCGACGATCTGCTCGCCTACGGCGCCATGCTGCGGACGATTCGAGATCGGGTACAGGCACAGATCAATCAGGGCCGCTCGCTCGACGAGGTGATCGCGTCGAACCCCACAGCAGGGTACGAGCAGCGCGGGACAGGGGCTGCCGAGTTCGCCAAGATCGTCTACGACAGCCTGCGCGCCAGCGAATAGTGGCGGGGCTCTAGAAGATCAGCGGGGGCGCCCGTCCCTTTCCCGGTCTTGGCGATTCGCAGCTGCCTATACGAGCAAATGTGCCGCGATCGCCAGCAGCGGAAGTGCGATCAAAGTGCGCAGGCAGAAGATGGCGACCAGTTGTCCGAGCGACAGCGGGATGCTCGAGCGCAGGATCAGGATGGCGGTCTCCGCGAAGAAGATCAGCTGCGTGACCGAGAGTCCGGCCAGCAGGAAGCTGGTGGTTTGGTCGTCGATGGTTCCGGCGATCACCGCCGGTACAAACTGGTCCAGCAGACCGATGACAACGCCAGGAGCCGCTGCCGCCGCCGCCGGAATCTGCAGCAGGTCCAGTAAGGGAATAAGAGGTAGGGTCAGGGTCTGCAACACCGGAGTGTGGTGATAGGCGACCAGGGCAATGAACTCGATCGCCATCGCCGCCGGCATCATCGTGAAGAAGATGTCGAAGATGACCTTCAGGCTGTGCTGCAGCATCGCGCGGGGCTTCGGTGCGCACCGGGCACGATTCACCGCCTGTTGTACCGCCCACCGGAACGGCGAGCTTTCGCTGGTAACTTCCTCGTGTATCTGCCGACCCACGGGCTCGTAGTAGGTGTCCGTGAGGCGTGACAAGGGAGGAAGCCGCGGCGTGATCACGGCGCATGTCAGCCCCACCACCAACATCGACGCGTAGAGCGCGACGAAGTGCTCACCGATGCCGGCGACCTGGGAAGTGATCACCACGAACGGTATGGAGACCACCGAGAAGTTCGTTGAGATGACCGCCGCCTCGCGCTTCGAGTAGAAGCCGGACTCGTACTGACGGACGGTTACCAAGACAGCCACGCTGGAGGCGCCTACCCACGACGCCAGAGTGTCGATAGTGGCTCGACCGGGGAGGTTGAAGATGTACTTGAACGGGGCCCGCATCAGCGTCCCCACGAACTCGAGCAGTCCGAACTCGGTGAGGAAGGGCAACAGCAGACAGGCGACGCCGATGATCAGAAAGATAAGGCCAGCGATTTCGACGTAGGCAGTGCCGCCCGTTTGGGCACCGTTCACCCACGTCGGTCCGATTGACAGAGCTGTCATCGGGGCGCCGATCCCGGCGATCACCCGCAGCGTGAGCCAGACGGCGTTCGTCTCGAATACCGAGTCCAGGTAAGGGAATCGCGCTTTGATGCTAGCGGGGCCGAGTGTGAACACCATCGATAGCGCCGCCCCGACGACGAAGGTCGGTGTGGTGAACATCGCCATCCGCTCTCCGATGAGAGCCTGGAGCGTCGAGGTCAGCATCCCCATGACGATCGTGATGTCGCCGTCGAACCGTATGGGTACCAGGAACAGCGCCGCGCCGATCGCTGATGGGATGGCGACGCGCAGTAGGTCGCGTGGCGTGGCCCGCAACGGCGCGTTCGCGCCACCCTCCCGTTCGAGACCCTTCATCTGCTCACCAAGTTCTGGCCCGGGTTGCCGATCACTCGGCGGGCACCTACTGTCACTCTGCCTGTCGTCTCTTCAAGATCCACTGGACCTCGGAGCGCGTGAAGCCTATCGCCATAGGGCTCTGCGAGCCAACTCCGAGGAACAGCAGCGAGGTTGGCTATGGATATCGTGACTTCACGTTCTTCTTCGAACCGCATCGTCTTCGGTGCGCTGCCTCTCGCGCTGGTGTTGAGCTCGCTGGTGCTGGTGACTCCGGCGGAGGCGCAGTTCAGCTTTGGCCTCACCGTTGCGGCATCCGAAGACGAGGTGCTAGTAGGGGAGCCGGGGAATCGCATTGCTCCCGGCTTCGTTTATGTGTACCGCGCCGATGCCGGCGGATGGCAGGAAGTGCAGCGGCTGATGCGCTCGGAGGCGACCGACGGCGACGCCTTCGGCCAAGGACTGGTTGCCGACGGGAATCGGCTGCTGATCGGCGCGGCGCCGAATGGCCAAGGGACGGTCTATGTCTTCGAGCGCCGAGATGAAGGCTGGATCGAGGTCGGACGCTTCGGAGACCACGATGGCGATCCGCACGAGAGCTTCGGAACGGCGATTGCCGTGAGCGGCGATGTGGCGCTCGTCGGTGCTGCCGGCAGCGTCGACGAGAACGGGGCAGCGTACTTGTATGGCGCGCAACGCGATGGCTGGCGGCAGCTTGCCGCGCTGGCCCCGGATGACGTCGTTGCCGATACCTCGGACCAGGGCGACCCAGAGGACTCTGACGGTGCTGGGGAGGCGAAGGCGCGTTTCGGTGCTGCTGTGGCGATCGACGGCGATTGGGCAATGGTCGGTGCCCCGGCCGAATCCGGAACGGGTTCTGTCTATGTTTTCCATCGCGAGGAGGAGGGCTGGCAATTCTTCGACAAGCTGGCGCCTGCTGACGGCAGCGACGAGGGCCGGTTCGGGGCAAGCGTGCTGCTGACCGATGGCTATGCCCTCGTCGGAGAGGTCCGCGCCGGGGCCGTGCACGTGTTCGCGCTGGACGATGAGGATGGCGGCTGGGTGGCCGATAGTGTGCTGCAGCCGTTCGACGGGCAACCCAGGGCGCGATTCGGCGCGGCCATCGCGGTTGGCGACGGTGAGTTGCTGGTGGGCGCGCCCGGCGCCGACGACGACGGCCGCATCTATCGGTTCGGCTACGACGACGAGGGAATCTGGACCGGTTCGACCAAGCTGGGAACCTCTTCCGTGGGCTTCCGGGCAGCCTTTGCCTCGTCGCTGGCGGTCAGCGGCGACGTATTGGTGGCCGGCGTTCCCGAAGATGACCTGGGTGCCGGCTCGGCCGTCATCATGGAACGCTCCCTCGGTGGCTGGGATCGCACCAGGGTGATCAGCGAAGCGCTGGCCTTCGACCCGGTGACGGGTGGTGCGGTGGAATGCGTCGATGGCATGGCGGGCCGCTTTCCCTGCGACAACTATGACCTGATCTCGTTCTTGCCCAACCACACCATGGGCGGCAAGCGTGGCGCCTGGGCCAACGACGTCTGGGGTTGGAAAGATCCGGATACCGGCAACGAGTACGCGCTGGTGGGCCTCTCGGGGCGCACGTCGTTCGTCGATGTGACGGATCCGTACAACCCCGTATACGTTGGTACTCTGCCGAAGACTGCCGGCTCACCGGATAGTTACTGGCGCGACATCAAAGTGCACGCCGACCACGCCTTTGTCGTCGCCGACGCCGCCGAGGAGCACGGCGTGCAGATCTTCGACCTGGCGCGACTGCGCGAGTACGATGGCACGCCGATCGTGTTCAGCGCCGACACGCAGTACGACCGCATCGCCAGCGCGCACAACATCGTTATCAACGAGGAGAGCGCCTTTGCCTACGTCGTGGGGGCGAGTGGCGGCGGTGAAACCTGCGGCGGTGGCCTGCACATGATCAACATCGAGGACCCGAAGCAGCCGATATTTGTCGGTTGTTTCTCCGATGTCAGTACGGGGCGCGCCAGCACCGGCTACTCACACGACGCCCAGTGCGTGATCTACGAAGGGCCCGACGAGCAGTATGTGGGTCGCGAGATCTGCTTCGGCTCCAACGAGACAGCCGTGAGCATCGCCGACGTTACCAACAAGCGGAACCCGGTGGCGGTGTCGCTGGCAACGTATCCGAATGTCGGCTATACGCACCAGGGTTGGTTGACCGAGGACCATCGCTTTTTCTACATGAACGATGAGCTCGACGAAGCGGCGGGGACGGTCGATGGCACCCGCACGATGATCTTCGATGTACAGGAGCTCGACGATCCGATACTGGTCGACGAGTACATTCACGATACCGACGCGATCGATCACAACCTCTACATCGTCGGCGACCGGATGTACCAGTCGAACTACAACGCCGGACTTCGGGTGATCGACGTCAGCGATCCCGAGCATCCCGAGATGGCAGGCTACTTCGACACCGTCCCGTGGGACGAGAACGAGGCGGAATACTCCAGCTTCTCGTGGAGCAACTACCCGTTCTTCGACGGAGGCTACGTGCTTGTGACCAGCATCCGCGAAGGGCTCTTCATCGTGAAGGAGCGCTGATCGCCGCGTACGGCCGGCGTCAGCGGTCCCTCACACTCCGACCGTCGCCTGCTAGGCTACGACCAACAGATCCGCCGGTGTCATGGAGAGCCGTCGGCAACGATCGGTCTCGTGCACGAACGTGTCGATCAACGCCGTGCTGCCGGTCGAGTAGCTCTCGAAGT
>DASCOT010000187.1:0-9903 GCA_036012155.1 Acidobacteriota bacterium
GGTTGGCCGCCGATCCGTGCCAGATCCGTCCGTGGTGCAGAACTCCAGACCCGGCGGCACACTCGACCCGAACGATGTCGGGTTCGGCGCCCGCCGCCGCCGCTGCCTTGCGCATGTCGACCTCGTGATCAACGGGCGCATGGAACTGAGAGATTGGTGGCGAGAGCCCCCAGCGATGGGAGCCGCGCACATATTCGATCGTGCCGCCGTCGGCTCGCGTCGCATCCAAGGTGATCCAACACGTGGCCATTTCCCTCGGCACGATCCAGCCCTCGTAGCTGTCGTCTTGATGGTGCCCCAGCGCCGCGGCACCGGGTGGCTTCCAAAGCACGTTGTCCTGGTTCAGCCGCGCACCGGGCCATCCCATCAACTCGGCGCAGGCTCGACCGAGGTCGGCACGCAGAACGACGGAGCCGACGACACGATCTGATTTCCAACCGTTGCAAATCTGGCGCGTCAGATGATCGGGGTCGCGCCCTTCTCGCCAATTCCACTCGTCGGGAATAAGGCCGGTTTCGAACTCTCCGCGAAAGAGGGGACCGAATCTCGCTTTGGCCGCCTCTACGACCGGTGGGTCGAGAATACTCTCTATGACCACGAACCCGTCTGGTTCAAAGCGTGCGCGGTGCTCGGCGGTCAAACGAAGCATTGCTGTGGAACCTTGTCCCGTAGGGACCTCTAGGGGGCGGCGACTACGGCAGCAGGGCGATGACGCCGCATCGGTGCCTCATTGGGCCTCCTCGGGCGCGGCGTCCGTATTCCAGAACTCGCGCGCGATCTTCCAGGTGCCGTCATCCTGTCGAGACAAGATGTAGATGGCCTTGCCGGCTACCTCGTCGCCGATCGTCCAGGCGCCGACGACATGAGCCCAGTCCCCGTGCACCATCACTTCGTCGTAGGTCTCCGCCCAGGCCAGCGGGCCATCCAGACTCATTCCCGCTCGCATGGCCTCCTTGCCCGCTGCAGGCGCGCTATTGGGCGGCATGAAGAACACATCCTCCACGTACATCGACAGGAACGCCTCGTTGTCCCCAGCTCGCAGGGCGTCGCCGGTGGCATCCATCGCCATGACGACCGCGTCGACGTCGGCGCCGCTGCTCTGTTGGCTCGTGCCGGCCGTTCCTGGCGTCGGTGCACCCACCATCAGCAGGAGCGTTATCGGAGCGGTGGCAAAATGCGGGATTCTCATCGGCGATCTCCCTGAGCGTTGAGCCATCCCGATTTCCGGGATTGCGTCCTGGACAGAAGGAACGGATTAGGGCCAAGCCTGTGAACTCTACGGCCGCGTCGGAGTGTCTCCGTAAACACTGTCGAGGACCTGACGTAACGCGGGCAACAGGCTCATCTCGCTGTGCTCCCGATCCTTGAAATAGCTCGCGTACGCGGCCACGTAATCGCGTTCGGCGCTCACCAGCAGTCCCTGCCCGGCCCAGCCACCTTTGTGGAAGTCGTTGTTGTCGTAGACATCCCACTGGTAAGCGGTGTGTCTCAGATCGGACGGCCGCGGTCCGAACCGCGCGTTCGTCGAGAGCTCCGGCCGGCCGCCGTTGACGATGGCGTCGATGAACCGATCGGAGATGATCCTGCGATCAGACACCATGCCGTAGCTCGGCGTAAACAGCAGCCCGAACCGGCCGAGGTCTCGCAGACGGGCGATCACGACCTCGAGAGCAATCCCGTTGCGCGCGGCGAACATCGATGCGTCGGCCTCGACACCGATGTGACGCCAGATCTCGCCGGTGAACGCGTCCTGGAACGGCATGCCGGTAACTTCCTCGACCAGCCACCTGAGTAGGAACGTGTTCACACCCGAGTAGTCGTAGCCGCTCCCTTGCTCGGCCCACATCCCGTAGTCGAAGTCGATCATCATGTCGTACGGGTTGTCCGGGCTATCGGGGGTGCGGTACGCATCTCCCATCGACGCCTCGAACCGGTAGTAGCAGGACTCGAAATCCACGTAGTTGTCCGAGCAATCGATTCCTGAAGCCATATCCAGCAAGTTGCGCACGGTGATTCCCGCCAGCTGCGATTCCTTCAGGTCAGAGACGTAGCGCTCGATCGGCTGCTCGATGTCCACCAGGCCACGATCCTCGAGAATCGAGACCATTGCCGATACCAGCACCTTCGTGACCGACCAGTATGCGGGCTTCTGGTAGTACTCCATCCGCGGATAGGTCTCGAAGACGATTTGGCCTCGATGCAGGATCACCATCCCCATCGTGGTCGTGTGGTCGCTCTGCAGGAAATCCGCGAAGCGCCGCGGGCCGTCCGGCGTCTCAACGGGATGGTCGGCGATTCTGTCGTCGAGCCGGTAGTCGAGCTCGCGGACAGGTCCGTCCCGGTAGATATTGACGGTGGGAAACAACTGGTGGACGTTCTTCAGGCTCCAGGCAAGCTGCTCGCCGACTACATCCCACCAGGCGGTATCGGTCGGCACGGCACGCTGCCAGCGCAACGTCTCTCCGACACTCGAGCCCGGCTCGAAGGGCTCGAGCTCGGGAGAAGGAGCCGGGGGTGCCGGGTCCGATGCGGGAGGAGCGCAGGCGGCCAGGAACAACGTCACGCCCAGAACGAGCCGCGGTAGCTGCGATCCCGAGATCAAGGGCTTGTCGCCGCCCCGAACACCCCGTCAAGTACATCACGGAGCACCGGGAGCGGGCTCATCTCGCTGTGAGCCCGGTCTTTGAAGTAGCCGGTATACGCCGCCACATAATCCCGCTCGGGATTGATCAGTAGGCCCTGACCGCCCCAGCCGCCCTTGTAGACGTCGTCGTTGTCGAAGACCACGTCCCACTGATAGACGTTGTGCCTTGCACCGGTGCCGCGGCGCGGGTTGCGCGCGTTCTCGAAGAGCTCGGGTCGCCCACCGTGCAGGATCAGGTCAACGTAGCGGTCGGAGATGATCTTCTTCTGCGACACGAGCGCGTGGCTCGGGGTGAACAACACGCCGAACCGGGCTACATCGCGTACGTTCGCCAGCAAGCCGCCGCTGGTGAGGGGAACACCGTTGCGGCCCGCGAAGATAGACGCGTCCGACTCGGCGCCCATGTGACGCCATACCTCACGGGTGAGCGCGTCCTGAAAGGGCATGCCGGTGATCTTCTCAACCACCCAACCAACCAGAAAGGTATTGACCCCGGAATAGTCGAAGCCGACGCCTTGATCGGCCCAGTACCCGTAGCTGAAGTTGGCCAGCATGTCGTACGGGTTGTCCTCGGGAATCTCCATGGGAAGCCCGTCGCCCATGGTCGATTCAAAGTGGTTGTAGCAGGCGCGTGAGTCGGCATAGTCGTCTGGACAGTCAAGCCCCGACGCCATGTCCAGGGCATTGCGGACCGTGACCCCGGCGATCTGCGAGTCCGCTAGCTCGGGAATGTAGAACTCGAGCGGTTTGCTGACATCGACCTCGCCGCGGTCCTCGAGGATGGCGAGCACGGTGGAGACGAACGCCTTGGTAACAGACCAGAAGATCGGTTTCTGATAAGGCTCCATGCGCGGATAGGTCTCGAAGACGATCTCCCCCCGCTGGACGATCACCAGGCCCATCGTGGTCGAGTAATCACTTTGCAGGAACTCGCGATACCCCATAGGGCCGTCGGGAGTCTCCACGGGGAACTCAGCGATCTCCTCCATGGGCCGCCGCACCAACTCCCTGACCGGGCCATCGCGGTACACGTTCACCGTAGGCGCGATCTGATGGACGTTCTTGAAATTCCAAGCCTGCTGCTCTCCAACGACATCCCACCAGGCGGTCCCGGTGGGTAGGTCGTGGTGCCAACGCAGCGTCTCGGCTACGGTCGAGCCAGATTCGAATGCTCCTGGGTCGGCGCTGGCTTCAGCCGTCCGGACAGCGGAGTCGTCGGCGCTGCATCCCATGGCGCAGACCAGAGCGAGCGCGGCGGCGGCTCGACCTGTGCCCATCCTACGGTACCAAGACATCGGATTGCCTCTCTGATCGGTAGCCCTCGCCAGGCGACGGTGTGCAGCGGTCGACCAACCGATGTGGCCTAGCAGCGCGTTACTGCTACTGCATCTGTATGCCCTTCAGCTGGTCGAACTCGGTGCCGAGCTCCTGATCCCCAGCCGGAAAGCCATTCTTGTTGAGCATGAAGGCAACCACCTCGGCGTACTCTTCGCGCGTCAGCCTGCGGGATGCCGATGGCGGCATGGTGGTACGCAGTCTCTCGAACAGGTCGCCCGCAGACATACGACCCCATTTGCCCATGAAGTCCTCGCCCACGAGAGGCGGGATCACCACGCCGCCCCTAAGGGTCGGCGTGTGGCAGCTTCGGCACGCCCGGCGATACACGGCTTCGCCGCGGGTGCTCTGTTCCGCTGTGTAGACGCCGTCCACAACGGAGGTGGTGGCCGGCGTAGCGGGCTCGGCCGCGGCTGGCTCGGCGGCTTCAGCGCGAACATCGCGTGGCTCGACCTCCGGTGGTGGTGGCGGCGGCGCAGGTGCTGCGGCCGGCGGCTGCGACGATGAGCAGGCCAGGGTTCCGAGGGTAAGAACGGCTGTTGTCAGGTACAGGTACCGCGTACGGTGAGTTTCACGCATGAGCTTGCTGCCCAACCTCGCATTTCTGGGGTAGTCAGATCCCGGCGCCAACGGCCGACGGATTCAGGTGCGCTCGGCCCAAGGATACTGGAACTCGGGTCGGATCACGTCGGTCAGGAGCTCCTGCACGGCGCGGTGCGCTTGATCGAAGGCTGCCGAAGTCAAGGAAACCGCGGCGGCATCGGAGTTGGCGATCGTGATGCGACCGAACCGCTTACGGCCTACGACGAACGGTGGTTCATCATAGGCCCACTCCGGGTCATACAGGTCATTGGGTGCCCCGGCGTAGCCGTGCGGCCAACGATTGACGGTGATCGCCTCGATGTCTCGGGCTGGATCGAATCCACCGTTGGCGAGCGCTCGCCCGAGTTGATCCCGCACATTGCGCTCGAAGGTCTCGAACGAGGTAGCCAGCAGTTCCTCGCGCGCAGCGCGGAACTGGTCGCGCGCCGGCAGTCCCGGAGCCTTGGGCGTGCGGGACAGGTGGATGACCATCGGCTCTTCGGGGTTGCTCGGGGCCTTGTAGTCACCCAGGTTGGTGCGCCAGTCCAGCAGGATGGACTCATGGAAGGAGCCCGGGCACGAGATGTTCGAGACGCCGAGCTCGTGGAACGCGGTCCAGTTGCGTACGAGGACGTTGGTATAGACGTACGGCTTACGTACGGCAAGCTGGAGGGCGGCTCTCTGGGCGTCAGGGATCTCCGGGCAGAGGTAGGGGACGACGGCGTTGTAACAGGCCATGACACAGGTTGCAGCACGAGCCCGATAGGCCTTGCCGTCCTGAACGTAGGTCACCTGCACGTCGTCGGCAGAGCGTGGATCGCCGCTGTGGCGCGCGCTCACCACGGTGCTGTTGAGGCGAATGCGTACGTCGTTTTCAGGGCGGTCCAGCGCCTCGTACCGCACCCGTGCCGCTACGGAATCCTCCATCGTCGATCCGGGCAGCGACTCAGGGATGAGCCACCGCACCATCAGGCGCGCCACGCCGGCGTTGCCATCGGGGAAGTGGATGCCTTCGAACGGATTGTCGATACCCGCCTTTTCCCACCAGTTGCGCGACGGCATCTCGAGCCCGAGGCCATCGAAACCCGGAACCCAGCCGGAGCGGAAGGCTCCCCAGGCGCTGATGCTGTCGATGCCGGCCGCTCCGTTGTGGTCGATCGAGTGGTGCAGGTACACCGCCACCTGCGGGTCGACGCCGACCACGTCCAGCAGGTACTGCTTGTAGCTCATGCTCCGGAGCCGCTTGACCTTCTCCTCCACGGAAAGCTCGGGGAGGTAGTCACGCGAATCATCGTAGAGCCGCGCCATGTCCTTCTGCGCCTGTGGGTTCAGGGGTGTTTGCTGCAGGAACTCCGTCCAGGTAACGCCCGCATCCCCCATACCGAAGCCACCACTGGGGGTGCCGACGACCAATCGATCGTCGCCGAACGTCTCGCGGTCAAAGAACACACCGGCCTGCAGCCCGTAGGTTCCGACGATGCTCGGGCCGCCCGGATTGGCGGCATGGAAGCGCTCCGTGTCGAGACCGATGTCGTCGAACAGCGCCACGCCCTCCGGAGTATAGGCGCCGGTGATGAACATGGTGCCGCCATAACCGATGACCTGTCGGTCGCCGACCATGTACTCGTTGCGCTTGGCGTGGCCACCGAAGTCGTCGTGGTTGTCGAGGACGAGGACCTTGGACTCGGGTAGCGCCTTGCGGAAGTAGTAGGCCGCCGCCAGCCCACTCAAACCGCCTCCGACGATGATCATGTCGTACGTCTCGCCAGTCTCCTCGGCCTCGTCCCACGTCTTCCCGTAGCGCATCTCGTGCGCCACCTCGAACGAGCCTGGATGGCTGCCGCGCATGCCGGTGAGCTTCGGCGGGTAGTATTCGTCGGCTCCGAAGGCGCCGGGGCGCTGAGGGCCATTCACCGGCGCCGCCACCGCGTTTGCAGGCGACCCACCCAGGCCCGTGCCAAGGGCACCCGCGCTGCCGATCGCGACGCCAGCGCCGTTGAGGAAATCGCGGCGGGTGATGTCGTGGCCCATTCCGAGATCGTGATCGGATTTCTTCAAGGGTAGTTCTCCTTACGACGTAACTTCGGTGCGTTCATTGTCGACCGGCAGGTTGTCGTCGGGCGAGGCGTCGAATTCTGGCACATTTCGGCGCCCCGCTCACGGTGCCGGGCGCCGCTATGCGGTGCGGCCGTAGAAGATCCGTTGGACTTCGGGGCTGTTGCGCACGCCAGGCTCGCTCTTGTAGCAGAGCACCGCCACGTAGCGCGTTACCTCCCCGACCACCGGCGATACACGATGGATGGCCTCGTGCCCCTCGAACATTACGAGCGTTCCCGGGGGTGCTTCCAGGCTGCGGATCTGCGCTGTGTCACCGGCCAGGATCCTCCGCACAGCCTCGTACTCTTCGCCAGCCGAGCCGCGTAGGTTGGCGACATACTCGAACTCGCCTCCCTGGAGTGGCGCTTGCAACATCAGCGTGATCGTCGTTTCGGACTCGTCGAAATGCCATCCGTGATGCTGTCCCTCCGCCATCACGTTGATGGTCAACGCTGCGAGCGGATCACCCATGCGGAACATGGGGACGTCGGATGTTGCTGCGCCGAGAAAGTCGGTCAGGTCATCCCACTCGTATAGTGCACGGAGGGCGTGTTGCATGCCGATCTGGTCGTACGCAATCGACCGCAGGTGGGTGTGTTGCGCTTCACGGCGGGGATGATCTGGCGGAAACGAGTCGTCGTCCGGCTCGAGATACACGTTGTGTGTCTTGTCGCAACAATAGCTGTCGAGCACGACCTCATCGGCCTGTGCTGCCATGAGCGCAGCAGCTTCGGGCTCGAGAAAATCCGGCAGAAGACACACGCCACTCTCGGCCAGTTGGTCGCGGCAATGCTGGACCAGGCGCTGCCCGCGTTCAGACGACAGCGCGTTGATCGGATAGAGTTCGAGGTTGACGAGCCTCGCCGGTTCCGTGACCGAGCCCGCGGTCTGATGTTGCCCGTCGGCGTCCATGGCCTTCTCCATGTTCTTGGCGGAGTGATGATCCCATATTCGGCTCGTCCGATGGCATGGGAGAGGAAGCGTTGACCGAGACCGCGATCGTGTTGGCCGATGGCCTCTTCGTGAGCGACTGGGCAAAGACTGCCCACGGATTGGTCCGGGGCCCCAGTCGATACAGGATCGTCGGTGTCGTTGACGGGAGCTGTGCCGGTGCCGATGCGGGAGAGCTGCTCGACGGTACCAAACGCGACATACCCGTCTTTCGGTCGGTGATCGAGGCCCTCGACGCCCTGCCGAGTCGGCCTGACTACTGCGTGGTTGGCGTTGCCACCGAGGGGGGGGTGATTCCAGCGGATCTGCGGGAGTCTCTGCTCGCCGCCGCTACGGCTGGTATGTCGCTGGTCAGCGGACTGCATCAGTTCCTTTGCGATGACGCCGAGATCGTCGCCGCAGCGTCGTCCAACGATGGCGAAGTGTTGGATATCCGCAAGCCTCGGCCCACCCCGGAGTTGCATTTCTGGGAGGGGCAGATTCGGCAGGTTCGGGCACCCCGGATCGCCGTGCTCGGTACCGACTGCGCCCTTGGCAAGCGAACCACAACGGCGTTGCTGCTGGCGTCGTTACGCGAGGCCGGGACGCGGGCCGAGATGATCTATACCGGGCAGACCGGATGGCTGTCAGGCCAGAAGCACGGCTTCATTCTGGACGCCACTCTCAACGACTTTGTCTCCGGCGAGCTCGAGCGGGTGATCGTCGATTGTGACCGCGAAGAGCAGCCCGATGTGATTCTGCTCGAAGGCCAGTCGGCGCTGCGCAACCCGAGCGGTCCGTGTGGCTCTGAGCTGATCATCTCGGGCGCTGCGAACGGTGTGGTGCTGCAACATGCGCCGGGGCGCCCGTCGTTCGAGGGGTTTGGTGAAGCAGGTGGGCGCATACCGCCCCTGGAAGAGGAAATCGAGCTCATACGATTGCTGGGCTCTGAGGTATGGGCTCTTACGCTGAATCACGAGGCGCTGTCCGCCCAGGAATGCGCCGAGCTTCGCCTCAGCTATGGCGATCGCTTCGGCTTGCCGGTAGCGTTCCCGCTGCTGGACGGAGTGGAAGAGATCGCGCAGGCGATCGTCTCCCGGCTCGACGAGCTATAGCCTGCCGGATCTGGGCGATCATCAGGCGCTCAGGAGTCGAACGATCGCACCAGATCGAGGATTGCTCCGAGCTCGGCTGGAGCGCGAATCGGGGCGTTGGCGAAGCGCGTGTCGAACCCCTCCAGCTCGCCGCGATGGTAGCCGATCACCGTGTCGGAGTCTTTGAGCAGGTGCCCGGTGAGAATGCCGCAGACACGATCGGTGGTGCGAATCGTGCCAGCGGCCACCAGCTTGCGAGCGCCCGCTACCGTGGTGCACGAGGCAGGCTCCGCGCCAATGCCTGCCGCATCCACGTGAGCCTTGGCATCGAGGATCTCCTGATCCGTCACTTCCTCGACCACCCCGTTGGAGGCGGCGATGCCGCGCTGGCTCTTGCGCCACGATACCGGATCGCCGATGCGAATCGCGGTAGCCAGGGTCTCCGCCTTGGCCAACGGCTCCACCGCAGTTCCATCTCGGAACGCTCGGTAGAGCGGGTTGGCGCCGGCCGCCTGGATCACCGCGATGCGCGGTAGGCGGTCGATGAGTCCGAGGTCGAGTAACTCCATCATTCCCTTGGACAGGGCGGCGTTGTTGCCAAGATTCCCGCCGGGAAGCACGATCCAGTCGGGTACGGCCCAGTGCAGATCCTGCAGCAGCTCGAAGCCGATGGCCTTCTGGCCCTCGATTCGGAACGGATTAACCGAGTTGAGCAAGTAGATACCTTCGCTTGCACACACCTCTTGCACGAGCTGCATGGCGCGGTCGAAGTCCCCGGCCAGCTGGATCGTGGTGGCGCCGTAGGCGAGTGCTTGCGACAGCTTTCCGTACGCGATCTTCCCCTCTGGGACGAAGACGAACGCCTGCATACCGGCCTGTGCCGCGTAGGCCGCCATTGAGGCGGAGGTGTTGCCGGTCGAGGCGCAGGCGACCCTCCGCATGCCGAGCATCTGGGCTACGGTGACCCCCACGGTCATGCCGCGGTCCTTGAACGAGCCGGTCGGGTTCTCGCCCTCATGCTTCAGACCGAACGAATCCAAGCCGACGTACCGAGCGATGGCGTCCGAGTAGTAGAGGTTGGTATTGCCTTCGGGCTTGGTCACCGGAATGTCGACGCCGACGGGCAGGATCAGCTCGCGAAAGCGCCAGACCCCGGAGCGGTCGACGGGCTCCCTCGAGGCGAGTCGCCGATCGAACGTCGCGAGGTCGATAGTCCCCTCG
>DASCOT010000188.1:0-9413 GCA_036012155.1 Acidobacteriota bacterium
ATTGGTCGTCGTCATCAGGATCTGCTCTATCCCGTGCTCGAACATCGCCTCCGCCTCACTCACCTTCGCGGTGCAGATGCCAACGGACCCGGTCTCGACTTGGAGCCGGGCGATCGCCGGGCACTTGTGCGTCTTGGCATGTGGGCGACTGGCGATGCCGTTGCGCACGACAGTCTGCTGACAGGTCGCCAGGTTGGCCTCGAGAACGTCGAGATCGACACACAGCGCCGGGGTATCGAGCTCCCATTTGGACACATCGGCCTGCATCGCACCCTCGAAGAGCTTTGAGCGCATCTCGGCTGAGGTGTGCCCCTTCACGGAGGTCGGAACCCAGACGGCCGCTGCGCTGGCGGCTCGCAAGAAACAGCGTCGGGAGGCGGATGGGCTCACGGGTGGTCTCCGGGAATGATTGGTTGAGTCCTCTGGTGGCTGCAATACTAAGCGGAAGGGCACTCGTTCCAGCCTTGCCCGTGAGCTCTTGTGTCTCCGTTACCTCCCGCGAGCACAGTCGGCATGTGCTGATCGACGGCGCCCACGCGCCGGTCTACCGAGCGAATCTGATTCACTGGGCCGTCAAGGTCCCGGCCGGCCAGAGCGTGGTCGAGTTCCGGTTCGTGCCACCGGAGTTTTGTCTGCGAACCGCTCACCCTGACATCGCTGCTTCTGCTGGGCGTGCTTGTGGCGCGCCGAGAGGCGCCGAGGGGCGCCTCGTCTACAGAGCGTCGTCGAACTCAGGACGATAACGAGCCACTCCCCGAAGCTGCTCTGTGTCACCGACGTTCAGGAGAAGGATCATGAAGGCGTCGTCGGGGACACCCTCCCACTCGCAGCGCACGCCGTATTCGGAGGCACGCACGAAGCCGAAGCGTGGATAGTAATGGGGGTGCCCCAGTACGACGACGTAGGGCCAGCCCGCAGTGCGAACCTCGGCAAGCGCGTGCTCGATGAGCCGAGTTCCGATTCCTTGATTCTGGCGGGCCGGTAGAACCGACATGGGGCCGAGCCCGAGGCCCTCGACAGTTCCGTGCCGATGTCGGATCGACACGGGAGAGAAAACGACGTGCCCGATCACCTCGCCGTTATCGCACGTCACGAAAGACAGTACCTTCGGAGTTGCCTCGCGAAGCCCCTCGACGAGGTCGGCCTCTGCTGATTGTCCGAAGGCTAGCCGGTTGACGTTCCTAATCGCGGCGATGTCTTCTTCTCGTTCGAGGTGAATCTCGACCATCTTGTCTCGCCCCGGCGGCCAGGGTGCGAAGGGCTTCAAACCACTCGCACGGCTCCATGATTGACTTTCGCCGCCGGGCGTCCCAGGATCATTCGCAAGGTTGCGACCCGTCGACCACATGCCGGACAGTGGACATCATCATGCAGTTGCAGTGGCGGTTCGGGGAGGAAGACCCCGGCCCGGTCGTCGGCGATCTTGTGTAGGAACATCTTTATCAGGCGGCCCTTTCCACTCTTCCGATAGCGTGCCAGCGGTGCGCCGCACGCACAGGCAACGTCGATGAACTGGCGCTGTGCCATGGTCTGAGCTAGCTGTGCCCGATCGCCTACCACGCGGGTCTCGGCGTGCAGCCTCCGTTTGCCTGACTCGACGCTCGC
Source organism: Acidobacteriota bacterium (assembly GCA_036012155.1). Lineage (GTDB taxonomy): Bacteria > Acidobacteriota > UBA890 > UBA890 > WLXD01 > DASCOT01. The sequence continues at coordinate 1,606 of DASCOT010000188.1, forward strand.
CCACCGAGGTAAGCTCAGCGTCGGCGATCCGTGATCGCTGGCTGTTGGTGTGAACGTCCATTGTTCAACAGGAACCCGGCGTGGTGTAGTCGGACGGCCGATGAGTCGGCCTCGAAAGCCCGCGCCTGACTTCGTTGCGACAGTACGGAGAAGACCCGATGTCTGTTGGTGCCTGTTGCCGGAGCGCCTTTTCCTGGCCCCTAACGGACCACGAGCATGTTGCGGCGATTGCCGAAGCGTGCGGGCGAAGGGATAGGGTGCCGAGATGACGATTGCCGACAAGCAGTCGCGATCCACAGTCGGTTATCTGAATGGAGAATCACGCTCAAAGGAGCTTTACGAGCGCGCTCTCGAAGTGATGCCTGGTGGCAATAGCCGGCACACCCTGGTCATGGATCCTTATCCGATCTATGCGACCAGCGGCAAGGGTTGTCGTGTAACCGATGTGGAGGGCGACGAGCGCATCGACTTCATCAACAACTACACAGCACTGATCCGGGGTCACGCCGATGCGGTCGTGACCGAGGCGGTGCGCGCGGTGGTTGGTCGGGGAACGGCCTTCTCGATGCCCACCGAGAGCGATATTCGCCTCGCCGAGCTACTTGTCGATCGAGTACCGGGGATGGAGCAGATCCGCTTCGCGAACTCGGGAAGTGAAGGTGTCCTGTTGACAATCCGAGCGGCGCGAGCGGCCACCGGGCGTTCCAAGATCGCCAAGTTCGAAGGCTGTTATCACGGCGTCTACGACTACGCGCAAGCGAGCGATAGCTCGCGGCCCCACAACTGGGGCGACCGGCGGAACCCCAGGACGACGCTGGAGCCGAGCATGGCACGTAGCCTGTTCGACGAAGTGGTCACGTTACCCTGGAATGACATCGAGGCGTGTCGGACGCTCATTGGTAACCAGGCCAGCAACCTTGCGGCCGTGGTCTTCGATCCGCTTCCCGCTGCCCTGGGGTTGATCGCGCCCGATCAGGGCTTCGTCGAATTTCTTCGAGAGATCACTCGGCAACACGGCATCCTGTTGATTGCCGACGAGGTGTTGTCGTTCCGTGTGAGCTATCAGGGCGCCTGTGCGGCGCACGGCATCGAGCCCGACCTGGTGTCTCTAGGAAAGATTATTGGTGGCGGGTTCCCGGTGGGCGCGGTCATGGGCAAGCGGTCGGTGATGGACGTGTTCGATCACCGCGCCGGGGAGAAAGTCCATCACGGTGGTACCTATAACGGCAACCCGGTCACCATGGTGGCGGGTTACGAGACCATGCGGCAGATGACTCGCGAGGCCTACGATCGTCTCGAATCTCTGGGAGATCGGCTCCGAGCGGGCGTCGCCGAGACAGTCGGTCGTCATGGCATCGCACATCAGGTCACCGGGCGTGGCTCGCTCTTTGGCGTGTTGTTTACCGAGGCACCTATCCGCGACTTTCGCGGCCTGCTGGAGGCCAGCGCCGTCGAGCCCGGCCAAGCAAAGGTAGTGGCGGAGATGCTGAGCCGTGGCATTCTGCTGGGGCAACGCGGAGTGCTGGGGTGCCTGTCGACCCCGATGGGCACGGATGAGATCGACGCCTTCGTCGTCGCGCTCGATGAATCGCTCGGTGCCGCGCGGCAGCGTTAGCTACGAGGGCGACGAATCCGGCCCAAGAATCAGACGCAGCGCCTCCCGGACCGTTGCCCACGCCTCGGAGACCGGCACTGATGGCTCGAAGTGGCCGGCACCTCGGATTCTGACGAGGCGGGCATCATCCCCGGCTGCGATCGCTGCCTCGACGAAGGTACTCACGCCACTGGTGGGGACAATGGTGTCCTGCGTGCCGCTAACCAGCGTCATCGGGACGCCGATCGGCAGTCGGGCACTCGGCGAGGCGTCTGCATAGCGGTCGGGGTATGACTCCGGGGGACCGCCCATCAGGAGATCGACAGCCTCGTGACAGCTCTGCGGCGGTCCCACGCGGTAGGTGGCGAGGCTGGCGATCGGTGCCAACCCGATCACACCGCGGACCGGCAGGGGAGACGGGCGATAGAGATCGCTGTCACGGGCCAGACGGTCGCGGGTCGCACTCCACAACGCCAGATGCCCGCCAGCAGAGTGGCCGGCAACAACGATCCTCTGCAGGTCGAGTGGATGGACGCCGTCGAGCTCGCGCAGATGGTCGATGGCATCTCCAACATCGAGGAATGTCATCGGCCAGCCGCCGTCCCCGGCAACCCGACGATACTCGATCGTCCAGGTGGCAATCCCTAGCTCGGTCACCGCCGCAGCCAGATTGCGGAAGTACGTGTAGTCGAACTCCTGCAACCAGCAACCGCCGTGGATCAATACCATGATCGGGTGCGGGTCTGAGCCCGGTGGCAGGCGCAGTTCGCCGAACTGGTCGGGCAGCGGACCGTACTCGATCCGCGTACCAGACATCGGAGCCCGTAGCGCCTGAACGTCCGACCACGTTATGGGCGAGCTCGGCGGCTCGGCGCGCGGACCCGTATCCCCAGGCGCCGGTTGCGCACCGACCGAGGAGCGATCGGGGGCTGTGGCACAGCCACCCTGTACACACATCCAGGCGGTCGCTGCCAGGGCGATCACTTTCGTAGCACGCATGCTTGACGACCTTACATTGTTGTTCCGTAGCCAGGAATCGACAGCATGCTATCGTCCAACGCCGATACGCAGCGGATCAGCCCGGAGAATCCATGGACGCGAGAGCTCCTTCGAATCGGATGCTGTTCCGCCTCCCCGCCCGAGGCGTGTATCGACCGGTCGAGTTCGCCTTCAGCGAACACTGAGCCCGTGCAGGAAGCTGAAGCAGCGCTGGTCATGGGCATCGATCTCGGCACTGCGGGGGCGCGGGCGGTGATCGCGAGCGGCGGCGGCGACATCGTGGCGACTGCGCGTGCCGACCTGGAATGCGCGGCGGATGCGATGTCTGGCGAGCAAGGGGTTCGGCACGAGCAGTGCCCGGAGGCCTGGTGGGACGCTGTGAGGAGGGCGATCCGACGGGCGCTGCGATTGGCCGGGCCCGCCGCTATCCACGGGCATCTCCGAGCCGTCTGCGTCGACGCCACATCGGGAACGGTGCTCGGGGTTGACGGGGAGGGCAACGCAGTAACGCCTGCGCTGATGTACAACGACGCCCGGGCGGTCGAGGAGGCCGGGCAGCTCGATACGCTCGCTCGTGACAGCGACAACGCGGCACCGAGGATCAACGCGTCGTTCGCCGCCGCCAAGATGCTGTGGGTACAGCGGCACCTCCCAGAGGCGTTCGCTGCGACGCGCTTTTTCGCCCACCAGGCCGACTTCATTACCGGAAGGCTCATCGGCGCCATCGGCGCCACCGACTACAGCAATGCGTTGAAGTCGGGCTTCGATCTGACTACCGGATCATGGGCTACCTGGCTCGACGAACACCCGCAGCTCCGCTGCAGGCTGCCCCGAGTCGTGGCGCCTGGCGAGAGGCTGGGCGGCATCGCCGAAGCCGTCGCCGGTCAGCTTGGCCTGCCTGTGGGGCTCTCGGTGATCGCCGGCGTCACGGACGGCGCGGCTGCCTTCTTGGCCTCCGGCGCGCGCCGAGTCGGTGAAGACAACACCACCCTCGGGACCACGTTGGTGTTCAAGCGTGTCGCCGACCACCATATCCAGGATCCAACCGGACTCCTGTACTGTCACAAGCTGCCGGGCGGATCCTGGCTGCCGGGCGCCGCCAGCAATGTCGGGGGAGATTGGATTCGAAAGGAGTTTGCCAACGCTGACTTGGGGCACCTCGATGACGCGGCGAGCGAGCTGCTGCCGGTGCCCTACGTTGCCTACCCGTTGCAGGCGCGAGGCGAGCGCTTTCCGTTCAGGTCGACCGCCGCCAGCGCGTTCTGCGAGCCGCCGGCCACCGAGCCGGCGACACGCTATGCGGCCTGTCTCCAAGGCACGGCGTTCGTGGAGCGGCTCGGATACGAGATCCTCGACCGGGCTACCGGCAGCCTCCCGTCTGCTCGGCGCGCGGTGTATGCCACGGGCGGTGGCAGCCAGAGCGATGTGTGGACGCAGCTACGGGCCGACGTGTCGGGACGTACCTACCACCGTCCAGACTGTCACGAATCGGCATTCGGTAGTGCCATCCTTGCCGCCGCCGCGGTGGTGCACGGGAACCTGCGGGAAGCGAGCCGGGCTATGGTAAGAATCGCCAGGACATTCCACCCGGACCCCGCGCGTCATCAGGCGTTCGGTCACTTGTACGAGCAGTTCGTCATCCTCCTGAAGCAGCGCGGCTTCCTCACTGGATCGCACCCATGAGTCAAATCGTCGGCGAAATGATCGCTGCCGCTCGTCAGCTGGTGGCCTCTGGCCTGGTCACCGGGGCAGGCGGCAACGTCAGCGTTCGCGAAGCGGGCCTCATGTGGATCTCGCCGAGCGGGTTCTCGCTCGAGGATGCGCGCGAGGAGCACTATCCGTGCGTCTCGGTCGAATCGGGAGAAGTCGTTTCGGGGGAGCACCGGCCCTCCTCCGAGGTGCTGATGCATCTGTACGTCTATCGTGCGCGACCCGACGTGAACGCCGTGTTCCACGCCCATCCCAAGATGACCATCGCCCTGTGCTCCGCCGGCCATGATTTGCGCCCCATCTACGCCGACTACTATGTCTATCTGGGCGGCAACGTGCCTCACGTGCCCTACGTGACGGTAACCACGCCGGAGTTGGCAAGGGTTGTCGAGGACGAGCTTCGCGCTCCCGATTGTTACGGCATGGTGCTCCGCAATCACGGCACGATCACGGTTGGCGCATCGGTCAAGGAGGCCGCCTTCCGTACCCATGCGATGGAAGAGCAGGCATTCATCCAATGGCACGCGTTGCAGGTCGGCGAGCCCACCTATTTGACCGACGAGGAGTGCGCCACGCTCGATACCCTCGGTAGCGAGGAGTACCGAAGACGGTTGCTTGCGGAGATGAAGTCGAACCCATCGAACCGCGCATGAGCGAGCGCCATTCGATGACGCCGGCGTTGTTGTTCGATCTTGACAACACCCTCTATCACTTCACACCGTGCGACGAGGTGGCGGTCGACACGGTGCGGATACTGCTCGGGCAGCACGTCGATGTATCCGACGCCGAGTTCCATCAACTCCACGATCGGGTTCGCAGACAGTTCGCCGAGCGGCTCGAGGGACAGGCTGCCTCCCACAATCGCACCGTCTTCTTCAAGTCGATGCTCGAGCAAATCGTCGGAGCGTTCCGCGGTGATCTTGCGGTGCGCATGGCCGATGCTTATTGGAACGCCTTCCTCGGCCACATGGAACCGGCTCCCCATGCGCACGAAGTGCTCGAAGGCCTCGCCGCGGCCCACGAGCTGGCTCTCGTCACCAACCAGACCACATACGTGCAGCTCACAAAGATCCGCCGGCTCGGCTTCGAACGTTACTTCCCGGTCGTCGTGACGAGCGAGGAATGCGGTATCGAGAAGCCGGCCGCGCGCATGTTCGAGTCAGCGCTCAACGGGCTGGGTGCTGATGCGGCGGCCGCGGTGATGATCGGTGATGATTTGAACTGCGATATCCGCGGCGCGGCCGAGATGGGAATCACGACGATTCAGACCACGGAGTTCACCAGCGCTCGGGTCGGCATCGGGGAGGGCGATAGGGCGCCCGACGCTGTCATCAGCTCGATGAGCGAGCTTCCCGAGGCTTTGTCGAGCCTATTCTGAGCGGCGCTCGTCTCACCCCTCGATGAGCGAGATGAGGCGTTCGACGGCCTCCTTGACGAACGCCGGATCCTCGGCGTGCAGTTCGCGCTCGAGGAGCTCGATGTTGTCGGGGAGGCCACGTTTGATCTCTGCCAGGAAGGCCTCGTCGCCGGCCGGGTCGTGGAGCTGCCCACCCTCTACCGCGTAGCGGCTCATGCCGAGCTTCGGCATGATGAAGTAGGCCCTGTCCTTGGTGTGCGAGAGGCGCTTCGTAACCTCCTGCGCCACCGCGACAAGCTCTTTCGCTTTGAGCCGGATGGCCAGGATGATCGGGTTGTGGAAGGCAACCTGGTGCTCCCGGTAGCGCTCCGGAACCGTGTTGGGCTCAGTCAGCAGACCGATGTGCTCGAGCCCCCCCGGGCAAATGACCTGTGGCAGGCCGAGTCTGCCAGCTACGGTCAACCGCTCTGGTCCAGAGGCGCGCAGGCCGTCGTACATCTCGTCGGGAATCTCTCCCAGGCCGTAGTCGAAGACCGCTCCGATAAGGCCGTCTTTCATCAGCTGCTCCATGGCGAGCCCGCCGGAACCGACGGCGTGGAAGACGATGACCTCGTAGCCGGCCTCCTGAAAGAACTGCAGTGCCAGCATTGCCCCCTCGGTGAGTACGCCGAGGTTGGTCATGCCGATGAGGGGCTTGGCGCCGGGCACGATATCCAACGTGACGCGCGAGCAGGCCATGCCGTAAGCAGCGGCAGCGGCATTTGCCAGGATCTTCCTGGTGACCGGGTTGAGCCCGAGGATGTCGCCGACGCTGAACATCATGGTGATGTCCTTGATGCCGACAAAGGCCGAGGTGTCGCCCGATGCGGCGGTCGACACCATGACCTTGGGAAAGCCATAGGGCAGCCCCTGCATGACACCTGTACAGTTCGAGGTTCCCTGGGTGCCGCCGAGACCGATGACGCCATCGAGCCTGTCGTCCGCGATCCGCTTCAGCAGCAGCCGCGTGGCCCCGGCGACCATGATCGGCGAAGCTGCCTGGCGGGTTGGGGCTTCGAGGATCTCTTCGAGAGGGGTCCCACCTGCGGCTGCGACCTGAGCTCGCGACACGTCGGGCTCGACGGCAGGCTCGCCGACGACGCCGATGTCGACCAGCAATGCTGCGCCGCCCAGCGTCTCGATTTGCTCCGCCAGGTAGCGAGCCTCGATGCCCTTCGTGTCGAGGGTCGCCAGCACCGCTACGGTTTTGGTCATTTCACCGACTCAGCTGTCGAATGCCAGCGCCCGGAACTCGGCTGCCGTAGCGAGCACGGCGCGCTCGATGGGAAGACGCTCGGTCGATGAGCCCGTCCAGAACCCGTGCCCGGTGGTATGACTCAGCATGTGCTGCGCGTCCTCCGGATTCTCCATCGCCGCTCCGTGCGCAATGAGGATCGTCTCCGGGTTGATCTCGCGTACCTTTGCGTACACATCCTCGGTGCGCTCCGCCGTCACCTCGATCGTCTCGCCCGAGTCGTAGCCACGGATGCCGCCCTTGGTGGTCCCGGCGTGGAAGCAGAATATATCCGGCGCGGCCTCCTCGATCATCCGGATGCTGTCTTCCATGTCGAACGCCAGGCCGACGCTCACCATGTCCATTTCCTTGGTCAGCTTGAGCATGTCGATCTCCTCCTAGAACGTTATGCCGCTCTGGCGGAGCACCTGGCGAAGGTTGGAGTCCTTGTCGACGTAGCTGACCGAGGGGCCGATATTCGAGGCCGACTCGACCCCCATGTTCTTGAGGTCCTGGAGCACGGCGCGCATGTCGCGCAGCGGATCGTTGGGGTTGAGGCAGGCGCAGATGAACGCGTCGCCCTTGATCGCCGGCAGGATGTCTTGCTGGGTGTAGTCGAGGGTCTGTTTGTTGGAATCGATGTTGGGCCACATCATCGACATCGTTCCCCATCCATTGGCACGGAGGCGCGCCCCGCAAAACGTATTGATGCAATCAACGCCGGCTTGTTCAAGCAGCTTGGCCACGAGCCCGCTGCCGGCGCTGGAGATCATGATCGGGACGTGGGCATCGAGTTTCTTCTGAAGCTTTTGGAGGATTTCCTGGCGCGACGTGCGAGGTGAGATCACAGCTAGAGTCCTTGGTTCTTGGCGGAG
>DASCOT010000189.1:0-19422 GCA_036012155.1 Acidobacteriota bacterium
TTACGTGCGCGCGGCGCGGGTCAGCGGCCCGATGGGCAGGCGCTCTCGAAAACGGTGGCGAAATGTTGCCCTTGGATCTTTCGGTTGCCCAGCTTGTGGCGCACCGCGACGAACGACTGGCGGTACACCTCGATACCCCACGTGTCCAGGTTTAGAAACGCCCATCCGCGGTTGAATCTCTTTGGAAGGCCCCTCACCCCGATGGCGACGCGCTGCGTTGCCGCCGGAAACGGGAATACTTCCTCCACCACCGCGACATCCTCTGCCGTGTCCCACTGCACGATCTGATCCTGCGGAAGCGGGTACCAAGAGTTCTCGCCGAGCTCTCCTAGCTCCCCGCATACGAACGCCTCGCCGCCCACCGCCGTGTCGCGCCAGACGATCAGCTCTGACGCGGTCCTGCGGTTCAAGGCGTAGTAACGCAGACCCCAAGACTTGCCGAGCGGCTCACGGCGGTCTGCATTGAAGCGGACGTAGGTCTCGTAGAAGGTCTCGGAATCGAGACGTTGGTCGCTGTCCGAGGCCTCGATGGCTACCAGTGGCATCGTCAGGCCGTATTTTCTGCGCGCGTGCACTATCCGTGACTCGCCAGTGAGAACGTTGTCGTCGCGCGCCACCCGTGTATCGTCGGTAGCGAAGTAGCCTTCGTCGCTGGGGCAGATAGGCTCGGCCCCCGCCACTATCGCCTCCTCTGTCACGTCGAAGATCAAGTAGCCTCGCGCAACGTTGTCGCCGTGCGTTCGGACGGTGCAGGCGCCGTCGTAGGCTGCCACGGGAGCACCGGTGAACGCCGCCGCCAGATCTTCTGGATCGAGAACCACCCCGTCGCCACAGCGCCGCAGGAAGCCCTGTTCGGCCTCGAAGATCTGGCCTATTCTGAATTCCTCGTAGTCGTATCCGGTGAGGAATAGGTCGAAGGCGCCGATCGGGACACCTAGGTCGGTCCACAGCGTGCCGCGAACGACCGCCGGGGTGTCGTCGCCGTTATTGATCACCACGGACGTCGACTCCGTCCTCAGTCCGGCAGGATCGTTCAGATCCACCTCGAAGTAGGGCAGCAACAGGGTCGCTGCGGGCACGTGGTCGACAGCGCAGATCTCGGCGATCGCGGGGACGGCAGCCAGTAGAACGATCGTGGACCACAGCCAAAAGACTCGACGCATCGAACTGATTCCCTCCAAAGTGGCGTGCCGGCCGGGCCGCGCCAGCGGCGCCCACGGCGTTTCGGCAAACAAGATGTCAATCGACGACGCGGTATGCTGCCCGAGCCCGATGTGATTGTCCAAGGGGCGACCGGCGCCTCCGGCGGCGCGCGTGCGGCGGGCTGGAGCCTGGCCGATTCGTTCCTGTAAGGTCCCGGCTAATGAGCGATCGAGCCGAACGTTGCGTGCCGGACAGCCTGATCGATGACTACGCTCGCGACGGCGCCATCGTTGTGCGACAGCTCTTCACCGTCGAGGAAATCGAGCTGCTGCGCGAAGGCATCGACGCCAACATCGCCTCGCCGAGCCCGCGTTCGATCGTCGCCAGTCGCCCGGATGATCCGGGCTGGTTCATGGAGGACTTCTGCAACTGGCAGGACAACGCCGCCTATCGCCGCTTCATCGAGGAGACGGCACTCGCCGGCGCCGCGGCACGGCTGATGCGGTCGCGCCAGGTACGCTTGTTTCACGACCACATGCTGGTCAAGGAGCCGGGTACCGCGCAGCGCACCGCGTGGCACCAGGACCAGCCCTACTACAACGTCGATGGGCGTCAGAACATCAGCTTCTGGATTCCGGTCGATCCAGTTCCCCAGGAGTGGACCCTCGAGTTCGTCGCCGGCTCCCACGCGGGTCCGTGGCTCATGCCCCGCACCTTCATGACCGCCGAGGCCCGCTGGTTTCCCGCCGGCTCGCTCGAAGAGGTGCCCGACGTAGAGGCCGACCGGCCCGCGTACCAGATCCTCCGTTGGGCCATCGAGCCAGGCGACGCTGTCGCCTTCCACATGCTGACGCTGCACGGCGCCGCCGGTGTGCAAGGAACCCAGCGGCGCAGGGTCTTCTCGGTGCGCCTGTTGGGTGATGACATGGTGCACGCGCCGCGGCCATGGAAGACTTCGCCCGACTTCGGGGGCCTTAGCGAGGAGCTGCCCGCCGGCAGCCCGATGGACCACCCGCTGTTCCCGCTGCTGGGGTAGAGCTAGTACCGCGGCGCACCGGCCAGGCGGCTCCTTCGTGGCGCCAGACGGCGCCCTGCCGATAGAATGCTCGAGGCATGAAGTTCGAGAAGCTCAGGGCTTCTCCGTGGCGACGCCAGAATTCTCATTCTCGGAAAGGCGCGCCGTCGAAGGCACTCTCAGCTCCCCAAGGAGTACGGCATGAACAAGCGCGTCCTGGCCTGGTGTTGCGTTACCGTTGCAATCGCGGTGTCGTTGGGTTGGATCTACTTGGATGGCGAGGCGGCGCTGGTCGATCCGCCGATGCGGTCGATCGGTGCGCTCGAGTTCGCCGACGGCGTGCTGTTCGCTAGCGACTCGGTCGGCGGCACCCTCTACGCCTTGGAGGTCGGCAGCGTCGGCATGGCGCCGGAGGAGTTCGAGGCGGTTGGAAGCCTCGACGCCAAGATTGCCGAGATGCTCGGCACCACGTCGTCGGAGATCTTCGTCAAGGACCTGGCCGCCGACAGCAAATCGGGCGTCGCCTACCTGTCGATCATGCGCGGCAGCGGGAGCCACGCGGAGCCGGTGCTGGTGAAGGTCACGCCGGACGGGGAGGTGCACCACGTCGACCTGGCGCAGGTTGCCTATACGAAGCACGATCTGACCAACGCGCCCGCCGACCAGCCGGGTGAGCGCCGTAACCCGCGCTCGATGACCATCACCGACATCGAGCTACTCGGTGACGAGCTGTTCGTAGCAGGTCTGTCGAACGAGGAGTTCGCCTCGGTCATGCGGCGCGTTCCGTGGCCGTTCGCGTCGGCTGCCGACGCCACCGGGCTGGAGATCTACCACGGCGCCCACGCGGCATACGAGACGCACGCGCCGATCTACACGTTCCTGCCGGTCGAGCTAGATGGCGAGGAGCACGTGCTCGCCGGTTACCTGTGCACACCACTGGCGACGTTCTCGCTCGAGGAGATGCGCGGTGCGGACCGCATGCGCGGCAAGACGATTGCCGAGCTCGGCTTCGGTAACGTGCCGATCGACATGGTGGCGTTCGAACAGAACGGCGAGGAGTACGCCCTGATGACGAACTCTCGTCGCGGCACGATGAAGATCCCGATGAGCGACATTCGCGCTGCACATCGCAACCCGAGCATCGAGGAAGAGGTCGGGCCGCGCACCGGCGTCGATTACGAGGGCGCGCCGCTGGGTCTGGTGGTGCAGATCGACAAGCTGCGCGACGACGCGCTGCTGATCCTCGAGCGCCTGCCCGAGAACGGGGCCCCTGAGGCTTTCGGCACGCGCCTCCGAGTGGATCTAAGCTGAATAAGATTCGGCTGGCCGTGGCCGCGATACTGGTCGCGGCCACGCCGCTATCCGGGTGCGTGGATTCACCAGCCGGCGAGCCCGAGCTGCACTTCGCTGGCGATGCCGAGGCCGGCTGGCGCGTGGAGCTGACTGGAATCGGTGACGCAGAGCCGAGGCTGGCGATCTATACCGGTACTCCTGACCAGCTCGGCAACGAGCGATTGCCGGTCGTTGGTCAGGTGAGCGTCGAGCGTGGGGTTGTCCGATGGCGACCGCGCTACTCGCTGGGCGCTGGCCAGACCTACACGGCGGTTTGGCGGCGTGCCGATGGCGAACCGCTGGTGCGCGTTTTCACCACGCCGCTCAGCGACCGTGCCGCCACGACGGTGGTGAGCGCGGTGTATCCGGCCGCCGAGTCGGTGCCAGAGAACCTGTTGCGTCTGTACGTGCAGTTCTCAGCGCCGATGAGTCGTGGCCGCGCGCGTGAGTTTCTCGAGCTGCTGGATGCCGATGGCCAGGCGGTCAGCGGCGCCTTCGTCGTTCCCGAGCAGGAGCTCTGGAGCCCGGCCGGTGACCGGCTGACGTTGTTCTTCGATACGGGCCGCCTCAAACAGGACGTCGGGCCGAACCTGGCGATGGGGACACCGTTGCGTTCCGGGCAAACGATCACGTTGCGCGTTTCCGGCGCCTGGCCCGACGGTGAGGGTGTGCCCCTCGCCGAAGGCTCTGCCAGGACCTGGACAGTCGGCAGCGCCGATCGGTCCCGGCCCGAACCTGCAGACTGGACGCTAACTGCCCCCGCGGTAGCCGGGGCCGTCGGGGTCCCTGTCGAGCTCTGGCTCACCGAGCCGCTCGATCACGCACTGCTCGAGCGGCTCATCACCGTCGAGTCATCGAGCGGCAACCGGATTCAGGGTCGCTCGCAGGTATCGGAGCGGGATCGACGCTGGAGCTTCACGCCCAGCGAACCGTGGACGTCGGGCGCCTATCTCCTACGTATCGATCCGGCGCTGGAGGATCTCGCGGGGAACAGCCTGTCGAGGCTATTCGACGAGCCCTTGGATGCCGAGCGTGTCGGTACGCCGACTATGGAACCGGTGCTGCTGCCCTTCGAGGTCGCGGCTGAAGCGACCCGCTAGTCGCTTTACCGTTAACCGCCGCTCTTGCAGCGCTAGGCGTGTAAGGTTGGCGTTTGCGGGCGCCGGCAATCGATCGAGCTCTTGGCCGGTCGCGGTGCCCGTCGCCGTGACGACGTTGAGTTCCACGCCGACGACGATTGGAGCAGCGATGATGGAGGGCCGCCAGACAGATCTCCACACACGCTCGTTGCAGGACCCGGCCGAGTTCTGGGCCGAGGCCGCCGAGGACATTTCCTGGTATCGCCGCTGGGACCGCGTGCTGGATGACTCCAACCCGCCCTTCTACCGATGGTTTCCTGGAGGCATCGTCAATACCTGCTACAACGCTGTCGACCGGCACGTTGAATCGGGGCGAGCCGAGCAGCTGGCGCTGGTACACGACAGCCCGGTCACGGGTACCACGGCGACCCTGACCTATGCGGAGCTCCAGGATCGGGTGGCGAGGTTCGCTGGGGCGCTGGCGGCGCGGGGAGTCGAGAAGGGCGACCGCGTGATCATTTACATGCCGGCAGTGCCCGAGGCAATCATCGCGATGCTGGCGTGCGGCCGCATTGGCGCGGTCCACTCGGTCGTCTTCGGGGGCTTCGCGCCGAACGAGCTTGCCACTCGTATCGACGATGCCAAACCGAAGGTGATCGTGTCGGCGTCGTGCGGCATCGAGGTCAAACGCGTCATCGAGTACAAGCCGCTGCTCGACAAGGCGATCGAGATCGCGTCGTTCAAGCCTGACTGCTGCATCATCCTGCAGCGACCGCAGGCGGCGGCACCCCTGCTGAAAGGTCGCGACGTCGATTGGCGGGAGGTCGCCGACGCCGAGCCCGTCGACTGTCTACCGGTGGCTGCAACGGATCCGCTGTACATCCTCTACACCTCGGGAACCACCGGCGTTCCCAAGGGCGTGGTGCGCGACCACGGAGGGCATTTGGTGGCCCTCAAGTGGACGATGAAGAACGTCTACGACGTCAATCCCGGCGATGTCTACTGGGCTGCATCGGACATCGGCTGGATCGTCGGGCATTCGTACATTGTCTATGCGCCGCTGTTTCATGGCTGCACCACCGTGCTGTATGAAGGCAAGCCGGTAGGCACCCCGGATCCCGGAGCGTTCTGGCGGGTCATCTCCGAGCACAAGGTCAACGTGATGTTCACCGCGCCAACCGCGTTCCGCGCCATCAAGCGCGAGGACCCGGAAGGTGAGTTCATGCGGCGCTACGATCTGAGCCACTTCCGGGCGCTGTTCCTGGCCGGCGAGCGCTGCGACGCCGACACCCTCGAGTGGGCACAGCGACAGCTCGGTGTTCCCGTCGTCGATCACTGGTGGCAAACGGAGACCAGCTGGGCGATCGGGGCCAACTGCGCCGGCCTCGGTGAGCTGCCCGTGAAGCCGGGCTCGTGTGGCCTCGCCGTGCCGGGGTTCGACGTGCGGGTGCTGGATGATGCGGGCGGCGAGGTGGCCGACGGCGATATCGGCAGCATCGCCATCAAGATGCCGTTGCCGCCCGGTTGCCTCCCCACCCTTTGGCACAACGACGATGGCTTCGTCGACACTTACCTCAGCGCCTTTCCCGGTTACTACTCGACCGCCGATGCCGGGTTCAAGGACGAGGACGGCTACCTGTGGATCATGAGTCGCACCGACGACATCATCAATGTCGCCGGCCACCGACTCTCCACCGGTGGCATGGAGGAGGTGCTCGCTTCCCACCAGGATGTCGCCGAGTGTGCCGTGATGGGTGTGCCCGACGCGATCAAGGGCGAGATCCCCGTCGGGATGATCGTGCTCAAGGCGAACGTCGAGCGGGACGACGACGAGATCGTCGCCGAGCTCGTGCAGATGATTCGTTCACAGATCGGACCGGTCGCGGCATTCAAGATCGCGGCGATCGTCCGGCGCCTTCCCAAGACCCGCTCCGGCAAGATCCTGCGTGGAACCATGCGCAGCATCGCCGCGGGCGAGGAGCTCAGGATACCGGCGACGATCGATGACCCAGTGATCCTGGATGAGATCGCCGAAGCTCTCGGCCGGCTCGGATATCCGGTCGACTGACCGCGCGAGCGCGGCGGATCGCAGAAGGTCGGTTGGTGCAGAAAGGTGCAAACTCTCGGCGCCCTTTTGTCGTCTAAACAAAGACGATCCCGAACCGCTCGCCGGATCCCCGCTGCTAGTCCCCGAGAGAGCCAACGATGACCGGCTTTAAATCCGCCTTCCGTGCGCTTACCCACACGCCGTTCGTCACTGCCGTAGCGATTCTCTCGCTGGCGCTCGGTATCGGCGCCAACTCGGCAATCTACTCGCTCTTCGATCAGCTGCTGATGCAGTCGTTGCCGGTGCAGGATCCCGACGGCCTGGTGAACTTCGCCAACCCGGGCCCCGGGCCCGAAGCCCGGATCGCAGTCGTGCGGCGGGTCGGGCGGCTGTGACGAGGTATTCAGCTATCCGATGTTCAAGGATCTGGAAGCTGCCGAGAGTGGCTTCTCAGGGATTGCCGCGCACATGGGCTTCGGCGCCAACCTGGCGCAAGACGGCGAGACCGTGGCTGGAACAGCCACGCTGGTGTCGGGCTCCTATTTCGCGGCGTTCTCGGGGTACCGCCGGCCCTGGGGCGGCTGCTCGGCCCGGCCGACGACCAGAACGTCGGCGAGCATTTTGTCGCGGTGCTGAGCCACGACTACTGGCGTAATCGCCTCGGCGGCGATCCGGCAGTGCTCAACAAGACGATCACGATGAACGGTGTCGCGATGACGATCGTCGGTGTTGTTGCACAGGGATTCCGCGGAACCACCTTCGGTGGCGAGCCCGATGTCTTCGTGCCGCTCATCATGCGCGACGCGATGTTTCCGACCTGGGAGGGCTTCGACGATCGCCGGGGGTACTGGGCCTACCTGTTCGGCCGACTCGAAGCAGGCGTTTCGATCGAGCGCGCTGGGGCGGAGCTCAACAATGTCTACGCGGCGATTCTGAACGACGTGGAGGCCGAGCTGCAAACCGGTATGAGCGACGCTACGACGGAGCAATTCCGCGCCAGGCAGCTCGTCTTCGAGTCCGGTTACAGAGGACAGAGCCAGTTCTACGACGAGGCTGAGACGCCCCTCCTGCTGCTCTTCGGCATTACCGGCACGGTGCTACTAATTGCCTGTGCGAACATCGCCAATCTCCTTCTGGCACGGGGCGCGAGGCGCGACCAGGAGATCGCCATACGCGGTTCGATTGGCGCCAGCCGCGGGCAGCTTCTGCGCCAGCTGCTTCTGGAATCCGGTCTCCTGGCGATTCTCGGCGGTGTCGCCAGCTTGCTGGTTGCCCAGTGGACCCTGGCAGCGATCGCCGCAGCCTTACCGGAGGATACGCTTGCTACCGTGACGCTCGGGCTGCGCCCGGGGTTGGTGGCGTTCGCGGCCATCCTCTCGCTCGGCACCGGGTTCATCTTCGGGCTCTATCCCGCTTTGCACAGTACCCGGTCCGATCTGTCGACCGTGCTGCGTTCAAACGCCGGGCAAGCAGCGGGCGATATCGATGCGGCGCGTTTTCGCAGCTCGCTGGTCATCGGGCAGATTGCCCTGTCTACCGCACTCCTCGTAGTTGCCGGGCTGTTCGTCAAGAGCTTGCTGAATGTCAGCCGAGTGGATCTTGGATTGCAAACCGACAATGTCGCCACGTTCGGTATTGCGCCACAGCTCAGCGGCTACGAGCCGGAGGCATCCCGGGCCCTGTTCGAGCGCGCCGAAGAGGCGCTGTCGGCAATGCCCAGCGTGACCGGCGTGACGGCGGCCATGGTACCCATCCTCACCGGTAACAGCTGGGGAAACAGCGTATCGGTGGAGGGTTTCGAGTGGGGCCCGGATGTCGACAACGGCGCACGCATGAACCGCATCGGTGCTGGTTATTTCGGCACGCTCGGTATTCCGCTGATGGCGGGTCGTGAGTTCACCACGGAAGATGCCATGGACGCGCCGGGGGTCGTGGTGGTCAACGAGGCGTTCGCCGAGAAATTCGGTCTCGACGGGGCGCGTGCGGTGGGCAAGCGGATGTCGACGGACGGCGGCCCGGACGTCGAGCTCGATCTCGAGATCGTTGGCGTCGTGCAGAATGCCAAGTACGCGGAGATCAAGCGCGCGGTGCCGCCGCTGTTCTTTACTCCGTATCGACAGGACGCGACCGTTGGTGAGATCACGTTCTACATACGCTCTTCGGGTGATCCCCAACAGGTCCTGCGCGCCGCTCCCGGAGTCATTGAACGGCTCGACCCCAACTTGCCGGTAGAGAACCTCATCACTCTCGAGCAGCAAGCCAGCGAAAGCGTCTTCTTAGACCGCTTCCTCGGGACTCTGTCGAGTGCCTTCGCGCTGCTTGCTACGCTGTTGGCCTCGGTCGGGTTGTACGGCGTTCTCGCGTATACGGTGGCCCAGCGTACCCGCGAGTTCGGCATCCGGATGGCCCTGGGCGCCGATGCCGGCCGTGTGCGAGCCATGGTGATCAAGCAGCTTGGCCGGCTGGCGCTCATCGGATGCGCGGTTGGATTGGCCGGCGCGCTGGCTCTGGGTCGGGCGGCGGAGTCGCTCCTGTTCGAGCTGCGCGGCACAGACCCGCTGGTCATCTCACTGTCGATTGTTGTCCTCGGAGTGGTGGCGCTCGCGGCGGGATATCTCCCGGCGCTAAGGGCATCGCGGATCGATCCGATGCAGGCGCTGCGCTACGAGTAGAATGCCGCTCCATGAGAGCTGCAGTCTGTCACGAGTTTGGCAAGCGGCTGGTCGTCGAGGAGATCGAGATCGCTGCGCCGCAGGCGGGCGAGGTCAAGGTCAAGCTCGCCGCCTGCGCAATCTGCCATAGCGACATCCACGCCGTCGAGGGTGCTTGGGGCGGGCCGTTACCGGTGGTGTATGGGCACGAGGCGGCCGGTGTGGTGGAGGAAGTCGGTCCTGGTGTGACGCGCACTGAGGTCGGCCAGCACGTCGTGGTGACGTTGCTGCGATCCTGCGGGCACTGCTTCTTCTGCTCTCAGGGTCTGCCGGCGCAGTGCGAGACGACCTTTCCGTTGCATGAGAAGAGTCCGCTCACGACAGGCGACGGCACATCGATCTTCCAGGGTTTTCGCACCGCCGCCTTCGCCGAGCAGGTGGTGGTCGATCAATCTCAACTGGTTGTTATTCCAGACGAGATGGCTTTCGACAGCGCCTCGCTGCTGGCCTGTGGCGTGATCACCGGTCTGGGAGCCGTAACCAACACGGCCAAGGTACCGGCGGGCAGCAGTGTGGTGGTAGTCGGCGCGGGCGGTGTGGGGCTCAACAGCGTTCAGGGAGCGAGGCTCTCGGATGCGGACCCCATCATCGCCATCGATCTGGTGGATTCGAAGCTCGAGGCGGCGCTGGCTTTCGGTGCCACGCATAGAGTAAACGGTCGGCAGGACGATGCCGGCGAGGTCGTACGCTCGCTGACCGGGGATCGCGGTGCCGACTATGTCTTCGTAACGGTGGGAAGCGGTGCGGCCTTCGAGCAGGGACTCGGGCTGGTACGGCGCGGCGGCACGCTGGTGATCGTCGGCATGCCGGAGACCGGTGAGATGTCCGAGATCGAGATGGGTAATGTGGCAGATGCTGGACAGACGATCGTCGGCAGCAAGATGGGGTCGGTGCAGATTGACGTCGACTTGCCGAAGCTGGTGCGCCTCTACGAGCAGGGCTAGCTCAAGCTCGACGAGCTCGTCACGGCGCGCTACCCGCTCGAAGACATTAACGAGGCGATCGCGGCGGTGAACCGCGGCGACGCGCTGCGTAACGTCATCCTGTTGTGAGCTCGTCTCCCAGGATCCGCAGTATCGAGACCTTCAGCAACGAGTTCGTCAGCATCGTGCGGCTGCGCACTGACGACGGTGCCGAGGGCTGGGGCCAGCTGTCGCCATACAATGCCGACATTGCAGCCCGGGTGATGCACCGGCAGGTTGCCCCCTATGCGCTCGGCGAGGATGCGGCCGAGTTCGATTTACTCCTCGATCGCATCATCCAGATCGAGTTCAAGTTTCCCGGCTCATACCTGCGGCGGGCGCTCACCGGGCTCGATACGGCGCTATGGGATCTGCGTGGCAAGCGCGAAGGCAAGAGCGTATGCGAGCTGCTGGGTGGCACACCCCGCCCGCTAGCCGTGTATGGCGCCAGCATGCGACGCGATATCACCCCCGAAGACGAAGCCGAGCGTCTCGTGCGACTGCGTGACCAACACGGGTTCAACGCTTTCAAGATCCGCATTGGCAAGGAGTGTGGCCGCGACCAGGACGAGTGGCCGGGGCGCACCGAGGCGGTGGTATCGCAGGTGCGGAGCGCACTGGGCGACGATGTCGGGCTGCTGGTCGATGCCAACTGTGCCTACACACCCAAGAAGGCCATCGAGGTTGGCCGCATGCTCGCTGACCACGGCGTGTGCCACTATGAGGAGCCCTGTCCGTATTGGGAGTTCGAATGGACCGCCGAGGTAACCCGCGCTGTCTCGGTGCCGGTCGCCGGCGGCGAGCAAGACTGCTCCATTCCGCAGTGGCGCCGCATCCTGGATGCTGGCGCCTTCGATATCGTTCAGCCGGACATCTGCTACCTGGGCGGTCTCACCCGAACCCTGAGGGTGGCGGCGATGGCCAACCAGGCCGGGCTGCCCTGCGTACCGCACTCGGCCAATCTGTCGTTGGTCACGGTGTTCACCCTCCACATGATGGGGGCAATCGAGAACGCCGGACCCCACGTGGAATTCTCCATCGAGCCGACCGAGTACTACCCGTGGCAGGAAGGCCTCTATGCGCCTGCTCTGGACGCGGTCGACGGCAAGGTGCAGATTCCCGAGGCTCCCGGTTGGGGTGTCGAGATCAGCACCGAGTGGCTTGCCGGCGCCGAGCACCAGATCAGCGAGCTCGAATAGGCACGAAGGTCGCTCGACGGCTCCAGAGTTGCGCTCGGCTCCTGGGCTGCCAGTGTCATCCGACGAGAATCACGACAATACCGACGCAGAGGAGATCACCAATGCGAACGTGCTCTGTCGCCGTCAGCATGCTGTTGTGTCTTGCCACCGCCGCCCTGTCAGCTCAGGACGCCGAACGGGCAGCGCGGCCGATGGTGCCCGACGACTACTACACCTTCAGGCAGATCAGCGACGTGCAGATCTCTCCGAACGGCGAGGAGGTGTTGTTCGTGGTGGCCGACGTCAGTGACGATCGGCGGCGACGTGATCGAGCTCTGTGGATTGTCGCCTCGGACGGTGCATCGGAGGCACGGCCGCTCAGCTTCGGGACCACGGACGGCTCTCCTCGATGGTCGCCCGACGGCTCGACAATCGCTTTCCTGCGTAACGGCGCCGAGGTGGTGGCAGAGGGTCCGTCGGACGGCGAGACCGCAGAGTCGCCACAGGTGTATCTATTGCCCCGCGGAGGCGGCGAGGCGCGGCAGGCAAGCACAGTCGAAGGAGGAGTCGGCGGACTGCAGTGGCTTCCCGACGGCAAACGACTGCTCCTGACGCTGGCCGGGCCGAGGCCACCGCAGCCTGACGATCCGACCGCCGAGCCCAAGCCCGACCTGGATATCGTCAAGGACGCGTTCTACAAGGCCAACGGTCGGGGTTATCTCGACCAGCGTCGCCGGCACCTCTTCCTGTTCGATGTCGACAGTGGCACCACGGTCCAGCTTACCGACGGCACTGACTGGAACGACAGCGCACCGCACATCTCGAGCGACGGCTCTGCTCTGGTGTTTTCCTCCGATCGCACAGGGCTCGAGTACGACGGCGGCTCGAACTCCGATATCTGGCGAGTCAACCTGGACGACGTGTCGAATCCACAGTCGAGCGCGCCGGTGCAGCTCACCACGCAGGAGCATCGAGACTCCGGCCCGCGGATATCTCCCGATGGCACGACCGTGGCTTATAGCCGCACCGACGCCCCGTATGACCAGCCCGACGTCTTCGTTCAGGCGCTCGACGGATCGGGCTCGCCCCGCAACATGACGGCGTCGTTCGACCGCAATCCGGGCTCGCTGAGCTGGTCACACGACAGCTCGGCGATGCTGCTTCTCGCCGACGATAAAGGTAGTCGTGGGCTGTTCCGGCTCGATGTTTCTAGTGGCGACACAACCCGGCTGCTGGAACCCGATTGGTCAGTGCGAAGTCTCTCGGTAGCGAGTCGCAGCGACCGCATCGCGTTCACGCTCGACGATGAGCAAATGCTGCCGGAGGTGTTCGTCGCCAACGCCGACGGCAGCTCCATGCGTCAGCTCACCCGACTCAACGACGCGGTGCTGGCGCAGCTGGCGCGCGGCGAGCTCGAGGAGATCCACTTCACCAACGATGTCGGTGGTGACGTCCAGGCGTTTCTGCTCCGTCCGGTGGGCGGTGTCGAGGGCAAGGTGCCGTTGGTCTTGAACATCAAGGGCGGTCCGGGGGGCATGTGGGGCTACCAGTGGTTCCACGAGAACCAGATGCTCGCCGGCAAAGGGTGGGCCGTGGCGTTCGTCAACTACCGTGGCTCGACGGGCTACGGGGATGCTCATCAGAGCGCTGTGCGGCTCGACTACGGCGGTGTTGACTATCGCGACAACATGCAGCTGGTCGATGAGCTGCTGGCTCGCTACGACTGGATCGACGCCGAGCGCCTCTTCGTTACGGGTGGCAGCCACGGTGGGTTCCTCACCAACTGGATCACCACCCAGACGCAGCGCTTCCGCGCCGCTGTCACGCAGCGCAGCGTTGCCAGTTGGGTGTCGGAGGCCGGAACGCAGCAGTACACGCCGAGCGCCATGCGTGACGAGTTCGGCGGCAACCTGTGGGAGAACTGGGATCTCTACTGGGACCGATCACCGCTCAAGCACGCCAACAAGGTGACTACGCCGACCCTGATCATCCACAGCGACCAGGATATGATCTGCCCGCTTGGCCAGGCGGAGGAGTGGTTCTACGCGCTCAAGAACAACGACGTCGACACGGAGCTGCTGGTGTTTCGCGGAGAGGACCATGGCCTGTCGCGCACTGGGACACCGGTGAATCTGGTCGAGCGGCTGCGGCGGATCATCGATTGGTTCGAACGGCACGGAGGCTGAGCGCACGAAGCGCGGCGGCCCAAGGAGAGCACCATGAGCTTGATGCGCGTTCCCGTCGCACTTTCTGCCTCCGTGGTGGCGGCGTTGCTCGTCGTCGTCCCCAGCGTTGGACATGCTCAGGAGAACAGACCTGGAGCGCTGCGGCTCCCGGATCCCGGCGAGGTGGACGCTGTGTTCGCGCAGTTTGATGCGCCGGGCTCCGTCGGGTGTGCCCTCGGCGTGGCCCATCAGGGCCAGCTCATCTACAAGAAGGGCTACGGCTACGCCAATCTCGATTGGGACATTCCGATGGGCCCGACGACGGTCATCTACGTCGGCTCGATTTCCAAGCAGTTCACCGCCGCTGCGATCGCGCTGCTGGCGCACCAGGGCAAGCTCGACCTCGACGACGATGCTCGCGAACATCTGCCGGAGCTGCCGCATCGCGAGCCACCGGTCACCGTGCGCCAGTTCGTGCACCACACCAGCGGCGTCCCCGACATGTACGGAGTCATGCGCGACCACGAGCTCACGACCTGGGACCGGTTCAGCCGAGAGCAGGCCCTCGAGCTACTGGCGCGCCAGGAGCTCGACTTTCCGCCGGGGGATCGCTACCAGTACTCCAACGGGGGTTACTTTCTGCTGTCGATGATCGTGCAACGGGCCAGCGGCAAGACCCTCCGTGAATACACCCGCGAGCACATCTTCGAGCCGCTCGGCATGCGCAACACTCACTTCCATGATGATCCGGTGCATATCGTGAAGAACCGCGCCATGAGCTACATGCCATCGGAGGTCCAAGGACCCGCGAGCGGCAGCCGCTACATACAGAGCTACCAGGGCAACTTCGCGCTTCCCGGCGCCGGCGGCCTCTACACCACCGTCGAGGACTTCGTTCGCTGGGACCGCAACTTCCTCGATAATCGCCTGGGCGGGCCCGACTTCATGGAAGTCATGCATGGCAAGGGCGTGCTCAACAGCGGCGAGCCCCTCGACTACGCGTTCGCTATCCGTGAGGACGAACATCGCGGTCTCCGCACTCTCGGCCACGGCGGATCGTTCATGGGGTTCAAGGCGCACTATGTACGCCTTCCCGACCAGCAGCTCTCCACCTGGGTGATGTGTAACATGGGCACGATCGTGCCCGAGGATTTCGCGCTGCGCGTGGTCGATGTCTACCTGACGGATGCGGTGTCGGAGGCGTCAGGTCCGAGGTCGGAGAATTCCGGACAACCGGCACATGCCAACGCGGTGAAGCTGGGCTGGGAGACCACCGCCTTCGGCATCCAGCGTTGGAATACCGTCATCGGGGGCGAAACGATCCCCGATGACGACCTGCAGGTGGGTCTGTGGGAGCTGGCTCCGCGGGCTATCTACGCCGGCCACGTGCACCCGCAGCCGGAGTTCTACGTCGTTCTCGACGGGCAGGCCGAATGGACGCTCGGCGACGAGACCTTCATCGCCGAGCGCGGCGAAGTCGTCTATATCGCCCCGAACACCATGCATCGCATGGTGAACCTCACCGACGACATGGTGCAGGCGATTTGGGGTCGGTGGGCTCCCAACGGCGATCGCAGCCTGTTCGAGGGCGAGTTTCGCTTCGTCAAACCGCTTCCGGAGCAACCGCCCGAGGCGGTGTTCCCGGTGTCTGGGCGGTAGGATCGGCTCGGCTAGCGACTCGCGGGATTGGTCGCGCCTTGGGCTACTCGTGTCGCAGGGCGCTGATGGAGATTGAGGGCGTACCCGCTAGAATTCGGGTGATGTATGGTTCGAGGCCGGTCCTCGAGTGTGCTGGTCTGTCGGGCTCTCCATCGTCCTCGACGTGCTGTGCTGCTCCTGCCCCGATATCCTCGGCCTTGGCCGCAATCTCTGACGGCAAGAGCGCGTCGAAACCGTGGAAGTCCATCATTGCCTCCTGCTTCAAGTGGCCTTTTACCAGTCGCCTGCAGGGACAAGATGCTACGCGAAGAGCCCGAATCGAACGAGCCCGAGGCCGAGTGGATAACCACAAAGCCAACGCCGCGTTGAGGCTAGGTTGACATCGGCTCCGCATCGGAGTTACTTGCGAATGTTGTGGATGAAGGGATTTGACCAGGCCGCGTCTTCGCTAGCGATCAGGTGAACTCCGTCTACGTAGGTGGCGCCCTAGGGCACAGGGGCGCCGAGGTGGGGAGCGTTGATGTGGCTCTAGAGAATCGGAGGGGCTATGTCGACGAGTGAGGATCGTGATCTCGGCATGCACCGGGGTATCACCCGGCGCGACTTCGTCAACGGCGTAGGGGTTGCCGTCGGAGGGTCGCTGGCTGCACCCGGCTTGCTGTCGGCGCGCCCGGGTACGCCCCATGCGTCGCCGGCGCAGGACGACTATCCGCCGGCCCTCACCGGCATGCGCGGCACCCATCCCGGCTCCTATGAAGTCGCGCACAGCATGCGTGACGGGGAGAGCTGGGACACGGGCGAGGACACGAACGAAACATACGACATGGTGATCGTGGGCGCCGGCATGAGCGGCCTAGGCGCGGCGTATTACTTCCGCAGGCAGGCTGGCCCCGATGCCAAGATTCTCCTGCTTGACAACCACGACGACTTCGGAGGTCATGCGCGGCGGAACGAGTTTCAAGTCAGGGGCCGGCTGCTGATCGCACGCGGCGGCACGATGTACATCGAACGACCCGCGACGTTCACACCCGAAGGGCGCCAGCTCCTCGAGGACATCGGCGTCGATTACGGTGAACCAACGTACGAGAGGGGTTGGGATTACTACCAGTCGCTCGGTATGGAGTCGGCGCAGTACTTCGACAAGGAAACCTTCGGGGTTGACCAGCTCCTCACACGGGAACGAGCCGGTGCCTTCGGCTTCACGGGCGGCCCATCGCCAGAGTTCCTTGCCGAGACCCCCCTATCCGAGCACGTAAAGAGAGACCTCCTCCGACTCTACAACGGGAAGAGCAACTACCTAGCTGGACTGTCGCCGTTGGAAAGAGACCGACTACTGAAGAAGACCAGCTACAAGGACTACCTTCTGAACCATGTGCAGGTACACCCCGACGTGCTCGAGTACTTCCATCCAGGTGGGGGTGGCTGCCCGTCCCTGACTATCGAAACCTACAGTGCCTGGTTCGCCTTCAATCAGAACCGGCCCGGGTTCGACGGTCTTGGCCTCGAGCTGGAATCGGATAGCGGGGAATTGCTCGACGCCAATCGACCGGACAAGAACGAGCCGACTCAGTGGCACTTTCCGGAAGGCGTCGCCGGCGTGGCCCGCCTGCTCGTGCGACACCTCGTGCCTGCGGCGCTGCCCGGCAGATCGATGGCTGACGCGGAGCTGTCCCGGCTCGATTACAACAAGCTCGACCTGCCCGCGAATCCGACCCGCATCAGGCTGAAGAGCACGGTCACCCGGGTGCGCAACATCGGCGACCCCGAGTCAGCCACCGAGGCCGAGGTGGTCTACGTACGGAACGGGAAGGCGTACCGGGTGCGCGCCAAGGGCTGCGTCCTCGCCTGTTTCCACTCGGTCATCCCCTACATGTGTCCGGAGCTGCCAGAAGCCCAGAAGGAGGCGTTGCATCTGGCGGTTCGCGCCACTCAGATGATCACCAACGTCGCGCTCAACGACTGGAAGGTGCTCGAGAAGCTCGGCATTTCCTTTGTCAGCTGCCCGGGAGCCAACTACCCGTACTACGCCAGTCTGGGCTTGGCTCCTCCGATCACGATGGGCGCCTACCGGCCTCCACGATCGTCAGGTGAGCCGATCGTAGTGGAGATGAACGGAGGGCCCGGCGGGATGGAACGGCCATCTGGCATGAACGCGCGCGACATGTTTCGGGCGGCGCGGCAGCTCATGTACGAGACGACGTTCGAGACTTACGAGCGCAATATCCGGACTCATCTGGCCCGCGTGCTCGCAGACGGCGGGTTCGATCCAGCACGCGATATCGCCGCCATCACGATAAACCGATGGCCACACGGCTATGCGATGGGGATGAATTACCTGTTCGATCCGGACTGGGCGCCCGAGGAAGTGCCCTGGCTGCGAGCCCGTCAGAAGTTCGGCCGGATCACGATCGCCAACACGGACGCGATCGGCGTGTGCCTGACGCAGGCTGCCTTCGACCAGGCGCGCCGCGCCGTGGACGAGCTCAATCCTCGGCCCATGGCGTACTGGAATCGCACCTGACGCGCAATGGCGGCAGAATCCGACATCATCAGAGCTTAGCGCTGCGCGAACTTCCTGAGTCTCTGATTCTTGCCGCCGTTGTACGGACCAATCAGGACCTCTCCTCCGTACACGTTCCCGGCCGTATCGACAGCCACGCTCTCGGGTGCGATCTCGGTGTCCGGGATGAAGTACATGACCTTGCCATCCCGAAGGCTTCCGATCCGGATGCCGCGCAGCCACTCGCGCCACTGGGCGCCCGGACGTGGGCGGAGGCCGCCGTCCCCGAAGTCATGGCTCGATTCACCATCGGCCACGTACAGCATGTCATTTGCGTCAATGAAGAGGCCGCTCGGTCGACTGAACTGATACCACTCGTCTAGGTAGTTGTAGTCCGCGTCGAGGAACTGGATGCGATCGTTGCCGCGATCGGCCACGAGTAGGCGTCCGGTCGAATCGAACACCATGGCATGCGGCGTCTTGAACTCGCCGGGTCCGGTCCCACGCTTCCCGATCGTCCCGATGAACTCGCCGTCTTTGGTGAACCGCGAGATGCGAGAGACGACGTTCGGCCCTGGGTCTTCACCCTGACCGCTGTGGCCTTCGGCCACGAGAATGTCGCCGTTCGGTGCGATGAGAACCGCGCACGGCTCGTTCAGCCGGTTCGGAGGGTCTCCCCGCATGCCGGGCGTGCCGAGCGTCATGAGAAGCTCACCGTTCGGGCTGAACTTGAAGACCGTGTGCCCCTTGTCGGTCGCATCAGGGAACTGTTCGAGCTCCGGCTGGGTGGCCGATCGTGCGTCGGTCGTCCAGATGTTGCCCTCCGCATCGACGTGGATGCCGTGCGGCCAGGCGAACATGCCCGCCCCAAGGCTCGTGACGAGCTTGCCCGAGGCGTCGAACTGGTGAACAGCCGCGAGATCGGATCCAATGCAGCTGTTGGCACCGCACCGCTCGGTGACCCAGATGGAGGTACCGTCGCTGCCGATGTCCATCGCGGGCACGGATCCCCACGTTCTCCCCGGTTCTCCGAATCGAGGCATGTCAGCGATCGGTATCATGAAGTGATCGTCGATGGCCACGTAAGGGTTCGGACGATCGTTGATGGCCTGCATGCCCGCTTGCGAGGACACGATACTTCCGGCCGGGGCAATCACGCCGAGCGTTGCGACAATGCGTATCAGTCTGATTGACCGTTTGTTTTGCATCTTGGTCTCTCGAAGAGAACAGTCTGTGAGCTACTCCAAGTATCTGACCCCGCGGTTAGTATCACCTTGTATCTCAGTAACCCGGTGTCGACAACAGGCCGTTGAGGCCTACGGAGCGCAACGGAGTCGAGTCGGGCCAAGACTCTCTCATCCATCGCGGACCCTGGTAGCCGGTTAGTGGGTTAGGGGGGCCGCTCATTCTCGGCAGTTCCTTATCAGGCGGCAGCGGGGAGTGTTCGACGAGCTTCCCTGCCGGGCCCTTGACAGGTGCGGTGTCCATATAGCGTCCATTAAGCAGCGACAACACAGTGAAATCCGGAGAGTTCCCGCAACTGTGTGTCGCCAACCAATGCGTCCTAAGTTGTTGAAACTACTGGGTATGAAAAGCGCGCCCGGGAGGATTCGAACCTCCGACCTGCGGAT
>DASCOT010000190.1:0-7583 GCA_036012155.1 Acidobacteriota bacterium
CACAACTCGACCCTGACGTACCAATCGAGGACCAGCTCAGCGCCGTCGACCATCTTATCGAGTGCCTGGTGGACGCGAAGACATGGTGGGAGAGTCGCGGGCGAGCTCTGATCGAGGAGCACCTCTAGCCGCTTAGAAGACTCGAACCCTGCCATACCCGCTGGCGGTCGAGTCTAGCTAGCGGGTATGCCGACCCCGTCCGGAGTCGAACCAGCACGCTGATGGCTCCTTCTTGACTCGTCGTCGATTCAGAGCGTCCATGCTGGATATGAACACACTCTCGAAACTCGTTGATCTCTACCTCCTCCGCTGTGACGTCGAAGGCAAGTCGTCGAACACCGTTGGTGCCTACCGCTGGACCCTCGAACGCTTCGTCGCGATGCTTCGCTAGGAAGGCGCGCCGGACCGCGCCGCCGCCATCGAGCGCGATCACATCTACGTCTACCTCGGGCGCTTCACCGACCTCTCGGCAGACACCAGGCACCAGCCCGACGTCAGTTTAGCTGCTTCCAGTCAGCACCCACGCGGTCCCAGCGGGCTCGCAGCTCCGCCACCGTCGACTTGGGCGCGTGGAGCCCGCGTTCGAGGAGTTCGAGGTTCGATCGCATGTGCGACGGATTCTTCGTACCCACGATGGCGACGTTCACCTCCGGGTGTGCAAGGGTGAAGCCAAGTGCCAGCGCGATTCCATCCTGTGGTTCGTCGGGCAGATCTTCGCCAGCCCACATGGCCGCCGCTCGCTCCCGGTACTCGTTGTCGTACTGACGTTGCGCGGCCGCGGCCTGCTTCGCGCGCGCCCAGGTGCCGCCGCCGATCGGCCGCTTGATGATAATTCCCATTCCACGGGCCGCCGCCGCCGCCAGTAGCCCCGACGTACGCCCGCCCTGATCGGTGAGGTTGAGACTTGTCTGCAGCGTGTCGAAGAGCCCGCTGTCGACCGCCCACTTGGCGTTTTCGTTGTCGCCGCTGTAGCTCACATGCAGCAACTTGCCGGCCGTCTTCCCGTCCTCAAGCGCGCGAATCACGTCGCCGCGCTCGAGCACCTCGATATCGCACGAGTGCAATTGCACGATGTCGAGGCGGTCGGTGCGAAGGCGCTCGAGGCTGCGGTCGATGCTGTCTGCGACCGTCTGGCGTGTCCACTCGTCGCCGTCGTAGTCCCCGGTCGCGTGACCGGCCTTCGTCGCGAGTATGTACTCATCTCGACGCCCCGCCACAGTGCGACCGATGAGCTCCTCTGAAATGCCGTAGCACGCCGCCGTGTCGAGGAAGTTGATGCCGCGATCGAGCGCCTCGTTCAGCAGCTCCCCGGCTTGCTCGATCTCTTTGAACGAAAACTCGCTGCCGATCTCGGCCAGGCCGATGCCGAGCCTGCTGGTCTCAAGACCGGTGCTCCCAAGCGGGACACGCTCCACAGAGTTGCTCCTCACATCCACGCGCTGGCGGTACGCGTCGAAGGATAACCGGTGTCGCCGCTGCATCGCCGATCGAGACAGTGGTGGCGGCGATCCAGCGGGCTCCTTCTGTAGATCGGGTGCCGTGAGCATATGACGGCGGAGGTTACTCATCGGTCGCGGCGACCTCGACCGGTGTCGGCGCCAGCTCCCCCTCGATATTGATCGTCGGCAGCACGCGGTCGAGCCAACCGGGGAGCCACCAGTTCTTCTCGCCGAGCAGTTCCATCGCTGCTGGGACGAGGAGCAGCCGTACCACGGTCGCGTCCAGCAGCACGGCGATGGCGAGTCCGAAGCCGAAGATCTGGACGATCCGGTCGTCCTCGAGTACGAAGCTGCTGAAGACCACGACCATGATCGCCGCAGCCGCCGTGATCACGCGCGCAGTCGACGCCAGACCGTCAGCGACGGCGCCCACAGCGTCGTGAGTGCGGTCGAAGTGCTCCTTGATCCGGGACAGCAGAAAGACCTCGTAGTCCATCGAGAGGCCGAACACGATCGCAAACACCATCATCGGGAGGAATGGCTCGATTGGCGCCCCTTCGATGCCGAGGCTGTTGCTGAACCATCCCCACTGAAAGACCGCGACGACGATGCCGTACGCGGCGCCAATCGATAGCAGGTTCATGACGACGGCTTTGATAGGCACCAGTATCGAGCGGAAGACAGCCATCAGCAGCATGAACGACAAGATCAGCACGGCCGCGAAGAACACCACGATCCGCGACGCGAGGTAGGTGGAGAAATCGATGTCCACCGCGACAGCCCCGGTCACGTTCACTGCGAGCGTCGAGCCCTCGATAGCGGGCGGGATCACATCCCGCCGCAGCGTCTCCACGAGGTCGCTGGTGGCCTCGTCCTGTGGTGCCGTCGTTGGAATGACCTGAATGAGATAGGCGGACGAGTTCGCGGGGTCACCGAAGTTGCTCGGCAGCGGCGCGGCGACCGACTCGACACCGGGGGTGTCTTCAAGTGCGACCAGCAGAGGCTCGAGCGCCGAGCGGTCCGAGAGCTGCAACACTTCCGCAGTGATGATCAGCGGTCCGTTGAACCCCGGTCCGAAACCCTCTACCAGCAGATCGTAGGCGCGTCGAGTAGTCGTGCTTTCCGCGTAGTTGCTCTCGTCGGAGAAGCCGAGGCGGAGCGAGAGCACGGGGAGTGCTAGGAGAATCAACAGCGTCGAGCCCGCGATCAATGCGATCCACGGGTGCGCCTGTACGACACGGCTCCAGCGGTACGCTGGCGTCTGTTCGATCGGTGGCTGCGGGCGGCGCGGCACCAGCCGCTTCAGCGCGGGCACGAAGAGGCCCGCGAGGAACACCAGCACGGCAATCGGAATCGCCACCAGCATCACGGTAACACCCAGACCGACGCCGAGCAGCGCGATCGCGACGAGGCCGGCCGCGATCAGACCACGCCAGCGCGTCACCTCGATCCGCTCGCGCGTGAACCCGAGCAGCGCCGGCAGGAGCGTGACGGAAGCGATCATCGTGACGGCGACGGTGACGGCCGCGCCAATCGCCAACCCGGTGACGAAGGCCAACTCCATGATCAGCATGCCCAGCAGGGAGATGATGACCGCCAGCCCTGCGAAGACGACGGCACGACCGGCGGTGTCCATCGCGGTGACAGTCGACTGCTCAGGCGACCGTCCTGCCGCGAGCCCCTCGCGGTATCGCGTGACGATGAACAGCGCGTAGTCGATGCCGACACCGATTCCGATCAGTGCGCCGATCGTCGTCGCGAAGTCCGGCATCATGATCAGGTTCGAAATCAGGATGATCAGGGCTGCGCCTACGCCTACGCCCGTTACGGCCACCGCGATCGGAAGTCCCATCGCCACCACTGAACCGAAAGCGAAGATCAGCACGACGATCGCGAGCGCGATTCCGATCAACTCAGAGTCGGGAGGTTCGAACTCGGCGAGGGCGGTGCCACCGATCTCGATCTGGAGTCCGGCCACGTGGGGCGCCATTTCAGCGATATCGGCGCCGATCAACCCCGTCTTCGTGAAGTCCAAGTCGGCGGAGAGGCTGACCACCGCAAACGCTACCTGCCGGTCCGCACTAATCTGTGCGGCACCCTGTGGACTGTCGTACGGACTCGAGATGATAACGCCTTCGATCTCGGCGACTTCAGCGAATAGCGCTCGCATCGCAACTTGCACCTCCGTCGCATCGACGCCGGACTCCGATCGAAATACGATTGAGCCGCTCTGACCGCTGCCGAAGCCACCGAAGTGGGCGTCGAGCGCGTCGAACCCGCGGCCACCTTCGGAGTTGGGGATCTCGAATGCGGCATTGAATGCCGGACCGATCGCCGCGACTGAGCCAAATACGACAACTATCGCCGCGATCCAGGCAGCTACGATCCTGCGCGGGTTCCTGAAACTCCAGCCACCGAGTTGGCCCAGCATGCGCTCTCCTTACGTCATGTCTCCGACCCTGTATACAGAGGCGGATGGTCGCACGCTAGGCGGGTTCGCTTCGTTGAGTTGAGCGGTCGCATCCGAGCCTGGTCAGGTGGGATTTCGCCCGGGCGGAGGCTACGAAGACCTGTCAGGACCAGGGAAGTCGCGAGTCGGGACGTATCGCTCTGCGCTCAAGAACGGGTCCGGGTTAATGATCCAAATGCGGTGGGGAGCCGCACACGCCGATCTCCGGTGCTCATATGATGCCGGACACAATGCATCGGCAGAGCTGCTGCTGGGTAACGGTTGATTCGGCGCGTGCGCTAGCAATCACGAGGGATTGGAACACGAAGTGGACGTTGGCTTCATCGGACTCGGAAAGATGGGGCTCCCAATGGCTGGGCACCTCCTTCGCGGTGGTCACGTACTCACCGTTCACGACGTCAGGAAGCAGGCTGCCAGGCCGCTGCTCGATGCCGGAGCGAAGTGGGCAGAGGGCCCGCGAGTAATGGCCGAACAGGTGGAAGTGCTCTTCACATCACTGCCGGGCCCGACTGAGATCGAATCGGTCGTGCTCGGCCAGGGTGGGGTCGCCGAGGGAGCCAGGGCTGGGATGGTCTACGTCGATCTCTCGACGTGCTCCCCCGCACTGATCCAGCGGATGCACGACACACTCGAACCCCGTGGCGTCACCGTGCTCGATGGTCCGGTGAGTGGTGGACCTGCGGGAGCGATGCAGCAAGCTCTCGCGGTGTATGTCGGAGGGGACAAGGCCGCTTTCGAGCGAGTTCGTCCGCTGCTCGAGTTGTTCGGCGAAAAAATTTCGTTTCTCGGCGGGTCAGGGTCGGGGTCAATCGCCAAGCTCGCGCACAACATGATCCTTGCCGTCTCGCGGATCGCCGTCGCGGAGGGCCTGACGCTCGGCGCCAAAGCCGGCATCGACCCCGAGGCGCTCCGCCAGGCCGTTGAGGACGGTGCATTCGGACAAGGGAACCTGCTCAGACGGCGTATCCGGGATGTCGTATTCAAGGGAGACTGGGCAAACGGAGGCTCAACCCTCGATATCTCCGCAAAGGACATCCGGCTTGCATTGGAACTTGGGACCACGCTCAACGTTCCGCTGCAGATGGGCTCACTGGCCGCGCGCGAGATCGAGCTTGCGTCCGAAGCGGGTCTGGGAGCACTCGACCCGAGTGCGGTGACTATCCTGCAGGAACGTCGGGCGGGCGTGGAGCTGCGTGTGGATGATCGCAGTGACTGAAACGGCGGGGCGCGCGACCGAACTTTGATCACTGAGTGCACTTCTCAAGGCCGACCACCCGACCAGACTCGTCACGCCCCCTCGGGTGAGTGGGACTTGTGGTCAGTTGGGACGATCTCACTGCTTCAATCGCAACTGCGCGGACGAGCGATGCTGACCCGCGTGCTTCCCAAGCAGAGGGTAGAGCGTTCGAATCCCTTCTCCCGCTGCGGACATTCTAGGTTCGAGCCGGGGTGCTGGCGTTTCCGCTGAGGGCTCACCGGCCTGAGCAGTTGCCATCAATCTGCCATCAATCACCACAAAACTCTGCGGACGTGAATTCGAGTTGAGCACACGCAAGCGTGACGAACGTCTATTTCCGGCACGAAAAGGCCGAGACTTGCCCCACCCGTCCTGTCGGCGATTCCTCGGGCTGAAGGAGTCGAAGTGCGCTTATTGGCTCGTTCGCGGTGTAGGTGGTCTATCGTTGCTGGGTAATGTCCCGCGGTTCTCTCGTTCATATCGCATGATCTCCGGCGACTCACGTCCTCGCATTCCTGGGCCTAGTGCCGGGAGGAGTTGTTCCGTCACGCTATAATTCCGCCATGCGTTTTGCGATCCTGCTGTCGCTCTCCATGGTGCTTCTTGCCTGCGACGGAGGCGACGCGCCGCCGTCGCAGGCCGCGGCCGTCGACGAACGACCGTCTGTCCTCGACGAACGACCGTCTGTCCTCGACGAACGACCGTCTGTCCTCGACGAACGACCGTCTGTCCTCGACATTCTCGACCACTCTCCGCCCATCGCATCTCTGATCACGGTCGGGATTCCCGCCCCTGACGGCACGACGACCGTCTCCGGCGCCCCGGGCACCGTGCCACCGTTGGCGCTTGTCTTGGTAGCTAGCCTGGCGTACTCCGACAGTGCCTTTGTCCACGCCGGTCAGGACGGTAGCTTCACGACGGAGGTTCCCGCCGCGCCGGGCGATACGATCCAGATCCGCTACCGCGTGCACGGGGACCTCGACTCGTCCGTTCCGCGAGATCTGCACCAGACGAACCATTGGCCAGGCACGCTCCTCCGCGTCGCTCCGTTGGAGCCCGCCGGCGGCTTTTCCGGAGCCATTCACCGGTACGTCGAGAGCGGCGTCGCGCGTGGCCTTGCCTCCGGTACCGTTTCCGAGACGCGACTAGGCGTTGGCAGTTCCACCCGCGTAGCGGGCACCGTCTCTTTCCGGATTCCCGCGGGCGCCCAGATGTCGGCTGTGGTGAGCTACTCGGGCGAAGTGGCTCTGTCCCCCCTGTTTGACGCCGCCGGCAATCAGGTCGCCGCCGGCACTGACTTCATCTCGACTTTGCTTACCCCAGGTGGGCTTCCAATCGAACGCCCGAACGATATGGGGAGGATACTGAGCCTGGCTCGATTCGACGTCAGAGCGTCCCGCGATGGCGATCTCCTGACCGGGTTGTTCGATTCCCGCGCCGTCGTCCCGACGAGCTTGCCTGACGGCACGTACCGCCTATTTGTGGTTTTTCATCTCGGCCCCGAGTTCAACGCGCTGGGGTTCAATACGCCGCAATCCGCCGCCACACTCAACCTACCCACGGACGGCGCCGTCTCGGCGGCGGTCGTCACGGTGGGCGACCCCGCTCCGCCTCGTCTCGCACCGCTGCTGCTCATCGATAGCCCCAGCCAGGGCCAGCGTGGCACGGTCGCTCGTGCGGACTCCGAACGGATCGCCTTCGCCGACCGCATCGCGACGAATGGGCTGCGCCTCGTCATCCCCCCCAGCGACCTCGGCAGCGGCGAACTAATCGACTACCGCTTGGAACCCTTCCTGCCCTTCGTCAGTCTCGCCGACCGCAATCTCCCCCAGGAACCGGCGATCCCTTTCGACCTGCCCGGTGGCAGCCTCACAGTCACGGTTATCGCTCCCAGCGGCGGCAGCGAAGAGCTCGGCGCGCACACGATTCAGCAGGTCCGTACAGGTCACGGATCGTCCAGCACAGGCAACCACCTCGACAGTGGTGGCGGAAACCCGGGAGCCGTCTACCAACTCACCACCCTCTCCGACGACTTCGCCTACCAGTTCCGGGAGTACGGGCGTTACGAGATCCGCCTCTCCGGCTCCGTGCCCGACGTCTGGGGCAACAGCTACGCTTTCGACTCGATATTTGACGTGTGGGTTGCCAACACGCTCGACCTCGAGGCTTCGTCGCTACCGTCCACGCCGTTCGAGGTCGGCGACAGTCTCCCAGCCAGCCTCTCGATCTTCCCGGGCGTGCCCGCAGCCGTCGAGTGGGATGTCACCGTTCACCCCATTGACGGCTCCGCTCCCTTGACCCGGATGATCACGGGCACCGCCAACCGCTTCGGCTACTTCGGCGTGGCCGACGCCTTCTCGCTTGATGTCGCTGGCGAGTACGTATCGACGATCCACGCTTCCTACACCGACACAGAGGGCAAGCTCTGGATGGCGAC
>DASCOT010000191.1:0-9859 GCA_036012155.1 Acidobacteriota bacterium
TTAGGCTACCGACCACCGGCCCCGGAAGCGCTGTTGTTGAATCCGGCTGCGCTGCGCTTCGCCGGCCTCAACAACCCCTTGTCAGCACCGAGTTACTGAGATAAGACGTGGTACTAACCGTGGGGTCAGGTCAGTTGCATCAACCTTCACTGACCGCTCTCGAGAGCGCGGCGCACATAGCCGCCTGCATGGCGAACTCCCAGTCGTCATCGGCGTGCTCTCGTGCACTGTGGAGCGCTATCACGACGTTGCGTTCCGGGTCGACGTAGATGCCCTGCCCGAAGATGCCGAGCGCCTGATAGGCGGCTCCACGTGTCAACCACCAGAAGTAGCCGTATCCTGCGAAACCCGTGGACGGCGCGACCGATTCCGACATCCAGCCCTCGGGGAGCGCGCTCGTGCCATCGGCCAGACGACCGTCGTTGAGTGCGAACAGCCCGATGCGGGCGTAGTCTCGGAGCGTCGCGTTGATGCAGCACCCGCCGAACTCGCCGCCGCCGGGTTCGGTGAGCTGCCAGTAGGCGTCGGCCTCCATGCCGAACGGACGCCAGATCTTCTCGGAAAGGTACGTGGACAGGTTGTTGCCGATCGCTGAACGCACGAGGTTGCCCGCGAGGTTGGTCTCCGCAGTGTTGTAGTTGAACTCCTCGCCGGGTGCCGCGTCTCTCGGCTTATCGCGTAGGTACTCGTACAGGCTCAGCGTCTCGTACGTAGCCGACGCGACGTCGGAACGGGGGTCGGTGTAGTCCTCGTTCCACTGCACGCCGGACGCCATCTGCAACAGGTTTCTGATCGTCGACTGGTCGTAGGACGAGCCCCTGAGCCGGGGCAGGTAGTCGGTAACCTTCTCATCGACGCCGGCGATGTAGCCATCCTGGATTGCCGCGCCGATCAGCATGGAGACGACGGACTTTGCTACCGAGAAGGACACCCAGCGCGTGTCTTCGGTGTTGCCGAGGCCGTATCGTTCGTAGGCGATCTGGCCTTCCTTGAGCACGATTAGCCCGCCGACGCGCTGCTCCACGAAGTACTCGTCCGTAGTCATCCGAGTGCCGCCCGCCTCGAAGGACACGTCACTCAGATTGGCGGGTGAGCGCGGAAGTGCGAGCGGTGCACCCCCGGCCGGGATCCGGCGAACGGGCGACAGTCGGTCCATGTTTCGGAAACCGGCGACCTGCACCTCGCCCTGCCAGAAGAGCGGGGACGAGCCGGGCTCGGGTAGATGCTGCGCATCGTCGCCTGTCGCGGCGTGACGGTCTGTCTCCGTGCAGCCGATGAATCCCGGCAGGGCCAGCGCGCCGACGATCACGAATGCGGCGCGTCTCGGAAGGGCCCGTTCACCAAATCTCATCGCGACTCCCAGCCTGAGCATTGTATCCTCCCGAGACCCGTTGTCCAGGGAGAGAATCCGGTAGCCTACCGTCGCGGAGATTCGTGAGGCCCTCCGAAGTACTTTCCTTCTTAACGGCTCACGAAGATTCGTGTCACGATCGCTGGCAGTTGAACCGGTGCGCCGTGAGGAGGTAGGTTCGCGGTGATGTGTGAGGTGCCGTTGGGCGCAGGAGATCTTTGGTGAAAGAGCGTGAGCCCGCAATTCGATTCTTCGGCCTCGTCCTGGCGTTGGCCGTCACCGGGCTACCGGTCGCCAGTGCGGGCGCGAGCTGGAGTGCGGCGTCGTTCGTGATGCAGGGTCAGGAGGCGCTGCCGGCACAGCCGACGTTCCGCTCCGGGGTGGCGCGCGTGCGTGTTGACGCCATCGTTGCCGACAAGGACGGCAATTTCATCGACGACTTGAAGACGGACGACTTCCGGGTCTTCGAGGACGGGGTCGAGCAGGAGATCTTGAACGTCCAGTTCGTCCGCCTGGCAAGTGGACAGGTCACCAGCGTGGCCTCTCACGGTGAGACGGTCACGGCCGGCGAGGAATTGCTCGCTGTGCCGGCGGAGGCCACACCCTTCCGGCGAAGCCCGGCAAGTCTCGGGGCCGTGGTCTATCTGGTCGACCTGCCGAGCCTGGATCGGAGGAACAAATCACGGCTAACCAGAACTCTCGAGAGTTTGTTCGAAGGGGAGGGTGATCTGGAGGTGCCGCGCAGCGTGTTCATGATCGATAGCACGGGCGCTGTTCGGGAGATGGCCCCGTTGACGATCGATCGTGAAATCCTTCGCGATGCGGCGGCGTCGGTGACGGCGGAAGGGTTGACGAGGACGTCTATCTTCGCCCGCATGGAGCAGGAGTATCAGCCGATCATGCAGCAGGCGATCGACGCGCGGAATTCACCGTCAGGGCAGAACACCACGGGTTTTAACGCCGGGCCCGTTCTGCTGGACGTGATTCTCGAGAGCCTCGAGCGAAAGGCCGCGGTAGATGGCGAATACGAGCGTCTGCGAGGCCAGCAGACGCTTCGGACACTTCTTCACTTCACCAACGCCCTGTCGGCAATGGAGGGCCGCACGGCCCTGGTGTGGATCTCCTCCGGCACGATGACCACCAGGGGGGGACCCTACTCGGCTTTCTCGGCGGCGGTGCGTGAGGTGGTCGACTTTCCGATGGGAACTTCGACTCAGGAAAGGTTGGCACTCAGCCAGGCCACCCTCGACTTGCTGGAGGACGTCTCCGAAGCTGCGAACACGGGCAACGTGAGCATTTACACGGTCGATCCGCGCCCCACCGCGGAGCTCAACAGCCTCGGCAAGGGTGCCTCCATCGGCACCGGCGAGGTCTCCAGAGCCCTGCGACGCCATGTGCGGCAAGCCTATCGCGATCTCACCGTACCGCTCGTGGACCTGGCTGCGAAGACCGGTGGCCGGTCGTTCATCGGCTGGAGCGATCTCCACCGGGCGTTCGAGGAGCAGTACGACGACTCGACGCAGTTCTACTTGATCTTCTATGAGCCACCGGCGCCACACGAGGATGGCGAGTACCACGAGATCGAGGTGCAGGTGAGCTACCCCGAGGCGGAGGTGCGAGCCCGGTCAGGCTATCGAGAGCTGCCGGATGCGGAGCTCAGTGCTCGCAAGGTGGCCGCAGCATTGGCGCTGCCGGGCTCAGTCATGGGGCGCCCGGTGCCGGCCGCTGCGTTCCACCGCTTTGAGCCCGACGGCGCGCCCAAGATCCTACTGGTTGCCGGGTTGCCGCTGTCCGCAGAGACGATCACCGGTAGCTGGGCGCCCGCGTTCGGGGGAATCGATTCCGCCGAGGATGTTCCCGAGCAGCTGGTCGACGTGCTCGGCATCCCGTACTTCCTCGTGCATGCCATCGCGTTGGATCGTGCCGGCGAGATCGGCGGCGAGACTCACTCATTGGTTCGGGCAAGCGGCGACATGACGGAGTATGCGGTCGATGCTGCGTTCCGACACTTCCGGTACACCACCGAGTGGTCAGTCGAGCCAGGAACCTACGATATCCGCTTGCTGATCGCTGAAGGCGGCGGTGACCGATTCGGTACGTCGAGGCTAGAGGTGCAGGTACCGTCCAGCGACGGGTGGACGATGGCGGACCCGATGCTCGGCGTTCTGGACGCCGATGCCTGGTTCAGACCCGTGGTAGACGAGGGCATATCCGCGGGCATCCCGATCGCCGCGAGCGTTCAGGTCAGCGGCGCGACGGACCCCTACGTTTCTGCCTTGATCTTCCAAGGGGCGACGCGGAACACCATTGCCTGGGAACCCCTCCATCCGTTGCGGCCCGAGGGTCCGGGCGTATTCGGCGGGATTCTGCCGCTGCCGTATCTCGATCCCGGCGAGTACGTGGTCGAGCTGCAGGTAGTGGATACGACCGCCGAGGCGGTCCGGCTGATGCCGCTGCGCGTGGTGGAAGGCCAATAGCCGGGCAAACCGCCGCGGGGTTCGCTCGCTTGCCTCGACCTCAGGGGTCTGCCCGCCGGCCCGGGCGCTCCTAGTCGTCTATCCGGAAGGCCAGTAGCACGTTCCCCGGCTTGCTGCCGAAAATCACATACCCGGATCCGATGTACATCATCCCATCGACGATCGTCGGGGAGGTGGCACCGATTCCGCCGCCGAATGCCGGCACTCCGTTGACGGCTTCGTACTCTTGGTCCGTGGGGTATTCCCAGATAATCACGCCGTCTGCCTTCGAGTAGGCCCGGAGCGTTCCTTCGCCAGAGCCGGCGAATACCGCGCCGGGCACTGCGGTTGCCGACGCAGTGATTCCCGAGGAGCAAGCCCCCCAACCCTCCAGGTCGCAGTCCTCCAGCGTCGGCAGTTCGGTGTACCAGACGCGCTCGCCGGTCGTCACGTTCAACGCCGCAACGGCGCCGCTCGAGTCCCGGTACAGCAGCGGACGATAGAAGAGCTCGCCGTCCGACGCCCCGCCCCAAGCCGCGCCGTTGACCCCATGGCGGTCGCCGGCCTGGGCTACCCAGAGGACTGCCCCGTCGTTGTCAGGATCCAAAGCCGTGATGCGGCCGCTCTCCTGCACGCCCAGCAGCGCTCTGCGACCGTTCGGTAGGTCGAGCAGAATCGCCTGGTTGACGTCGTCGCCGGGGCCCTGAACGTAGCCAGGACAATTGATCAGACGCTCGGGACCGTGGCCGCAGCCACCTTCGTCGCGATCCGAGGACGCCGGCAGGAGGTTGGTCATCCACAACCTTCGACCGGTATCCATGTCGAGCGCCAGTATCGAGTCGCAGGCGCCGTCGTCGAAGCGCACGGCGCCGACACCGAAGTGCTCGGTGATGTTGCAGTTACCGGTGGGTGCGTAGATGGCGCGCCGTTCCTCGTCGATCGTCAGCGAGCTCCAGATGCCGGCGCCGGCTGGTCCGAACAGCGGTATGTCGGCCGAGTTGCTCTTGTTGAGTGACCGAGGCCGTTCTGTGAAGGCGTACGTTTGCCAGACCTTCGTCCCGGTCTTCACGTCGATGGCCACGACGTTGCCTTGGAACGTGCAGCACTCGTACTCGAGCCAGGAGCCAGGCTGTTCTTCCCACGATGCCACCGGCACATACAGGCGCTCGCCTGAGGAATCGAGCCTGACGGCAGATGTGATCTTCGCCTGTGGATGCTCGTCGGCACGAAGGGTCCACATCTCTTCGCCCGTCTCGGCGTTGACGCCGTACACCACCCCGCTCATGTCGCCGAAATACGCGCCATAGCGGACCCCCGGAACACCATCGACCGGACCGATCTTGACCGCGCCCCGGACCGACGTCTGCGCCCGGTACGACCAGTGCACGCAGCCGGTCTTGGCATCGAGCGCATAGACGAAGAAGTTGTCGCTCGTGATGAACAGCGCGCCGCCCACGACGCTGGGCTGCGACCAGTTGGCGATCCCGGCATCCGGGAGCCCGAAAGCCCACTTCAGCTTCAACCGCGGGAGGTCCTCCGCGGTGATCCCACCGATCTCCTCCGACGCGAACCGATGCACGCTGAGCTCGGGATCCCAACCGTTCCAGCTGGGCTGGCTCTCCCAGTTGTCCAGGTTGATGGGCCTGGCACACTGGTTCGGCATGGCCGCCGCCTCGCGGTGGGCAACGCCGTCGAACGCCTTGCCGGTCACGAGCTCGATGGTGGCGCGCTTGTACGCTTCGTCGCGGAAGATCCGAAAGCGATCGCTCTCGTCATGGGCCGCGATCGGCCGGCTCAACACCGCCAGGAGCTCTTCGGCCTCCATCTGCTGAATGTCGAACCGCGAGGGCATGTTGCCGGGGGCGTTGCCGCCCGAAACAGGGCGACCGGCAGGGGAATTGTCGTGGCAGACCGCACACCCGTTCTCGAACGCACCGACCATCCTTACGGGATAAACGATGCGGTCGGCCGAGCTGCTGAGCGGCTTGCCGGTCACTAGCTCCGCCATCGCCCGGAGCTCGTCGTCCTCGAACCCGGACGTGAACT
Source organism: Acidobacteriota bacterium (assembly GCA_036012155.1). GTDB lineage: Bacteria > Acidobacteriota > UBA890 > UBA890 > WLXD01 > DASCOT01. The sequence goes on from DASCOT010000191.1 coordinate 5,854, forward strand.
CCGCCATTGGCCCGTCTATCAGAGCAAGGAGCACCCGTTCCGGGTCCATCTGCCGGAGCGCCGCCCGAGTGGGTGCCAGGACGTCGTCGCCCTGGCTGTCATGGCACTCGGCACAAACCGCTTCGTACTTCGGCAGCATGCTGTCCGGCGTGGCCATCGGTTCCGGAACATCTTGAGCCTGGACCGGCGAAGTAAGGAGCTGCGTCGTTAATGCGAATCCAAGTACGATCAGCGTCACCGCGCTCATCGTCAGTGCTCGTCTCAGCATCGAATTCCTCCGGTCCAGATTCCTATCGATCAGCGAATAGCGACGGGGTTTCCCGGTGACCCTGGCGCCCCCTTCAGGGGAAGGGGCGCATACACGAATACGAATTCATAGGTCTGATCGTCGACGAGCACTTCAGTCGCCAAGTTCTCCATGTTGTAGATGCCATTCTTCGCGATGAGCAGCTGGTGCACGGGGAAGACCAGCGACGGATCTGGATTGGGTATCACTTCGGTTCCCCAGGTATCGGAGCCGACCATGACGATCTCCTCATCGACCAGAAACTGCGCCGCGTCCACGCCGATCCCCGGCGCTCTTGCGTTGAAACGGGCATTATCCTCCATCCAGAGCGACCCCCAGCCGGTATGGATCAGCACCACATCCCCGGTCGAGATTCGGACACCCTGGCGGTCCAGAGCACCCTGCAGGTCGGCCGCCATAATCTCGTAGTCGCCGTCCAGAATAGCAACGCCTTTGTAGGCGGCTACATCGATCAACACTCCACGAGTCACGATCGGGCCCACTTCCTCGACACCGAGGCTGGTGAGTCCTTCCGGGGTCACGATGTCATGACGCGAGAGCCCGTTGTAGTACAGATCGCCGATGCCGATGTGGCCAAGACCATCGAATTGTGTGCCCACCTGTCCAATCTGACTGCTGACGACCGACATGTGCCAGGTCACGTCGTTGTCGCCGACAGGTCCACTCATGACCGGAATCCGGAGACTGTAGTGCCGGTTGCCGTACAATGGCATCCCGTTCTCATACGCCCGCCCCAACTCGTAGACCTCACCTTGAGTGATGAGCTCCGCAGCAGCGAGTACTTTCGCCGGGGTCACCCGGTTGGCAGCTCCACGCCGGTCATCTGAGCCCCACTCTGACGGGTACCAGTCGGCTTGCTGGGCGTTGGCGACAGTGACCAGCGCCAAGACAAGAGCGAAGAAACACAGACCAAGCCTTCGTATCCACTTCATTCGATCACTCCGTACACCAAACTAGATCCTGAGGGGGTTCACCGAGCAAGCCGGCACTGACTGGCCTGCCCCGAGTGTTGAGGCCACTTCGTAACTCATAGAATCGATACTGGCAAGCGATTGTTGGATCCGGCGGAGCGCAGTGCGATTCTAGTCGTTCTCTCTAAAGGCTGGCTTGATTTCCGCCTGTTCCTCCCACTGGTCACCGTAGAGAGACTCGAAAAGCTGCGCGTAGTCCGTGGACCCTACCCCCGGTAAGCTGCACTATGACCCCTCGGCCCAGGCTCAGCGACGCACGGGCGTGAGAGCTAGTGGTGGTCCCGCGGGACCGTCGTCTCCCAGCTCTTTTCGCGGATCTGGATGCCGTTCTCGAGCAGCGTTCGCCGATAGCGATAGTAGAAGTTGTCGCGATCGCCCTCGAAGTCCATCCAGCCGCGGTACTCGAGCACGCGCGCCCCATCCTCCAGGACGATCGTGATGCTGTTGTCGCTGCGCAGCTCCGCCGCCTCGGGCCGATCGTCGTCGATGTCGTAGATCAGGTTCTGGTCCGAAGCGCGTCGTCCCCAGGGGTAGTCGGCGGCGCTGGTGCTGCGCACCGAGATGCGTGTCCGTCCGCTCCCCTCGTCGCGGTCGATCTTCCGTGACGACGAGCCCGGCAGGTACCGCACGTGCTGCTCGGACGGTGGGTCCGGTTGCACCGGCAGGAACTTGGGCTTGGGACGTTCCTCGTAGGGCACCGAGGGAAGCACCAGCTTGGAGATCCGATCGCCGCCGAAATACAGCGACGTGGTCATCGGATAGGGGGTCGGCCAGTTGAGTGGGAAGAACGCGTTGGATACCGCCAGCCGGATCCTGTGGCCCTTGGGAAACACCCACGAGGTCACATGCAGCTCCAGCTCCAGTGCGTACACCTTGCCGGGCTCCAGCGCCGTGGGCTCTTTGGACTGGTCGCGCCGCGCGCCACTCATGCCGCCGCCGGTGACCAGCGTCACGCTGCCGTCCGGCGCCACGTCCGACAGTCGTCCGAACCAGTTGGCCAGCGGTGCCGAGGCCGAAGCGTGGAGTAGCGCCATGGGGTTACCGAGGATCTCCAGGTCCTCGGTGAGTGGCTCGCTCTCGTACACGAGGCTCCCCTTCGCGTCCACCAACCGTTGGTCGGGTGTGAAATTGCCCCACCAGCGGGAGCCGTACTCGGCACCCATCGACGGGCGGTACTCGAGCTCGTGGTGCCCTGGGCTCGGCTCAGTGTCGGTCAGCTCGCCGGCGCCTGTCAGGTACAAGGCGCGCGGCTGGGCGCGGGGCAACGGCCACTCCTCCATCCGCCATTCACCGGGGATCTCGTCCATTTCCCAGCCCGGTGGTGGGTACCAGTGTTGCACGTAGACCGACAACGGCGGCTCGTCCATGAGCCCGGTGTCGTTGCCGTTCAGCCAGTGATCGAAGAAGCGCACCGCTTCGTGGCGCCATTCGATCCTCGGGCCGGTGCTCACTGCGTGTGGCGAGCTGTGAATCCAGGGGCCGACGATCGCTTTGACCGGCACGTCCATGTGCTCGAGCATGCGGAACAGGCTGTCGCGATACCCGTCGTACCAGCCGCCGATCATCATCGTCGGGATGTCGACGGCGCTGTAGTCAGTGTTCAGTGAGCGGCCGTCCCAGTAGTCGTTGTCCCGTTGCTGGTCGATGTAGAAGAGCGTTGGCGGCGGCGAGTCGAAACGCTGCGCCAGGGTCTCCTCGTCGGTCGGAAAATCGGGCGTACGGCCTCTCCCGAGGCTGACGTCGAAGCCCTGCTCCCAGGTGGAGTGGTGCACCATGCCGTCCCAGTAGTGCACGTCGTCGTAGAACAGGTCGTCGCTGGCCATGTTCGGCATGATGGCCTTTAGGGCCGGTGGCTTGCGCATCGCCATGTGGATGGAGTTGAAGCCGGCCCATGACAGGCCCCGCATCCCGACGTTGCCCGTCGACCAGGGTTGCTTGGAAAGCCAGTCGATGATCTCCAGGCCGTCACGCTGCTCGACGTCCGAATACTCGTGCTCGATGGCCTTGCCCTCGCTGCTGCCGGTGCCGCGGATGTCGACGACCGCTCCCACCAAGCCGTGCGACGCGAAGTAGCTGTCGGTGCTCGACCTGTTGCCGTCGTCCTTGCGGTAAGGGTGGTAGTTCAGCACCGCCGAGTACTTTTCCCCCGGCGCGCCTCCATCCGGCATATAGAGCGTGGCGGAAAGCCGCACGCCGTCCGGCATAGGAATCCACACGTGCTCGATCCGCACGCCGTACCGGCCCCTCTCCTCCGCCGTTGGAGGCACCCCCGTCGCCGAGCTGGCCAGCATGCACGCGGCCAGCACCAGCCCGCTGATGCCGCGGCGGATGGTGGAGTGGATCGGAGTTGCCCCTGGGGCGTCACTACGAAGTTGCGGCCCAACCTTTGATCTCGCCAACGACATGGTCGACCTCACCTCCTAGCAGAGTTGCAGACGTTCGCACCGTAGGACCTTAGTGGTCTATGACACACAGCGCCACGGTGAAAGCGGGCAGTTCTCCCGCGCATGCTCGACTCCGCTGGGATAGGCTTCCGACGCTCACCCAACCCCTCGATAGACATTTCGACAAAGGGAGTCGGCGATGAAGCAACGGTTGATTGTGCTCGTTGCGACGATGGCCGTTGCCTCGACCGCGCTGGCGCAAGAAGGACCCGATCCGAATCGTCCCGGGGCGCGGGAGGTCATCGAGTACGACGTGCCCGACGAAGTCGATATCGACTACGAGG
>DASCOT010000192.1:0-14490 GCA_036012155.1 Acidobacteriota bacterium
CTCGCGCCTGCTCCACTTCGGCCTCCCGGAGCTTGCGTACGATCTGCTCGGCGCTGTGCCTCTTACTCGGCATTCTGACCTCCCTTCTTCGACCCAGATCGTGAGATTACATCTGGATCCGTTTTTGGGGGTCAGGTCAAGCGGACGATGGGCCCGTTCTTCTCGCTGAGCGCCGCCAACGACTACGCATGTCTGCTCAGCTTCGAGCCGCTGGGCGTGAGCACCACCAACATGACCCTGATCTGGCTCGTGGACCGCGATGCACGCGAAGGCGAGGATCTGGACCTCGAGCGAATGTGTTGGATGTGGGACGTGACGACGCGTCAGGATCAGGTCCTCATCGAGAACAATCAACGGGGCATGGCCTCGATGCGCTACGCTCCCGGACCGTACTCGTTGCTCGAGGGCTTCACGCGGCAGTTCGTTGACTGGTATTTGCGACAGATGGAGTGACGCGGATGTTCGATCTCGACGGTAAGGTCGCGGTGGTCACCGGCGGCGTCTCGGGCATCGGGCTGGCCACGGTCGAGCGGCTGGCCGCCGCCGGCGCCACGGTGGTGATCGCCGACATCCAGGATGGAGCGGAGGTTGCGGCTCGTGTCGACGGGTTGTTCGTGCGCGCCGATCTCACCAAGGATCAGGACGTCACCGACCTGCTCGATGCCACGGTCGAGCGATACGAGCGGCTCGATATCATGGTGAACAATGTCGGTGGCGGAACGCCGGCCGCCGGGGTGGAGAGCTTGGAGACCGAGGCGCTGGAGTATGACTTCCGACTCAACACGCTCACCGCGCAGCACGGCATGCGCCACGCCGCGCCACGTATGCAGGCGGGCGGCGCGATCGTAAACACGGCCTCTATCGCCGGCCTTCGCGGCGTTCCCGACCTCGGTGCCTATGTTGCCGCCAAGTGGGCCCTGGTCGGGTTGACCAAGACCGCGGCAATCGAGCTCGCCCCGAGGGGCATTCGAGTCAACTGCGTTTGCCCCGGTGTAATCAATACTCCTTTGGCACACGACGAGGATGTGGCCTATATCGTCAAGGCCGCGTACCGTACAGCTCCGCTCGGCCGCCTCGGCAGGCCGGAGGAGATCGCCGCAGCGATCCACTTCCTGTGCGCCGGCGATTGTGGCTATATCACCGGGCAGGCCATCGCCGTCGACGGGGGTACGACCGCAGGGATCAGCACCGCTCTGCTCGAGCTTGCCGGGAGAGATTGACACTATGGAACGCCCGGGTGTTTCCGAGTTGATCGAAAGGCAGCGTCCCGGATTCTCGCTGGAGCAGCCTTTCTATCGCGATCCGGAGATCTTCGAGCGCGAGATGGCCCGCGTGTTCACGCGCCAATGGCTGCTGGTCGATCACGTATCCCGAATCCCCGAGGTGGGGGACTACATTCTGTTCGAGATCGCCGGCGAATCGATCATCGTGATTCGCAGCGACGACGGCGCCGTAAAAGCGTTCTTCAACGTCTGCCGGCATCGCGGATCGCTCATTTGCAATCAGGCCAGCGGCAATTGCCAACGGTTGGTCTGCAAGTACCACGCCTGGGCTTACGATCTGGACGGTGCCCTGGTTGCCTGGCGACACATCAGCCCCGACCTCGAGGCCTCGGAGTTCGGGCTGCATCGCTGTCAGGTCCGTGTATTGGAGGGCCTGATCTTTGTCTGCTTGAGCGATGACGCGCCCGATCTCGACGCGGCGCTCGCGGCGATGAATCCTTACCTGCGGCTTCAGGGAACGGCTCGCAGCAAGATTGCCCACGTCGCCCGGTATCCGACGCATGGCAACTGGAAGCTCGCCATGGAGAACTTCTTGGAGTGCTACCACTGCACCAGCAGCCACCCGCAGTACACGTCGGTCAATGCCTATGTGCGCGCCGAGGAGCACCCTGACTCCAACAGTGCACGCGCCTTCGGTGGGCTGCGCGCGCAGTGGGCAGAGAAAGCCGAGTCATGCGGTTACATCACGGAGGCGGTTCGGGCCGACGGTGCCAACGGCGTGCCGCGTTTCGCCGCCTATCGAGACCCCATCCGGGAGGGCTATCAGACCTACTCCGAAGACGGTACGCCGGTGGCACCGCTGATGGGCGAGTTCACCGAGTACGACGGCGGTGTTACCAGCATGGGGTTCGGTTACTTCGGCTTCGTCGTCGCCCCCAACGACTACGCGACGATGTTTCGGTTTTCCCCGGTCAATCCAGACCTCACCGAGGTGACCCTGACCTGGCTGGTACACGAGGAAGCCGAGGAGGGAGTGGACTACGACGTCGATCGCCTCAAGTGGATGTGGGACGTCACCACGCAGCAGGACACCGCGATCATCGAGGCCAACGGTCGGGGCGTGGCATCGTGGCGCTACCAGCCAGGACCGTATTCGGCCCTCGAAGGGTGGACGAACGACTTCATCCGCTGGTACCTGGCGCAGATGGCTTGATGGCCGAGGCAGCGATCGCAGACCTGTAACTCGGAGAGGAGCGATGAGATCTCGAGTATTGCTGTTCGTCATCACTGCAATGGTCGCGGTACCCACCGCAAACGCCCAACTTCCGGCGCGCACCGCGGACACCGACGCCGAAGCCCTCCGCCTGATGCGCAACGACAAGCTCGACCTCATCCTGCCGGGAGCGATGCGCGACAACGGTGTCGACATGTGGATTCACGTGACGCGGCCCGGCGCTGCGGATCCCATGGCTTTGCAGTTCGGGCGTACCGCCGGCTACCTGATCTTCACCGACCTAGGCGACCGCATCGAGCGCGCCGTGTTCGGGCGCGGTGGCGCCGTCGAGAACATCGACGTGCGCGGCTCGCTCGAGCTCGGGTTGGCGATCTCCGGCTACGACCACCCACCTGGCGTCTACGATGAGATCACGCATTTCGTCGAGCAACGCGATCCCCAGACCATCGCCGTCAACACCTCCGAGATGGAGCCCGTCGCCGACGGCATCTCCCACTCCGAGTACCTCAAGCTCGAGCGCATCCTGGGGCCTGAGTACAGCGCCCGCATCGTCTCGGCCGAGTACGTCATCCGAGACTTCATTGTCCGGCGCACTGCCCGCGAGGTCGCCGCGCAGGTCGAGGTGCTGGCGCTGGCCCGCCAGCGTGCCAAGGAGAGCTTGTCGCAGGTCGTGCCGGGCGTGACAACCATCGCCGACGTCAACGCCCGCGTGTACTACTCGGCGGTCAACACGCCTGACATGACCGTGGCCACCTCTCCACCAGACGTCCGCTGGTTCATCCACAACCCCGACTACATCCTGCAGCGCGGCGACCTGTTCGTCGGTGGCGGTGGCGGTCCGGGTGGCGAGTACATGGGGTTCGGTGTCGACACGAAGATCCACGCCTACATACTGCGCGAAGGCGAGACCAAGGTCCCTGACTTTCTGCAGGAGGTGTTCGACAAGGCGATCGCCGGCCAGTGGATCATGCGCGATCACATGAAAATCGGGATGACCGCGAAGGAATCGCTCGACGCCATGGTTGCCGCCATGGAGGCGGCCGGCTACTTCTACACGCCCTTCCGAGACATCGGCACGCAAGACTACGAGATGATCCAGGAGGCGCTGGCCGACACCGACGAGCCGGGGTTCTCGATCGACAACCATGCTTTCGGCAACTACGGCGACCTCGGCCCCTCCATGGCGGCCTTCCGCTCCAACACGCACCATCTCGAGATCCAGGAGAATCACCTGTTCGCGTTCGAGTACATGGTCCACATGAACATCGACGAGCGCCCCGGCTACCCGCTCGCCTTCAACATCTCGAATCCACAGCTGATCACCAGCCGCGGGGTAGAGTTCATACAGCCGCCGAACGAAGAGATCTACCTGATCCATTGAAGCGTACTCGCCGCGATCAAGGCTGCTGACTCAGTCGTCGAGCGATATCCTTCGTCCACCCATGTCTGACCCCATCGCTGACCCCGTACGCGAGTATCTGCTCGATCTCCAGGACCAGATCTGCGCTGCCCTCGAACAGGAAGACGAGGTCGCGCGATTCGAGGCTCTGACCCTCGAGCGGGAGCGGGGTGGGCTTGCGCGGCCGCGCGTGCTCAGCGATGGCCCTGTCCTGGAGCGAGCAGCGGTCAACTTCTCGCACACGGTCGGGGCGAAGATGCCGCAAGCCGCCACGACGCGCCGACCCGAGCTCGCGGGGCAAGGGTTTCAAGCAGTATCGCTGTCGCTCATCGTCCATCCTCTAAACCCGTATGCACCGACAACGCACAGCAACCTGAGGTTCTTTATTACCGACGGCAGCGGCGGCGAGAGTTGTTGGTGGTTCGGCGGTGGTTTCGATCTCACGCCCTACTACGGTTTCGAGGAAGACGCGGCGCACTGGCATCGCACTGCCAAGAAGGCGTGTGAGGGCTTTGGTGAGAAGCTCTATCCGGAGTACAAGGCCGCCTGCGACGCGTACTTCTTCTTGCCGCATCGCAACGAGCCACGCGGCATCGGCGGCCTGTTCTTCGACGATCTGGACGAGGGAGGATTCGATCGGTGTTTTGCCTTCGTACGCAGCGTCGGGGATCATTTCCTGCCCGCCTATCGACCGATCCTCGAGAAGCGCAAGCACACCGCGTACGGCGAGCGTGAGCGCGCCTTTCAGCTGTATCGACGCGGGCGCTATGTCGAGTTCAACTTGGTCTACGATCGAGGTACTCGGTTTGGGTTACAGGCGCGAGGTCGGGTGGAGTCCATTCTCGCGTCTCTGCCGCCGCAGGTTAGCTGGCGCTACGACTGGCAGCCCGAGCCTGGTACGCCAGAAGCGCGGCTCTATGAGGACTTTCTGCGTCCTCGAGACTGGCTGTCCGAAGCAGACGGCGGCTGAGCCGCGCGCTGAGCGCGCGAGATCGTCAGCGAGCGACGACAATCAGGCGGCCGTCAAGGCGTGGCGATCGCCACGACGTGCTCCTGCATGCGGAAGATCATCATCCTGGGGGCGATCGCCGGCGTTGCCATTAGCGGCTCGCCCATTTGATTGACCGCCAGCCGTTCGAACTCCGGACCGGCTTTGATGACCACCACTTCGCCATCCTCGTTCGCGAAGTAGATCTTCCCATCCGCCGCGACGGGCGATGCGGAGTAGTTGCGGCCCCGGGTGATCCGCGATTGGTATATTCGCTCTCCGGTCTCCGCCTGGTATGCGGCCAGGATGCCGCCGGAGCGAAGGACGTAGAGCATCTCTCCATAGACGATCGGCGTCGGGATCACAGCGCCCCCGCGGCGCTTGCTCCAGGCGACCGAATCGTTGTAGGTCTCACTGTCCGCCAACGTGATGTCACCGCTGGCGCCGGGACGGATGGCGTAGATTGGCTCCAGCGTGCCGTAGCCGCTCGTGATGAAGATGAGCCCACCGCCCGCGATCGGCGTGGGCGTAGGGAAGTCGCCGTGCAGCCCGAGCCTCCAGAGCTCTTCCCCCGTATCGGGGTCGTAGCCGCGCGCGTATTTGATGGCGGCGGTGACCAGCTCGATGCGGGTGGCGTCCTCGTAGATGAAGGGTGTCGGCCATGACGGGTGCTCATCACGCTCCGTACGCCAGACCTCCTCGCCCGTGGCGACATCGAGCGCCAGGAGATACGCCTCGTGGATCCCGTCCACCTGGAGGATCACCAGGTTCTCGTGAATGATCGGTGAGCTCGCTGTGTTCCACTCGTATCCCGGATCGAAGTAGCGACCCGACGGGACCGGACCGAGATCCTTGGACCACAGCAGATTGCCGTCGAAGTCGTAGCAGTAGACGCCTTCGGAGCCGAACCACGCCACGACGTGGGTGCCGTCCGTGACAGGTGTCTGATTGGCATGCGAGGCCATGACGTGGCGCGCGGTGCGCGGTATTCCCTCGTATGCCGCCCGCTCCCAGAGAATCTCGCCGCTGCCCTTGTCGAGGGCGACGATACGCCAGGAATACGCCACGTCCTCCTTGACGTAGGCCAGGACTCCTGACCGCACGACCTCAGAGAAGTCGCGGAAGCTCGCGGCCTCGCCGGCGCTCGGGACGGCAGTCGTGACGAACACCCGGTTACCCCAAACGATCGGGCTCGAATGGCCGAGTCCCGGAATCGGTGTCTTCCACGCCACGTTGACTCCTTGCTCCGCATCCCACTCGGTCGGCAGATCAGCGCCGTCGGCGACCCCCGATCCGCCAGGACCACGAAACGAGGCCCACTCCCGGGCGCCGGAAGTCGTCGGCGGTATGCGGGGGCTATTCGTGGCGTGGCCGGCAACCGGGGCAGCTCTCGGTCGTTCCGTCACCGGGGCAGTCCAGACGAAGAGGTCGGACTGGTCTCCCACGGTTACCACCAGCTCGGATGGCGGCAGGGTACGTCCGCGCAGCTCGGCGACCGCTGTTCGATCGAGCGACCGCAGGATGGTCAGAGTGGCGGGTACGAAGATCACATCACCACGATCCGTCCGTTCGAGGATGAGCTCACCGTCCTCGAGGCCGCGCCGGAGTGTTGCCGTGGCGCTGTTCGGAGCCTGATAGACGCCCTCGAGCAGCTCCAACCGCTCCGCTGTATTGAAGCGGTCCGCCGCGGTTGGCTCTTCGGCGCCAGCTGCGACGAGGAACGCGGCCAGCTCGGTGTGCTCACTGCCCTGCGCCGCGCCGAGGGCCGCGTTCAGATACGAGGGGTTGGTGCCGCCGCGCCCGACGATCGTCCGCACCGCGTCGAGGTAGCCCGCCCAGACAAGCTCGCGTAGTGCCGCACCCTCAGTACCGCCGCCGTGCTCTATCAGCAGCCGGACGATCGCTGCCCGCGCCTCCGGAGCGGCAACGTCGGTGTTCGATCCGGCGGCCAGCTGGAGGGGCGTCTTACCCCACGGCGATCGACCTCGTGAGGTCGGGTTCGAGTCGGGATTTGCGCCGCTCTCCAGCAATAGCCGCACGAGCTCGTAGCGACCCCAATCCGCGGCGCTGTAGAGTGCCGTGACGCCGAAGCCGTTGTCCGCGTTGACGTCGGCACCCCGGCCGAGGAGAGCCTCTACTTCCGCCAGGTCGTCCGCCGCCGCGGCGGCCACGAGCTGCTGGTCAAGATCGGGGGCTTGTGGCGCGGCCTGCGCGCAGAGCAGTGGTGCCAACAGTGCGAGCACGCGCCACGAGTATGGCAACCGCCTTTCCTACCGCCTACTGCGGGTCAACGGAGATGAACTCAGCTCCCTAACCGACGATGGGTGATCCTGCAACGGTCCTCGCTCGACCCCGCCGGTCACTGCTTATCCAGGTGCAGTTGTTGGTAGATGCTGCCATCCGCCTGGTACCAGACGATGCGCATCGTGTTTCCGTCCTCTGACACCTGACGCATGATCATGCTGTTCATCTTTCCGCTGGCGTTCTGTCCGATCCGCAGCACTGATCGCTCATCCATCCGCACCATCATGGTCTTACCGCGGCTCGGCTCGCCGGTCTCAGGATGGTGCGACGTATGCCACTTGCCGTCGTTGTACGGAGCCGTGTACTCGCTCTGATACCGAGTGCCGTCGGCGAACGTGATGTCGTTCGTCCCGTGCTCGATGTTGTTGGAGACCTCGAGGATCACCAACTCGGCTGTGGGTAACCCTTCGCCGTTGGATTTGGCCAGATCGACCTTCCAGGTGCCGTTGAAAGGATCCTCCTGGGCATGGGCGGCTCCGACGAACACGAGACAAAGCACGAGGCCTACTAGCAGTCGTTTCATGTCGTCCTCATTGGCTGTTCCAGGCGTCGATCACGTCCGTGTGCGTCACGACCCGGGCATGGTCGTTGATATAGAGCATGGCGTCCGCGAGCCGATGTGGCTCGGTGGGTCGGATCGCGTCCTCCACGGCCACCGTGTCGTAACCGAGGATCTCGGCGGTCGACAGGGTCGGCACGACCCCGACCTCGGCACCGACCCCGACGATCACGATTGTCGTGATCTCGTTCCAGCGCAACAGCTCATCCAACGCGGTGGCGACAAAGGCGTCGGACCGATATTTCCGGAGGATCCAATCGAGCGGCTCGGGTGCGATCTCCGGTGGGTTCTCCCATCCCCAGGTGCCCTCGTGCATCTGGTTGGTCGCCACCGGCGCATCCGGGTCGATGTCCCGCGGTGGTCCGTAGTTGGAGTAGTCCGGGTAGGTCGTCCAGCGGACATACGCGATCCGCACACCGTTGTCCCTGGCGGCGGCGATCAGCTTCACCATTGGATCCATGATGCCGGTGATGTCGATGCGCTCGCCCCGCTCCTCGAACCAGCCACCCTCCGAGACGAACGCGTTGAGCACCTCGTGGACGAGGAGCACTGTGTGCTGCGGCGCGATGACCTGAGAAAGTGGCGGGGGCGTGCCTTGCGCTGACAGCGTGCCGGTCGGAGTCCACAGGAGCCCGACGATAGCGACCCCGGCAAGGGTCGCTATCGGCAACCGGAATGCCTGACCACGTCTCATGCTGAGTACTCCACTCAATGCGCCGGCGTCGGTGCGAAACCTGGTCGTTGGCTCTGACCGCGCCAGGCGCAGGCCTTCGGAAAAGGGGGAGCAGAAGTTAAGAACGCTGAGCCAAAGACAGTCAACCCCCGGCCGACCTACGGCTCCTCCGGACGCTGCAAGTCGCTCAACTCGAGCTTGTTCACCTCGTCGACGATGCGCGCGTAAGCGCGCGTCGATGCCTCGAGGCCGGTCCACAGGACCGTTTCGGGCGTTTCCAGGTCGGTGTGGAAGTAATGGTAGAACTCACTTGTCGCGATGCCCGGCACGAAGCGCCATAGCTCCGGTCCGCTGCGCCAGCCGAGATCCCCGGCCGGCGGCTCGGCGTTGGGCTCGAGGTACGTGCTGACTCCGAACTCGTGGAAGGCACTGACGGCGATCGCACCGAGCAGTGGTCGCGAGGGGCCGCCGACGTACCACTGCTGGGGCATGTACGCGTTCGACCAGACGATGTCGTCTTTTCCAAGATATCGCGGCCTGACGGTCGTCTGCACCGTCGATGGATGCTCGCAGTTGATCACCAAGGCGGTCTTCGCGAAAAGCTCCTCTAGGTGATCCATCAGCCAGAATCCGCCCACCGCGCCTGCCCCGCCGCCCAGATTGTGATGCCCATCCAATCCTAGAAAGACCATCGTGCGGCGTCGCTCGGCCTGCGGGATCTGCGCGTAGTGTTCCGCCAGGCCGATCATCGAGGCGACGCCCGAGGCGTTGTCACCGGCGGCGTCGAACCAGCCGTCGCGGTGCGCCATGATGTAGATGGTCTCGTCGGTGGCGCCGGGGAGGGTGCCCCAGACGAGCGCGGTCTCGAGATCGGGGACCATCTCGACGTCGAGCGACACGCTCAGCCGTGGTGTTTCGCCAGCGCCGATCAGGTCGCGGACCCTGTAGCCGTCGTCGCTTCCAAGAGTGAAGGTGGGCACGTTGGTTCGCGCCGGGTAGGCCTGGTAGCGCATGTTGCCCGGCAACATCCGGACGTCGAAGATAGCGGTGGCGCCGCTGGCATCGGCGCGCGCCAGTGCGCCTTCCGACCGCACCCCCAGCATGCCGAAGGCGAACGCAGCCTTGCCGCGAACGTCGCGGCCAGAAAAGTCGGCCTCGCTGCCGAGGCCCACATAGGCGGCGTCGAGTTGGAGGCCGTTGGGTGGCGTCGGCGACGTTCGGTAGGCTGGCTGAGCCGAGTCGAGCGCGAAGGTCTCACCACCGGCGGTGACCGAGACCTCCCACGATTGCGCCATCCACTGTGGCTCGAGCTCGAGCGGTTGGATGCGCACGTCCGAAAGGCCGATCTCACCGAACTTGGCAGCCAACCACGCGGCGCTCTCCGCGTCAGCAGACGTGCCGGTGATCCGGCCCCAGAACTGCGGATGCCCCTGATCGCGATACCGCCGCGACATCTCGGCCTGGTCAACGACGTAACCATGGAGGCGCCTGCCATCGATGTCAGCGTACGTCTCGGCGCCCGACGGCAGTGGCCAGCGCAGCAAGGAGTCGTGCAGGTCGCCGGTCGCCGTCGAGCTCCCCTCAGACGCCTGAGTATCGACCTGTCCGGCACATGCCGTTGCCGACAGCGTGACGGCCGCCACTGTCGCCGTGATCGCCAAGGCGCGATTCGCGCCCGGTTTGCGCCGGGTCACTGTTCTACACATGGAGTCCTCCCGCGATGCTGCGTAACGTGGTCGTGTTCCGTCCGCGCAATGGATTCTACGCCCGGAGACCGTCTTACCGCACGAATCGTCGCAAGACCCGCTCATCCGGCGAAATCCAGGGTCATGGAGTGCGCCTGCCCGCACGTCGTCGACCTGACCCGGCAGCAGAGCGAGCGTCAATTCTGAGCGTCCCTTGAAAAAGGCGCTCGAAAGGACGATGTTCCGTCTCGGTAGTGTTGCGTGTTCGGGAGTTGCGTGTGGTGGTGATCGCTTTCAGCGTGGGTCATCTAGCGATGTTCCCGACGCTTTGGGGGCGGAAGGAGGAGGAGATATGAGACGCAGGTCTGGAATCGTGATCACGACCCTTGCGCTTCTGGTCGTCGGGGTTGGCTACGTGTCGGCGTCCGGCGGGCGAGGGAGCGCCCAAGCAGCGTCAGGGCCGGAGCTCGAAGAGCTCCTGGATCCAGAGCACACGGTTCTCCTGGTCCATGAAGTGCTCAACGCATTCGTCTCGGAGGGTGGGACGTTCGACATGACCGGGCGCCGCATCGACGTCACCGGGATCATGGACCCGATGGTCGACCTGCTGGCTGCCGCACGAGCCAACGACGTGCGGGTCGCCTATGTCCGCTGGACCTCGTATCCGGACGGGTCGACGTATGGGAGACCGCGGCAGACGTCCAACGACTCGGCGCCGCCGTCGACGATCTCGACGCACGAAGGCACCTGGGGCTGGGAAAACCCGGAGGAGATCAAGCCCGAGGGCAACGACTGGGTGCTCAGGAAGTACCGACCGGACGCGTTCATTGCCACGGCGCTCGATGAGCTGCTGCGGTGGAATCGAATCACGACGATCGTCATCGTCGGGGTGGGCGCCGAGGTCGGTGTCGTGCCGACCATGCAGACCGCCCGCAGCCTCGGCTACCGCACGGTTGCTATCAAGGACGCCATCGTGCCGACGGATCCGGCTCGCGCCGAGGACGCCATGTTGTATATCGGTGACAACGCCACGCTGGTGGGGCACAACGAGGTCATCGACACCTGGAACAAACGTTGAGTGCCGGAGCTGGCGTCGACGATGGCGGCGCGGTAAGCAACCGATTCGAGCTTGCCTTGCTCACAAACAGGAGAAAGTCATGAAGGAGAAAACAATGAGGACGTCGATCGCAGCGCTGGCGGTGTCTCTCTTGCTGGTCGGTACTGCACATGCGCAAGAGGATCCCTTCAACGGGGTCTGGAAGCTCGATCAATCGAAGTCCATTACCAACGGCTCTCCGCTTCCGGAGCTGGAGATCATCACGCTCAAGCACGAGAACAACGCCGAGACCGGTATCAACGACATCACCGACAACGGCCGACGAACGCGAAGCACCTATACGGCAACCTTCGACGACGGCCAGTGGTACCGCGGGAAGAGCCTCGACACCGGCGAGGAATCGAGTGGGCTGGTGAGGATGATCCGCATGTCCGAACGCAGCGAGCTGCGTCTCGGCAAGCGCGCCGATGGGACCTTCTCCGGTATGTTCTTGCGACAGGTCTCGGAGGACGGCCAGACGATGCAGGTGATGTGGTACAGGGCAGATGGCTCGATCCTACAGGAGCTCCACTTCGACAAGCAGTAGTCGCTATCGACGCGGGAATCAGATCCGCGGGAACCAGCCGTGGCGCATCTGTAGGAGCTCGCCGACGGCGCGGTGAGCCTCGTCGAAAGCGGTCTGGGTGAGATCGAGATCCCCGAGGCGAGCCTTTTCGCCGCCTTGAACATGTTGGACGGAACCGTCATCGGTCAGTGTCTGCCGCGTCATCGGCATCAAGAATTCTTGAAGTTTCTACGCAAGCTCGACCGCGAGTTCCCCCAGGAGCTGGATCTGCATCTGATCGTTGATAACTACGGCACCCACACGCACCCCAATGTGAAAAAGTGGTTGTCCCGGCATCGTCGCTTTTACCTACACTTCATTCCAACAAGCTCCTCGTGGCTGAACTTGGTGGAGCGCTGGTTCGCTGAGCTGACAACAAAAAGCATCCGACGAGGTGCGTTTCCTTCCGTCCAAGCACTCATCCAAAACATCGAGAACTTCATTGCCAACTACAACGACGATCCCAAGCCCTATGTTTGGACTGCTTCCGCCCAGCAGATCATCGACAAAGTTAATCGCTGTAAAGCCATTTTAGAGACGCTACACTAGTGGCCTGTAACAGATGATCGCTGCATATCGCAGATGGGATTTTCGGGTGAGATCTAGGCGCGGCGACGAGGCAAGGCTACGACATCGGTTGCGCCAGCTGTCACGCGCCGGACGTCCGCGGCGTCGACCTGGAACAGGTAACCTTCAACGATCCGTTACCTGACTTTACCGACTGCTCCTTCGCCGAGCGCGAGACGGCAGATTTCAGCTTCGGGGGCTGATCCCGTATGTTGCGATCCTCCTGCCTTGTGATCCTGCTGCTGCTAACCGGCAGCGGAGCCGTGAGCACCGTCGACGCCGCGACGGCACAGGAGCTGTCGTCCTCCGGCCACGCCAAGATGGTGGCGTTGTTGGCCGAGATCGGCCGGACGAAGCCGCTCGGTTTCCAGGTGATCGAGTTCGTCGAGCAGCTGCGGCGGGAGGTGGCCGCGAGTGCCGACAGCACCTCGCCGGTCGAGCGTGCGGCGGCGCTCAGCAAGTTCGGCGCCTTTGAGCTGACCACCGACTTAGAGGGTGGAATCGAACGCCTCGAGCAGGCGTGGGGGTTGCTCCCAGGGCTGTCCGGACAAGAACGGGCGACAGTAGGGCCGGCCATCAGCTTCTGGATGGCGGTGGGGAACCTGCGCCAAGCGATGTCGTCGAACTGTGTCGAGTTGCGGATCGACGCCGCCTGCGTCCTCGCGGCCGGGCCAGCCGGGCGGCACCGTGAGCTCGCATCGACCGAGGCAGCGCTAGGTCACCTGGTGCGGCTCCTTCGGAACATCCGCCCGCAGCATGCGCTTCATTCCGCCGCCAAATGGCTCGCCAATATCGCGTACATGCAGCTTGGCCGCTATCCGGGCGGCGTCCCCGAGGGATTGGCGATCAGCCCGACGGTGTTCGAAACGGATGAAGGTTTTCCGCGCTTCGAGAACGTCGCCGCGGCGGCGGGCCTCGACACCTACGACCATGCCGGCGGCGCCATCGTCGACGACTTCGACAACGACGGCTATCTCGACGTCGTGTCCTCGACGCAGGATTCCAACGAGCTGCTCAGCTTCTTCCGCAACCAGGGCGATGGCTCGTTTGCCGAGCTCACGGAAAGCGCAAACCTCGTCGGCATCTTCGGCGGGCTCAACATCAACCAAGCGGACTACGACAACGACGGCGACCTCGACATCCTGGTGCTGCG
Source organism: Acidobacteriota bacterium (assembly GCA_036012155.1). Taxonomy (GTDB): domain Bacteria; phylum Acidobacteriota; class UBA890; order UBA890; family WLXD01; genus DASCOT01. The sequence goes on from DASCOT010000192.1 coordinate 13,447, forward strand.
CGGCGCCTGGCTACAAGCCGACGGCCTCATCCCCAACTCGTTGCTGCGCAATAACGGCGATCTGACCTTTACCGACGTAACCTTCGACGCCGGCCTCGCCGACGCCAACTACCCGACGCAGACCGCCGCCTGGGCCGACTACGACAACGATGGCGACCTCGATCTGTTCGTCGGCAACGAGTCGACGGATGAACAGGTGAGCCCCTCGCAGCTGTTCCGCAATGACGGCAGGGGCAGCTTCGAGGACGTCGCCGAGCAAGCTGGCGTCCTCAACCTCCGGCCCGCCAAGGGCGTCGCCTGGGGCGACTACGACGGAGACCGATTTCCGGACCTCTACGTAGCGAACCTGGACGGTGACAACCGGCTGTACCGCAACAACCGCGACAACACGTTCACCGATGTGGCGCCCGAGCTCGGGGTCACGAGGCCGGTAGCCGGCTTCTCGACCTGGTTCTGGGACGTCGACAACAACGGCACGCTCGACCTGCTGGTAAACAACTACGGCGTCCCCCTCGGCTATCGAGGGCCACGGGTTTCCCCCGCGGTGGCGAGCCTCATGGGCGAGGTGCAGGCCATCAAGATTCCTCGTCTCTACCTTGGAGACGGCGGCAGCAGCTTCCGAGAGGCGGCGGCGCCATACGGTATCGACCAGTCGACGCTACCGATGGGCTCGAATTACGGCGACCTCGACAACGACGGCTACCTCGACTACTTCCTCGGCACTGGCTACCCGGGGTACGAGGCGCTGTTGCCCAACGTGATGTACAGGAACGTTGGCGGCAAGCGCTTCGCCAACGTCACCTATGCGGGCGGCTTCGGGCACCTCGCAAAGGGTCACGCCGTGGCATTCGCCGACATCGACAACGACGGCGACCAGGACGTCTTCCAGCAACTCGGCGGCTTCTACCCTGACGACGCCTACTTCAACGCCCTGTACGAGAACCCCAGCTTCGGAAACCACTGGATCACGGTCAAGCTCGTCGGCACCCAATCCAACCGCGCGGCGATTGGCGCACGCATCCGTCTCGAGGTCGAGGAGGACGG
>DASCOT010000193.1:0-9489 GCA_036012155.1 Acidobacteriota bacterium
GACCGTATCCAGCGCCACGTGGTAGCCCTCCTCATCGTCGCCGTTGGCGTCGACGGGGACCACGATCAGCAGCCGGCTGCCAACCAGCTTCGGATCCTTGCGAGTAGCCACAACTGTGCCCACGACGCGCGCGAGAAACACGACACCCTCTCCGGCTGCTAGTCGCTCTTGCCGATCGGTAGGCAATCCTCGAGGCTCGAGTGCGGCCGCGGGATCACGTGCACCGAGATCAGCTCGCCGACGCGACGTGCCGCTGCAGCGCCGGCATCGGTTGCCGACTTCACCGCTGCTACGTCACCCCGGACGATCGCCGTTACCAGACCTCCTCCAACTTTCTCGTAGCCGATCATCGTCACCTTGGCGGCCTTCACCATGGCATCGGATGCCTCGACCATGCCGACGAAGCCCCGGGTCTCGATCATTCCGAGGGCTTCTCCGTAATCTCCCATGGACTGTTCCTCCTCGTGCGAGCCGTTTGCCGAGACGGCAGGCTTCAGCGGATCGTGCGTAGCGCGTCGGCGATGAGACCGACCAGATCATCGTGACTGAGCGTAATGGTGCCCGATTCCTCGGTTGAGGGGTAGCAGATCGCCGGAACCGGTAGCCCACCGGCCGCCTCGCGGAGCTCCGAGAGCTCCTCAATCTGCTCGCGACTGAAGTGGCGTGGCCCACCAAGAAGATGTGCCACGAGGGCGATCTGTGCGAAGTGTTCTAGCTGGACCATGCGTTCCTCCGCCATCTCGACGGTGGATCCGACTGCCACCGCGCCATGGTTGGCTAGCAACACGACGTCGAACTCGCGGATCGGAGCGCGTACAGAATCCGCCAGGGCTGCGGTCGACGGCGTCCCGTAGGGTGCCACGGGCACGCAGCCCAGGAATGCCACGATCTCAGCCAGTGCCGCCGGAGGCTGCTTGCCGGCGACAGCATAGCCGGTCGCAATCGGCGGGTGGGCATGCACTACCGCGCGGACCTCGGGGCGCTCTCCGTAGATCGCCAGGTGCAGCTTGAGTTCGGAGGATGGATGGCCATCGCTCAATGGCTCCCCGGCCAGGTCGACGAGCACGAGATCTGTCTCGAGCAGGCGTCCCTTGTGCGTTCCCGTGGCTGTCGTAAGCACACGATCCGAACCGATCCTGGCGCTGAGGTTGCCCTCGTACGATGCCAGGATCCGACTCTTGTAGAGTCGGCGGCCGGCCGCCACTATGGCCGCGGCGACGTCGGGTTGGCTAGACATCGTGGGCGCCGGTCTCGGGAACGGATCCTCGTGGAATTGCTGGCTGCCGGAGTTTAGCAGGTCGCGTTTGCCAGCGGTCCGGGGAGGGGCTACCGTTGCGCGTCGGGAGACCACGCGTGCCCACCATGCCGGGGAGCCTATGTCCCGTCGCACCCACGTTGCCGTCGGATTGTTGCTCGCCGCCGGGCTCGTCTGGCTGTTTCTTCGACAGGCCAACCTCGGAGAGGTCTGGAAGTCGCTGCGCAACGCCGATCCGACGTGGATCCTGGTCGCATTGGCTACGATCTTGTTGTCTACGCTGCTGCGAGCATGGCGATGGCGGCAGCTGTTGTCACCTCTCGGCGCGGTGGCTCTGCGACCCCTCGTCGATTGCACGCTGATGGCGTGGACAGTGTCGGTCGTGCTCCCGGGGCGCCTGGGCGAGATCGTACGGCCGGTCCTGCTGGCGCGTCGCACGCCAATTCGCGCCAGCGCCGCGATGGGGTCTGTGGTGTTGGAACGGGCCTTTGACGTGGTGGCGATCGTTCTGTACTTGGGCATCTATCTGCTGGTCTTTCCTCCTCCACCTGCCCTGCAGGGCGACGCAGCCGCGGTGTTCGACGCGATTCGCCTCGTAGCTTTGTTGGGTGCCGCGGGTATCCTCGTGGCCGCTGTTACCGTAGCCGCCGCGAGCCGCAACAGAAGGTTGAAGGCGCGCGGCAAGGCGCTGGCGAAATCCTGGCTGCCGACACGGGTGGCGTCGATAGCGGCGTCGTTCGTCGATGGGATGTCGGGGCTGCGCAGCCCCGGCTTGGTAGCGTGCATCATCGGCAGCTCGATGCTGCTGTGGGGCGTCATAGACCTTATGTACGTCGTGCTGTTCCGGGCGTTTGGCATCGACCTGCCTGCCTATGCTTCGATCCCACTCGTCACCCTGCTGGTCGCCGGCGTGGTCGTGCCGACGCCGGCCGCCGTGGGAGCTTTCCATAAGGCGGCGCAGATCGGATTGGTGACGTTGTTCGGGATCGACAACGATGTAGCCGTGGCGTTCGCGATCGTCAGCCATACCATTGGCTTTCTACCGCTGGGCGTGCTCGGGGCCGTATTGCTTGCACGCGAGGGACTTACGTTCGCCGCGCTGCGGCGCATGGGCGAGACCCCGGGCGAGGGGCCGCGGGACGATCGGACGTTATAATCCGCTCGATGTCTTCGGCGCGGTGCGGGGGCCGCGTCACCAACAGCCCTTCGGTCTGCGTGCCATGAAGTGCCCTTATTGCGGTCACAACAAGGACAAGGTGGTCGACTCGCGCGAAGTGCGCGACGGTAACGTCATCCGGCGCCGGAGAGAGTGTCTGGAATGTGGCCGCCGACTGACTACTTACGAGCAAATCGAAGTGGTCCCCATTGTCGTGGTGAAGAAAGACGGAAGCCGCGAACGCTTCGACCGTAGCAAGCTACTGTCCGGAATCTTGCGCGCCTGCGAAAAGCGTCCGGTACCTGTCGAGCAGCTGGAAGCCATCTGTGACCAGGTCGAGACGCGTGCGCAGGAAGGCAGCGGCCGCGAGATCGACAGCCGGGAGATAGGCGAGCTGGTGATGGATCGCCTCAGGAACCTCGATGAGATCGCCTACGTTAGGTTTGCCTCGGTGTACCGTCACTTCAGGGATGTCAATGCGTTCATGGAGGAACTCAAGACCCTCCTCGACCAGCAAACCTGAGGCGCGCCGCGTAGATTGGCAGGGTTTGGCGTGCCTGCTTGCCGAGGCACCCTTGACCTGCCTCGCGGCGCTGGCGCCCGAGGGGGCCAGGGTGACTCTTGTTGGAGGGGCCATCCGCGACGCATTGCTCGGGCGAGCACCGAATGATCTCGATCTGGTCGTGGAGCAGGGCTTCGGACGTTACCTCGACGCTATCGAGCGGGCACGCGGCACGAGGCCTGCGGACATCGGCGATGCGTTTCAGCACACACACCGGTTCCGCTGGAAGGGCATCCAGGTGGATGTCGCACGATGCCAAGGTAGCCTCGTGCAAGACCTCGGCCGGCGTGACTTCAGCGTCAACGCGTTGGCGCTGCCGCTGAATCCGGGTTCCGATCTCGAGAATGCGCTTGTCGATCCGTTCGGTGGATTGAAAGATCTCCTCGCCGGCCGCTTGCGCGAGGCGTCTCCAGGAGTGATCGCTGCCGATCCGTTGCGCGCCTTGCGCGCTGTCCGTTACGCCACAGATCTGGGGGGCTTCCGTATCGAGGAGGCGACCGAGGCGACCGTCTCGTCGGTTGCGCAGCAGCTGGTAGGGGTGGCCCGTGAGCGCACCCAGGCAGAGTGGAGCTTGAACCTGGCGTCCGCGGATTGGTGCGATGCCTTGCGCCTCGGTCGCAAGCTGGGCGTTTGTGAGCCGACTCTTGGCAGGCTCGATAGCCATGTCGCTGTCGATGCCTGGGCGGTGACCGAAGCGGAGCTGTGCCTCGACCCTCCACAGCGGCGAGGTCGATTGGGGGCACTGATTCTCGACTTGGCGGTCGAGGTTGGTGTGGACGCGGTGATCGCACGATTGCTCGACGGCCGCTGGGCACCAGCGCAGGTTCGCAGTGCGGCACGAGTGGCGCGCTGGGCGGGCGCCTGCGTCGGAGCGTCGCCCGAGCGTCTGGCCGCATGGTCGTTGCGCGATCCTGGGGCGGCTGGCGATGCCGCGGCGTTGGCGATGGCCCTGAAGCCGAGCTGTCACGCGGCCGAGCTTCGTCGCGCTGCTCAGCGCGCCGGGGAGCCGCGCTGGGTCACCGGCGATGATCTGATCTCCTGGGGCATGAGTACCGGACCCTTACTGGGCCGCGTGCTCCGCGAGTTGGCGTTGGGGCAGATCAACCGTCGCTGGGAAGGACCCCAGAGCGCTCGTGCTTGGGCCCGCTCGCAGGCTCGGCGAAATACCGGGCAGGGAGAGGGCTGTTGACTCCTATGCGTGTGGACGAGATCGGCGAGCTGGATCTGGTAGAGCGCATCCGGTCCGCGCTGGAGACCGGCGCCTCCGGTGTCGAGGTGGGGCCGGGCGACGACGCTGCAGTGATCGATATGTCGGAGCGTCGTCTCGTCCTCACGACAGACCGCCAAACCGAGGGTGTTCACTTCCGGCGCTCGTGGTTGTCGCCGTGGGAGCTGGGTCGACGCGCGCTTGCGGTCTGCGTCAGCGATCTGGGCGCCATGGGAGCGACCCCGACGTGGGCTTTGTGTGCCCTGGAGCTGCCGCCCGATCTCGGCGTTGAGTGGCTTGATGGCGTCGTTGCGGGGTTACGCGACGGCGGACGCGAGCTCGGATGCCCGACCATTGGCGGTGATGTGACGCTCTCGGCTCGCTGTGTGGGGATGTGCCTCTGCGCCGGCGGGACGCTCGCCGCGGGGGTGCCGCCGACGCTACGCGATCGGGCGACCGTCGGGGACGCCTGCTGGTTGATAGGTGACCTCGGCATGGCGGCGGCCGGCCGATTGCTGCTGAGCTCCGGCGGCAACGATCCCTCAGACGCGCTGGCGCATCGAGGCATCGAGGCCTATCGCATGCCGACGCCGCCACTGTCATTTGCCAGGCATGTCGCCGAGCGCCGCCTGGTGGGCGCGATGATGGACGTGAGCGACGGGCTTGGGCTCGATCTGACCCGTCTGTGTGCTGCCTCACGTGTCGGCGTGGCGTTGGATGCCGACGCGCTGCTGGCCGCGGACGTCACGGAGCTGGCGAGCCGGCTCGGGAGAGCACCGCTGAGCCTTGCCGTCGGCGGGGGAGACGACTACGCGTTGCTGTGCTCGGTTGGCGATGGCGATCAGGACGACCTCGTTGCCGCCGCGGCTCGCTTCGAGGTGAATGCCCGACGGATCGGCGTGTTCGTCGCCGCTGCCGATGGCTTGACTGTCCGCAACGGCGCTACTGACGAGCCGCTGGGAAGTGCTGGTTGGGACCCGTTCGCGGCTGGATCCACTACATGATTACGTTCAGCGTCGAGCGTGAGGACACTGGCTCTGCGGCTCGCATCGGGCAACTGCATACGCCACACGGCAGTGTTCAGACGCCGGCTTTCATGCCCGTCGGCACATACGGCGCCGTCAAGGGAATTCCAGCCCAGCAGCTCGAGCGGCTCGGTGTGCAGATCGTATTGGCCAACGCGTACCACCTGTGGGAGCGGCCCGGCGCCCAGATCATCCGCGAAGTCGGCGGATTGCACCGATTCATGGGTTGGGACGCGCCGATCCTGACGGATAGCGGTGGCTACCAGGTGATGTCGTTGGCCGACCGTCGAAGCATCGACGACGATGGCGTGACGTTCCGCTCGCCCCTCGATGGGCAATACCGTCGTCTCACCCCTGAACTCGTGGTGGAGATCCAGGCCATGCTGGGCGTTGATGTGGCCATGGTGCTCGATGAGTGCATCGCCAGTCCGGCGGAATACCCCGATGCGGCTCGTGCGGTGCGCCGTAGTCAGATGTGGGCGGAGCGTAGTCGACGGCGCGCCGGGGAGCTCTCCGGAGGGCTCTTCGGTATTGTCCAGGGGAGCGTCTACCCCGAACTACGCGAGGAGCACGCACTTCAGCTTGCCGCGCTGGAGTTCGACGGCTACGGGATCGGTGGCTTGGCCGTGGGGGAGTCGAAGGCGCAGACCTGGACGGCGCTGGGTGCCGCAACGAGCGTATTGCCGGTTGATCGGCCACGGTACGTGATGGGTATGGGAACGCCGCAGGACCTGGTCGAAGCGGTGGCCTTCGGCGTGGATCTGTTCGATTGCGTCATGCCGACGCGCCATGCGCGAAACGGAGTCGCTTTCACCAACGACGGGGTCGTGACGGTGAGGCACGCGCGGCACGCCAACGATGACGGACCGCTCGATGCAGCCTGCAAGTGCACCACGTGCGAGCGCTATAGTCGAGCGTATCTTCGCCATCTGAAGCTGCGTGGCGAAATGCTGGGCGGCGTGCTGATGACGATCCACAACCTATGGCACTACCTTGACACCATGAGGCGCATCCGGCACGCTATCGGCTCCGGCGCGTTCGCGGAAATGCGCGCCGCGACGCCGTGTTGCGGCCGCTCGAAGGGAGATGGTTAGCGCCCATTTCGAGACGCCGACCCCATCGCCTCGCCGGAGCTAGCTCCGGCTCTCGCTGGAGAGAGTTCGCTGCACTCCCTACTGCTCATGGCCGCTGCGCCGGGTCAGAATCCGATTACCGGGCTGATCCCGATCGTCGCGATGGTTCTGATCTTCTACTTTCTGCTGATCGCCCCGGTTCGCAAGCGACAGCGGCAGCACGACGAGTTGGTCGCCAACCTCAAGAACGGTGACAAGGTTGTGACGAACGGGGGCATATACGGCACCGTGGTGGGCATTCAGGATGACCGTTTTCGGATCAAGGTTGCCGATCAGGTGAAGATCGACGTCACCAAGCAGAGTATCGCCGGCCTCGCCGAGGACTCGGACTAGGCGCTGGATTCCCCGGAGGGCAGACAATGCAGGAGTTGCGCGGGAAGCTCATCCTGATCGTGGGCCTCACGGCGGTGTTCGCCTTCCTGGCGTTCTCCGAGGACGTCAAGCTCGGCCTTGACCTGCGCGGCGGCATCCACCTGTTGCTCCGCGTCGACACCGAGGAGGCAATTGAAGCCGAGGTGCGCGACAACCTCGACTCACTGCGTCGGCTGTTCACCGACGAGGCAGTCTCCATCGATGACGCTGTCAACGATGGCTTGGGTGGCGCCACCATCATCGCCTCCGGTGACGGCGACGCGGATCGAGTCGTCGAGCTCGTGGCGCAGTATTTCCCTAACACCTACAGCGTAGATCGAAACGACCGATCGATCGGGCTGACGCTCTTGAGCGCGGCGGCTAGCTCGGTACGCGATGGCGCGGTTCGCCAGGCGCTGCAGACGATCCGCAACCGCGTCGATGGGTATGGCGTCACCGAGCCGATCATCCAACGGCAGGGGTTGACGGGTGATCGGCTGCTGGTACAGCTGCCCGGGGTGGAGAATCCGGAGCGGGTAAAGGCGCTGCTACGCAATACGGCGCTGCTCGAGCTGAAGACGGTCGAATCAGGGCCGGCGCTCACCCGACAGGAGCTCATCGACGCCAGCGGGGGTAGCGTGGCATCGAATACGGAGATCCTCGCGGCGAAGCCGGAAGACGGGCTACCCGGCGGGTTCTACGCGGTGAACGCCGAGCCGGTGGTTACCGGTCGTGATCTCAGGACCGCCCGTATGAGCCAAGACGAGCTCGGCCTTCCGGCCGTCAGCTTTACGCTCAACGCCGATGGGGCCCGGAAGTTCGCCGAGTTCACCGGTGCGAACATCGGTCGCCAGCTGGCCATCGTTCTCGACGACGAGATCTTCTCGGCCCCGGTTATCGAGGGTCGCATCGCCGGCAACGGGCAGATCTCGGGCAGCTTCACCGTTACCGAAGCCGAGGATCTTGCGCTCGTGCTGCGCTCAGGCGCGCTGCCGGCTTCGATCCGCTATCTCGAAGAGCGGTCGGTGGGACCGTCGCTCGGCCGGGAGTCCATCGATCGTGGCGTGCTCTCGGCGAGCATCGGATTTGCGATCGTGGTCGCCTTCATGCTGGTCTATTACCGTGGCGCGGGTATCAACGCCGTGGTTGCTTTGGCGCTCAACCTGGTGGTCGTGCTCGGCGTGATGAACGCCCTCGGGGCGACGCTGACGCTGCCGGGCATTGCCGGCATCATCTTGCTCATCGGCATGGCGGTCGACGCCAACGTGCTGATCTTCGAGCGCATCCGCGAGGAGCTCGACGTCGGCAAGACGGTACGCTCGTCGATCGACTCCGGGTTTGCCAAGGCCTTTTCGGCCATTGTCGATGCCAACATCACGACGTTGATCGCTGCCGTGTTCCTCTTTCAGTTCGGCACGGGACCGGTGAAAGGGTTCGCGGTGACGATCTCGATCGGCGTCCTGGCATCGATGTTTACCGCGATCTTCGTGTCGAGAGTGCTGTTCGACCTGTGGACCCGACGGCGCCCGCGGGCCCTCAGTATCTGAGCGACGATCGATGCGACTTCTCGGCGGAACAGAGTTCGACTTTCTCGGCAAGCGATATATCGCGCTGGCTCTCTCGGCGGTCGTAATCGGCTCCGGCCTCGTTGCTTTCATGACGCGCGGCCCGGTCCTGGGCATCGATTTCGCCGGTGGATCGCAGATCGTGGCGAAGTTTGCGGCGCCCCCCGACCTGACCACCCTGCGGAACGCGTTGGCCGGATCGGGCCTTGCCGAGGCCACCATCCAGGAGTTCGAACAAGGGTCGAACGAGATCTTGGTGCGCACGCCGCGGGTCGAAGAGGGCGAGCCGCTGGACATAGCGGTGGCGGCGATCACCGAAGCGTTCCGCAGCCTGAGCGACTCCTCTCAGTCGCAGCTCGATCTGAACATGGTCGGTCGCGATCAGCTGCTGGACTCCCTCGTGGAGCACAATCCACTGCAATTCGACCTCGAAGGAGATCTCGAGAGCGCGCAGGTTGCATATCAGGCCCAGGTGCAGCGGGTTCTGGACGCCAAGCGAACGGTTGGACTGTTCACCGAATGGGACGACCTAGCCGGAGCCGGACTCGACGCCGCGGTTCTCGAGAGCTTGCGCGCCCGCGCCCACTTCGGTGGCTTCACGATCCGAGACAGCCAATCGGTTAGCCCGCAGGTCGGGGACGATCTGAGGCGCCGGACGATTCAGGCGGTGGTCTGGGCGTTGATCGGAATGCTCGCCTACATCACCTATCGGTTCGAGTTCAAGTTTGGAATCGCGGCGGTGGTGGCGCTGATCCATGACGTTCTGGTGGTGCTCGGTGCCTTCGTGATCGCCGGGAGAGAGTTCAACTTGCCGGTCGTGGCGGCGTTCCTGACTATTGTTGGATACTCGCTCAACGACACCGTCGTGGTCTTCGACCGCGTGCGCGAAAACACCAACGTGCTCCGCCGGACGACGCTCTACGAACGGATCAACATCAGCCTGAACCAAACACTGTCGCGCACCATGCTTACGTCGACGACGACCTTGATCGTGGTTGTCGCGGTCTTCGTCTACGGAGGGCCGGTAATCAACGACTTCTCCTTCGCCCTCCTCGTGGGTGTGGTGGTTGGCACCTACTCTTCGCTCTTCGTCGCCAGCCCCGTCGTTTACGAGTGGCAGGCGCGTGAGCTGGCGCGGCGAAGACGCTGATCCCGTAGGCGGGCACACGCCATCTGCGCCAACCGCGATCGGCGCAGGTTCGATGATATCCTGACGTAGCGGCGCCTCTCCCGGG
>DASCOT010000194.1:0-15372 GCA_036012155.1 Acidobacteriota bacterium
CGTGAAGGGAGAATCCGGGATGGAGTACCGGTCCGGCTCGGATGAGTTCGGCTCGCTCACGTACGAAGACCCGTCGAGAACCTACCGGGTCGGTGACAAGCTCGAACTGATCGTGTCGCAATGCGACCCGGTGGTGAACCTGTACGACCAGATGTACGCGATTCGCGAAGACCGGGTTGAAGCCGTCTGGCAGATCGCGGCGCGCGGGATGTCGACGTAGCGACCCTGCTCACGGGTCGGCGCCGCGATTGCCGTGACCCCGGCGTTGCTAGTATTTCTGCGGGGCGGCGCTTCCGGGACCGGCGCGGTCGTGTTCATCGGCGCTTCCCTGATTCTGATCGCCGCCCTCGGACACCAGGGCTGCGAGGTCCTGGCGTTTCCGACGCTCGTTCTTGGCCGACGCACCCACCTCGCTTGCATTCCTCTTCTCGCCAATTGATTGGCTCGAAGGGAAGGTCCGAGCTCTGCTACGGGGCTCAGCAGCCTGACCTCGGGCGCGCGGACATCGAGCTAGCGGCGCAGCCGCAAGCCGACGTCCGAGCGCGTTGAGCGCTTCGCCGCGAGTAGGTAGCCTGGCTGTTCATGGGTGGGGCCGAAGCGGTTGGACAAAGGGGCTAGACGATGCGGCAGCAGTTCCGCTTGGTGACAGTTCTAGGGGTTGTCGTGGCGACGCTACCGGCGCTGAAATACGCGCCCTCGGTCGAGCGAGTCGGCTCGGTTGAGTCTGCTCTGGAGAGCGCGGTCTCCTGGCCCGTGCGCGAGTCGATCGTCGACCGGGTGCTTGCCGCCGCCAAGCGGACGACCACCAACACCGCCGGGCACCGAGAAGTCGACCTCGGCGAAGGCCATCACTTCGTGTTGGTGCCAGCGGGATCCTTCCGCATGGGCTCGGACGAGGGCCTCGATGACGAGCGTCCGACCCGCGACATCGAGCTCGACGACTACTGGATCGCCAAGTACCCGGTGACCGTCGGACAGTTTCGCGCCTTCGTCGAGGCCACTGGATACGTCACCGACGCGGAAAGCGGCCAGGGCTCGTGGCAATGGACGGGTGAGGTTCCCGAGGAGGGCGAACGAGGTGACCCCTGGGAGCCGCGGCTAGACGGCGGCTGGAACAACATCTACTTCGAGCAGGGTGACGACCACCCGGTGGGCAGCGTCAGCTGGAACGATGCGCAGGCATTTTGCGCCTGGCTTTCGAGCGAGCTCGGACTTGCGGTGGTATTGCCGACAGAGGCTCAATGGGAGAAGGCCGCGCGCGGTACCGAAGGCCGGCGGTTCCCTTGGGGAAACGAGGCTCCTGACGGGCGCCGGGCCAACTACGCTGATGCCAACTTTGTCGGCAAGTACGGGCCACATACGCGCCGGCCTGATGCCGAGGTCGACGACGGCTACGTCGAGACCTCGCCGGTCGGCGCCTACGATCCCGGCCAATCGCCATACGGCATCTACGACATGGCTGGCAACCTCGGCGAGTGGGTCTACGACATCTACGACAGGGGCTACTACGCAGGCTCCCCTCGGCGGAATCCCAGTGGCCCAGAGCGGCCCGCTGGAGTCGCTGACGCCGACATCGACCGGGTCAACCGCGGCGGTTCCTGGGTCGACTGGGCTGGCGTCGACGCCGATGGGCGCGTTGCCCCGGAGGGGGGTCATAGCATCCGTGCGGCAGCGAGAACCGGCGACGAGCAGAATTCCAGCGACGACCATATGGGATTCCGGATCGCGATCGACGGTCTACGCATTGCCGAAGCTCCGTCGACAGCATCCCAGAAGCCAGATCTCGCGGGCGTGGAGATCGTCACTCACGCGGTCTCCGGCAACATCTACATGCTCGAGGCCACCGGCGACGTCGCCGGTAACATCGCCGTCTCAGTGGGGCCCGACGGCATCCTCGTCGTCGACGATCAGTGGGCCGAGCTGACCAGGGCCATCACCAAGGCCCTGCGAGCTCTCGATGGTGGCGCACTGCGTTTCATCATCAACACGCACCATCACGACGATCATAGCGACGGCAACGCCAACCTGGCCGGTGGCAGCGACGCGCTGGTGGTGGCCCACGAGCGTGCTCGAGAACGTCTGCTGTCCAAGGACAGCGCCCATTGGCCGGTAATCACCTTCAACGAGGCACTCTCGCTGCACTTCAACGGCGAGGAGGTGCGGGCACTGGCGATCCCCGGTGGTCACACCGACAACGACGTCGTCGTGTTCTTCACCGGATCGAACGTCGTGCACCTGGGAGATCTGTTCAACTCCGGCACCTCGAGCTTTCCGACCGCCGATCTCCAATCGGGCGGCAACGCATTGGCGATGCTAGCCAATCTCGATGCCCTGCTGCCGATGATTCCCGACGACGCCGCGGTGATCCCTGGGCACGGGCCGTTGTCCGGCAAGGCGGAGCTGTACCGCGTGCGCAAGATGCTCGACGATACGATCAACCTGGTGCGGATCAGGAAGGCGGCGGGCCGCAGCCTCGAGGAGATCATCGCAGCCGGACTCGGCCGCGAGTACGAAGGCTGGGGCTACGGCTACATGTCCGCCGACGGCTGGATCGAAATGATCTACAACAGCCTCGATGGTGGACCGTAGGCGCGAGTTGACTCCCTATTACGGTGGCCCGGCGACGGTTCCTGACGCCTCCTGACAATTCCTTACAGTCTTTCCCTCCAATGAGGTATAGACGAGGCCACGGTTAAACACCGATACTAGGATCGCATTATAGATAAGAACGAATCGTCGCCCGACTGCTGGCAAGCGCCGCGCGTGGGTCACCGTTGGGGCAATCCGCAACGTGTCGTCAACTTGACAACGTCGCCCAGACTTCTCGCTGCGTGCAGGCGCAAACCCAGGCTAATTGTGTGCCTCGCGCTGCTGCTTGCGGCAGCTCCCCGTCCTGGAGCAGCGAGTCAGGGTGGCGACGACTCGGCGGATCCCAATCGCCAGAGTGAGTCCGCCCGGCAGGAATCCAGACAATCCGACTCTGCCAACAGCCCCAAGGCCGGGCAGCGAACGACGCCGCGCCGAACGATCCCAGTACGCATGATCACGACCCGTACACGGGCGAGCACGTCGGTCGCCCCTGCGGTCGGGAGCAGCGGCGCGGCTGGACTTCCCCCCACCGCGCCCACGAAGCTCCGCAGAAGGCACATTCCGGTTCGGATGGTGGCCACTGAAGACTTGCATGCGCCCGTGCATGTCGCCGAAGCTCCGGTCACCGAGCCCAAGGGCATGCCGTGGCCTCGACCCGTCGAATCCCTGGTACCCGCTACGTTTACCTTGCACCCAGTGGCGGTCGCATCACCGGTGCCAGCCGCCCGGACAATGGATCCGATCGGCGCCTTCTTGGAACCGATCGGAGCGGGCATTCCGCTCGTCGATGCCTCTGCGCCCACGATCGTGCCGGCCAACCCTACCGGGGTCCCCACGCCCGCCGCCGTCGGGCCAGCGTTCGGGGCCGCGCGAATACGATCGCCGCGAGCCCCTGGAGTGACACCCGATATGGCGGTGATACGCACCATCGACGCCCCGATAATGGACGGCATCGTCGACGACGACAGCTGGGCGCTCGCCGACGTCGCGGCAGATTTCCTGCAGCGGGAGCCGCGGGAAGGACAGCCGGCCTCGGAGCGAACGGAGGTGCGTGTTCTCTATGACAGTGAGAACCTCTATGTTGGCCTAATCGCCTACGACAGTACCCCTAGCGCCGTCCTCGCCACCGAGATGCGACGCGACGCGCTGCGCGGACGGATCGGCGGCTCGGACGATACGTTCAGCGTCCTGCTGGACACCTTCCACGACGGACGCAGTGCGTTCCTGTTCACGGTGAACCCGTTGGGTACTCGAACCGACGCCACCATCCGCAACGAGAGCCAGATCAACTCCGAATGGGACGAGGCCTGGGAAGCAGCAGCACAGATCACCGCGCGCGGTTGGGAGGCCGAGATGGTGATCCCGCTGGCAATCCTGCGCTTTTCCTCGGGCGCAGCCAACTGGGGAATCGACTTCGAGCGTCAGATCCGCCGCAAGAACGAGGCGGTGGCGTGGAGCAATTACCGACGCGACTTTCAGTTCATCAGCGTGTCGCAGGCGGGTGACCTCCGCGGCTTGCAGAACCTTTCGGTGACGCAACGCTTCCGGCTCAGGCCGTACTTCTTGGGCGGGGCTACCTCGTTGTTCGAGGACCCAGGGCGCGCCAACGATCTGACCAACCAATTCGGCATCGACGATCTCAAGATCCAGGTCACGTCGAACCTCACCGCCGACCTCACCTACAACACCGACTTCGCCCAGGTCGAGGTCGATCAACAACGCGTCAACCTGACGCGCTTCTCACTCTTCTTCCCCGAGAAGCGCGACTTCTTCCTCGAGGGAGTCAACAACTTCAGCTTTGGGCAGGAAGGTCGCACCCACAGCTACGAATCGCCCGTGCTACGTCTCTTCCACTCGCGCAACATCGGCCTGTCGGACTCCGGCATGCCGACGCCGATCGACTTCGGCGCCAAGATGACCGGCAAGCTCGGAAGCGGCAACATCGGCTTTCTCAACGTCCGAACCGGCGATTCCGAATACGGTGACGGGCGCAACTACTCGGCGTTGCGCTGGCGTCAGGACGTGTTGGCCCGATCGAGCGTCGGCGCGCTGATCACCAACGTCGAGGGGGCGGACGGGGCAACCAACACGGTCGTCGGTGCCGACGCCAACTTCACCTTCTTCGACAACCTCAACATCTCGGCGTTCGGGGCGCGGGCCACCGACGATGCCCTCGAGGAAGGCAAGTTCGCCGGCCAGGTGCGCGCCGGTTGGCGAAGCGACCTCTGGAGCGCGAGCGTCGACGTCATGCGCATCGACCCCGACTTCCAGAGCGACATGGGATTCGTCCTGAGACAGGACATCGTTCGTCGGGCATACAACGCGGTGTGGACCCCTCGACCGAGTGTTGCCTGGCTGCGGTCGATGAGCGTCAACGCCAACCTCACGAGCTTCCACGACACCACCGGGACTCTCGTCAGCCGACAGGGGTGGGGCGGAGCCTCCCTCAACTTCGAGTCCGGAGATCGGATCAGCGCCTTCTACCAGAGCGACTTCGAGCGGCTGGACTTCCCATTCCAGATTCATCCCGACGTGGCGGTCCCGCCCGGCGAGTACAGCTTCGACAGCTGGTTTCTGCGGCTCAGTACCTTCGGTGGTCGCCGGATGAGCGGCGGCACCTCCCTGATCTTCGGCGACTTCTACGACGGCACCATCGTCTCGCTCGAGCCACAGCTGACGTTCCGGCCCAGCGAGAAGCTGCGCATCGCCCCCGCGTTCAGCTTCAACAAGATCAACCTGCCCGGGGGCTCATTCACGAGTAACGTGCTCAACGCGCGAGCCAGCTACAGCTTCTCGGACCGCTGGCTCACCGACGGCCTTGTGCAGTACAGCAGCGTCTCGAACGGGGTTTCAGTCTTCGCCCGGCTGCGCTACATCTACCGCATCGGCGACGACATCTATCTCGTCTATCGTCAAGCGGGCGAGTATAACCGCTTTCGCTTTGGCCGCCACGACCGTTCGATCACCCTCAAGGTGACCCGCTCGTTCAACTGGTAGGCGTCGCCTCGTAGCCTGCGTCGCGGAAGACCTCCGCGATGGAGCGTCGTCGGCCTACATGGTCCAACCGGCACCACGACGTTGGCTGTGGGGATCAGATGATTGCGCTACGCCGGTGCGATGATCGAGCGCATCTCTCGCCGACTCGACAGTAACGAGATCCGGGTGCTTGGCTGCTTGCTCGAGAAACAACAAGCGACGCCTGAGTATTACCCGCTGACCGAGAACGCTCTCGTCGCCGCCTGCAATCAGCGCAGCAATCGCAACCCGGCACTGAACCTGTCGGAAGGCACCGTTCGCGGCGCGTTGAAACGGTTGCACCACGACTTACTCGTGACACGCGTCACGGGAGGTCGCGCCACCAAGTGGGGGCAACAGGTCGAGAAGCGTTGGCGCCTCGATCCCGCCGGCAAGGCGGTGCTCACGGTGCTCCTGCTACGAGGACCTCAGACCACAGGCGAGATTCGCTCTCGGACGGTGCGGCTGCACGAATTCTCCTCCAGCGATTCGGCTGAGGCAGCTCTTGCGAGCCTGGCGTCACCGCCCGACCCATTGGTCGTACTCCTCGAACGTGCGCCAGGGCAGAAAGAACCGCGCTGGGGACACCGCGTCGGCTTCGGCGACGAGGGCGAATACGTCGAACCGGCGGACGCGAACGTCCTCCCGCCCGAGGCTGTGCAGACGGCGACAGCCGGGCCGGCCCGTGCGGCGGCAGATCGAGAGCAGCCAACCACGCCGTTGCCGACGGCATCGAATGGGTCCGCCGGTGCGACTCGGGACTTCGACCCCGACCTCATGATGCGTCGCATCGAGCGCCTCGAGCAGCAAGTGCAGGAGCTCCAGTCGGCAACGCGCGGCGGGCAAGACGGAGCGTGAAAGCAGCCCTCATCAATGCCGCCGTGATTGGTTCCGGAGGTTTTCTGGGCGCTCTCGCCCGCTACGGGCTCAGCGGACTGGTCCATCGACAGGTGCCTCTCACGACGTTTCCGTATGGAACGCTGCTGGTAAACCTCCTCGGTTGTCTGCTGATCGGGGTGGTGGCTGGATACGCCGAGTCTCGGCAGCTGTTCGGGCTGGAGGTACGTATGTTCGTTCTCATCGGAGTCCTCGGCGGGTTCACCACCTTCTCGACCTTCGGGTACGAAACATTCGCGATGCTCCGCGACAACGACCTGCTTCGCGCCGCCGCCAACGTCGGCGCCCATGTCATCCTCGGCCTGGCTTTGGTGTGGCTTGGCTACGCCATCACGACGTCGCGGTAGGGCTGGCCCATGACGCTCCCGAAGGGAGGCAAGCTCCTACGCATCTTCGTCGGAGAGAACGACAGGTACGAGGGTCAGCCGCTCTATGAGTGGATCGTTCACAGGGCGCGGAAGGGCGGCTTGGCCGGGGCGACGGTGCTCCGCGGACTCGAGGGGTTCGGCTCCCACAGTCGCCTGCACACCGCAAAGATCCTGCGCCTCGCGAGCGACCTGCCGATCGTTATCGAAATCGTCGATACTGAGGACAAGATCGAGGCCTTTCTACCGGTTATCGATGAGGCGGTGGTGGAAGGCCTGGCAACGGTGGAGCGCGTCGAAATCCGTTTCTACCGATCGGGTGACTCGGAGTAGAAGGGCAGTATTCGCACGGGCTCGCGCTTAGTCATTCTTGAGCATCTTCAACCGCCCGCTGCGCTTTCCAGCTGCTCGAGCACCGGCCCTTCGAGCTGTGGATCCTCCAGCAGTGCGAATGCGGCTTCGATCACCGCCAACTGCCGCTCCGGGGAGCCTGGCGAATCCAGCGGGTAGCCGTGGAGAAACGGCACGAGCAGCGCCCTGGGCGGCCTGACGGCTTCCGCTACGCGGCGCAGTAGCTGAATCGCAACAGTCGAAATACCGCGGCGCTCCAGCTCCGCCGCTACCAGGCCAACGGCCTGGTTACACATCGGTCAGACGGGAACCAGCAAGGCGACATCGACTTCATCTTCCTGAAACAACGCCGCAGCACTGGGCACCGTATCGCGGAGAAAACGGCCGGGGGCGGTAATCGACCCCATGAAAGAAAGGTGCCGCGAGTTGACGGAGCCGATACGCCGCGAAGCCTCGAGCTCGCGGAGTCGGTCGAGCGGAAACGCCAGGTTGGGATCGCGGCGCACCCCCGTGTGATCGAACGTGTCACTGCGGTGGGTATCGATCAGGGTGGCGACGTCGACGGCGCCGGAGATCTGACGGACGCTCGGATCTCCGCCTTTCACCTTGCCGTCGAAGGGGGCCTGATGCGGCTCCACGAAACCGGCGCTCGAAACCAACGCCACACGACAATCCTGCAGCCGTTTGCGCAGCGGAGCCCACGGGACCGGCTCGACCCGGCGCCATCGATAGACGCGAAGAAAAGCACGCACCGTAGGCGAGAACTCCTGGAGATCACCCATCGAACCCTGGTCGCCGGCTGCACGCGGAAGGACGAGCACACGCACGATGAGCAACATGCAGGTACCCGCAGTCTAAGGGTGCCATCAACGCTGAGCTGATATCTTGACGCATCTTGAACCGGAGGATCCTATGAACAGCAACAAGTCTTGGACGGCCCTCATGCTGTCGCTCGGGCTTGTCGGCATTGCTTGCCAGGGTCAATCGGCCCCACCGGCCAAGGAGACGCCGATGAACGAGCCCGCCTCCAGCGCACCCGAGGAAGCTCAGCAGCTCACCGGCGAGGCGCTCGCCAGTGCGCTCCACAATACGGACGTCTTCTTGCTCGACGTCCGCGAACCCGACGAGCTCGAGGAGCTCGGTACGGTAGAAGGCTACACCAACATACCGATCGACGAGCTGGACGGCCGCCTCGACGAGCTGCCGAGGGATCGTCCGATCCTCACCGCTTGAAACGGCGGTGGTCGAGCCGCGCGTGCCGCGGCTTTGTTGGCGGAGAACGGTTTCGAGGTATACGGCTTCTGCGGCCTGAGGGATTACGAAGGCGAGAAGGTCTTTCCGGAGGCGGGTTCCTGAGGGTCGCTCCAGATCAGACCTGGAACGTGGGCTGCCCTTTTTTCTGGATCGATGACGCAATGGGGCTGCATGCAGAGCTGGCGGCGAAGGGCGCCGACGTCGTCTAAGGGCCGCTGATCCGGGAGGCATATCGAATGCGCGAATTCGCGGTCCGCGACTCCGATGGGCACGTGCTCGGTTCCGGACAGGCTCTGTAGAGGCTCATGGCCCGTCTCGTTCTGGTGGCCTCGATGGCTCTGGCCGCGGCGGCGGTGCCCAGCCAAGAGGTGGTGCCCGTTCACCAGGAGCCACGCCACCATCTCGTGCACGAGGGCGACGGCTTCCGTGTTCTCGATGTTCAACTCGAGTCAGGGGACACAACGCTCTTCCACACGCACGACGCACCGATCACCTATGTATCCATCGATGCGTCCGCCGTGGACACGCAGCCGCTCGGTGGTGAGTGGGGAGGTACCGACTCTTCGGCTACCTCTGCCTGGGAACCAGGACAGGTCACTTGGAATCTGGGCTATGCCACCGAGCCATTGACTCACCGTGTCACCACGGTTGGACCGGGTCTCTTCCGCCTGATGGGGATCATCAACTATGGATCGGGCGCAACCGACGCTAAGGCGCCGGCTCCGGCGATGGTCGGTGCTATCGAAGCGGAGAGCCGCTGGTTTCGCGTCTCTCGCCTGCTGCTCGACCCCGGCCAACGCGTACTGTGGAGCCGCTCTGCCCGACCCGTGGTCGCCGTGCTGGTGACCGAGGGACGCGTGGTCGCATCGCAGAACGGACGTACGACCGAAGCAACAGCGCGCGGCGCGTTCTTCGTTCAAGACGCCCTGTTCGATGACATCGCCACGCAAGACGCCCCGCCAAACACGGCGGCCGAGTACGAGTTCCGCAACTCAGGCCCTGCTCCGGTGAGCCTGGTGTTCGTGGAATTGCGATAACCACAGAAACCCAGGAGAGCTCGATGAGTCTCGATCTTGATCAGTTGCTGCATCAATACGAGAACGGCCATATCTCGCGGCGCCAGCTGCTCGGCGCGCTCACCGTGGCAGTCGGTACGCCGCGCGCCTCGGCGGGCCAGCCGGAGATCGGCGCGGCCGATTTTTCTCCCTCAATAAGGAGATTTCGGCCCGTGGGCGCTTGACATCGGCCCAGAAAGCAGATACTCAGATCCTTATATCTTAGGGCGATCCAAGATCCCTTGCGGGAGTCGGCCCTCAACTCAGCAGCGGAGGAGGCCGATGGCTCGATTGTCCACGGGGTGTTCGCAGGTCAGTCGCCCGTTCACCCTGGCGCTCTTCGTGGCGGCTTGCTCCTGGGTCGCAATTGCCTGCGGTGGGCCCTCGCCCGATGTGATCGGGGCAGGCAGCGAGGGACTTGCTGTCTATGACCGCTACTGCATTGTCTGCCACGGCCCGGAAGGCAACGGTCAGGGCCCTGCTTCGTACCTGCTCTTCCCAAAGCCGCGGAACTTTGTCCGCGGTGAGTTCAAGCTCCGCTCAACGCCCCAGGGCCTCATGCCCACTGATGAGGATCTCGTTCGGACAGTCTCGAACGGCATTCCCGGCTCCGCAATGTTTGCCTTTGGCGAGCTACTCAGCGACGAACAGCTCGCAGCAGTCGTTCAGCACGTGAAGTTGCTCTCTCCCCGGTTTGCGAGCGTTCCGCCGGCTACGGCCGACCAGCTGCTGCAGATCCCCTCGGCGCCAACGGTAACGCCGGAGCTCGTCTCTGCTGGACGGAGTACCTACGAGACCTTCCGCTGCGCCCAATGCCATGGGCCGGAAGGGAGAGGCGATGGCCCTTCGGCGCCGGGATTGGTCGACAGCGAGGGGAGTCCCTTCCCTGCGGCCGATTTCACCGACGGCGTCTACAAGGGTGGTGGTCGACCCGAGGACCTCTATCGGACCTTCTTGACCGGGATGGCCGGCACGCCGATGCCCTCGTACGCCGACGCCATCGAGAACGAGGAACAGGCCTGGGCCTTGGTCTACTACGTGCTATCGCTGACGCCCGGAGGCGTGGCGCAGCCGACGACCGGCGATCCGGGTCCGGTCACCGTGGCCGACCTGAGTGATGAGAGCCTGCTGGCAGATCCGTTCGCGCCGGGCTGGAGCGCGGCGCCAGCCCATCGCGTGTATCTGCGGCCACTCTGGTTCCGCTCTGGCTACCCGGTTCTGGCGACCGTGCGGGCAGCCAGGGTGGGTGGGCAGGTGGCGCTCGTGCTCGAGTGGCACGATGATACCCAAAACGCTGCGGCACTACGCACTCAGGATTTCTCCGACGCTGCGGCCCTGCAATTCGCGCTCACCGAGATCCCGCCCTTCCTGATGGGCCGGCCGGAACCCGGCAGCAACGTCGAGATCTGGTACTGGCGCGCTGAACGGCAGGAGGCACGCGAGCGGGGCGCGGTGGCCGGGCTGGGGACGGTCTATCCGGATGTTGTCGCCGATCGATACGCGTTCACGACGGTCGCGGCGGAACAGAGCGACGCCACGACGGTGCAGCAAGCCGCTCCCTATGCCACCGGTCGCGACGCCGGTAACCCGGTCTCCGATCCCGAGCTTTCGACGCGGCCGGTGCACACCATGGCGGCGGCAGGTTACGGCTCTTTGACAACCAGACCCGCCGATCAGATGCGCGCCGAGGGCGCGGGAGTCTGGAGAGACGGCGTGTACCGCGTCGTCTTTTCTGCACCCGTCGAACCGAGACAATCTGATTTGGAGGTCGACTTCTCGGTGCCGAGAATGCCCTTCGCCGTGGCGATCTGGGACGGCGGCGCCCGCGACCGCAACGGCATAAAGCTGGTCTCGCAGTGGATAACGCTCGAGACCTCGTCCCCCGCCAGGTAAGAGGGTACAGCGATGAACACCGATGACAGCGCACACCTGAATCGCCGTTCATTCCTCGCTGCCCTCGCTGGTGCGGGCGCCGCTGGCGTGCAACTCGGATGCAATCCCTTCGAGGGCGCGGGAGGGTTCGACAGTATCGTCGCAGTCGACAACCCTCTCGCTGCCTATCCAGACCGCAACTGGGAGAGCATTTATCGCGACCAATACAACTATGACCGCTCCTTTACTTGGGTCTGCGCTCCCAACGACACCCACATGTGCCGCATGCGGGCCTTTGTGCGCAACGGCGTGATCGTGCGCATGGAGCAGAACTACGACGTCCAGAAGTACGGCGATCTCTATGGCAATCGCTCCACCGAACACTGGAACCCGCGCGGCTGCCCCAAGGGATACACCTTCCACCGCCGCATCTACGGCCCCTACCGAGCCAAGGGACCGGTCTTGCGGCAGGGCTGGAAAGACTGGGCCGATGCGGGGTTTCCGTCGCTCAGCGACGACCCCTCGCTGCGCACCCGCTTCCGGTTCGACGATCGCGGCAACGACACGTTCGTGTCCGTTTCCTGGGACGAGGCAGCCAGCTATGTCGCCCGCGGCCTGACGGCCATCGCCGAGACCTACAGCGGCGACGAAGGTCAGCGTCGGCTGCGGGCCGACGGCTGTGACGAGGAAATGTTCACCCACTGGGAGGAAGCCGGCACACGAACCATGAAGATCGGCTCCTGCCTGCCGCTGCATGGCCTGGTGGGAAAGTTCGGGATCTTCCGATTCGCCAACCTCCTGGGTCTGCTCGACCACCACGTGCGAGGGGTGGATGCCGATGAGGCGAAGGGTCCGCGCGACTGGACCGAGTACACCTGGCGCGGCGACCAGGCTCCCGGAACACCGTTCGCGACCGGTCTGCAGACCTCCGACATCGACCTCAACGACCTCCGCCACTCCCGCCTCCACATTCAGGTCGGAAAGAACCTGGTCGAGAACAAGATGCCGGAAGCCCACTGGTTCATCGAGGGCATGGAACGGGGCATGAAGATCTGGTCGATCGCTCCGGAATACAACGCCCCCGGCACCAAGGCCGACGAGTGGCTCAGCGTGCGCCCGGGCCTGAGCGACCTGGCGGTGTTCCTCGGCGTGGCCCGCATCCTGATCGACGAGGACCTCTACGACGAGGACTTCGTCAAGCGCTTCACCGACCTGCCCCTGTTGGTACGAACGGACACGCTGGAGCGACTTCGCCCCGAGGAGATCATTGCGGGCTACGAGCTCAAGCCGCTCACCGCCTCGTACGAGCAACACGGTCTCACCGACGAGCAGCGGGAGCAGATCGGCGACTTCGTGGTCTACGACTCGGGCTCCGAGAGCCCCGTCGCCATCAGCCGCGAGGACATCGGCGACAACATGCAGGTCGATCCGGCGCTGGCCGGCCGTTTCACCGTGGAAACCCTCGATGGCCAATCCGTCGAGGTCATGCCGATCATGGAGATGTACCGGATCCACCTACGCGACTATGACCTGGAGACGGTCGAGGAAATCTCTGGAGCCCCTGCCGAGAAGGTTCGCGAGCTGGCCATGGACATCGCGACTCTCAAGCCGGCCGCCATTCACTTCGGCGAGGGCATCAACCACTACTTCCACGCCACGCTGCACAACCGCGTCTGCTTCTTCGTGATGATGCTCACCGGCAACTACGGTGTCCACGGTGCAGGAGTGTGTACCTGGGCCGGCAACTACAAGGGAGGTCTGTTCCAGGCCTCGCCATGGAGCGGTCCTGGGGCCGGCACCTATACCCACGAGGACCCCTTCAACCCGGTCCTCGACGAGGACACCCGCATAACTCATGAGCACCTTCGCAACACCACCAAGGGAGAGGAGGTCTCGTATTGGGCCTACGGCGATCAGCCGCTGATCGTCAACACGCCGGAGGAAGGGCGCAAGCTGTTCACCGGCCGCACCCACCTACCCACCCCCACAAAGCTCATTTGGTACAACAACGCCAACTTCCTGAATCAGGCCAAGTGGATCTACGAGATCGTCCAGAACGTCAACCCCAAGGTCGACATGATTGTCGATCAGCAGATCGAGTGGACGGGCTCGGCGGAATACTCGGACGTGATCCTACCGGCTAACTCCTGGGCCGAGTTCGAGGACCTCGAGATCGGCGGCTCCTGCTCCAATCCCTTCATCCAGGCCTGGGGCGGCGACGGCATCGATCCGATCTACGACTCCAAGGACGACGGTGCCATCTTTGCGGCTGTCGCCGACGCGCTCACTGAGCAGACCGGCGATCAGCGCTTCGCCGACTACTTCCGTTTTGTCACCGAAAAGAAGTCGAAGGTCTACATCCAGAGGGTCTTGGACAATTGCTCGACGACCCGCGGTGAAGACGGTCCGTACTCGATCGACCGGATGATGGAAGGCGAGTACGGCGGCGAGCCGGGGGCGGCGCTGTTCCTGTTCCGCACCTACCCCCGAGTGCCGTTCTGGGAGCAGATCCACGACTCGGTTCCCGTTTACACGGACTGCGGTAGGTTCGCCTCCTACTGCGACCTACCCGAGGCAATCGACTACGGAGAGAACCTCATCGTGCACCGCGAGGCGGTCGAGGCCACGCCATACCTGCCCAACGTCATCGTCTCCACGAGTCCGTTCATCCGGCCACGCGATTACGGCATCCCACTCAGCGCCGTCGGCGCCGACGAGCGGACGGTGCGCAACGTCAAGATGGCCTGGGATCGTGTCAAGGAGACCGTCAACCCGCTCTGGGAGAGAGGCTACCAGTTCTACTGCTCGACACCGAAGAGCCGGCACACGACGCACTCCTCCTGGTCGGTGGTCGATTGGCACTGGATCTGGTCGACGAACTTCGGCGATCCGCTGCGCGTCGACAAGCGCGCGCCCGGGGTCTCGGATCGGCAAATCCAGATGAATCCCCAGGCCGCCATGGACCTCGGGTTGGAGGATGGCGACTACGTCTATGTCGACGCCAACGCAGCCGACCGGCCCTACGTCGGCTGGCGGCCTGGTGACGCTGCCTACCACGCCTATCGCTGCATGGTGCGGGTGAAGTTCAGCCCCGGGCTGCCCTACACCTTCACCATCATGAAGCACACCGGCTGGATCGCCACGCCGCGCACGGTGAAGGCGCACGAGGACCGCGCCGACGGGCGGGCGCTGGCGGCAGACACCGGCTACCAATCCTCCTATCGATACGGCTCACACCAGTCGATCACGCGGAACTGGCTGATGCCGATGCACCAGACCGATGGATTGTTCCACAAGAAGGCCGCTGCCATGGCATTCGTCTTCGGATTCGAGGTCGACAACCACGCGGTGAACACCGTGCCGAAGGAGACCTTGATCAAGATCACCAAGGCGGAGCCCGGCGGTGTCGGGGGGACGGGCGTCTGGGGGCCGGCACGCAGCGGCTTCTCCCCCGGGCACGAGAACCCCACCTTCCAGGCCTACCTCGATGGTGCTCTGACCAAGACCCGGAGAGGGTGATCATGGTGGACCATACCGACAGACCAGACGAGCTCGTAGCGGCGCACGGATCGGCCAAGCAGGCCGAGCCAACCGATCCCATGAGTCTCGTGGGGACGTCGGTCCCCGGCGGCGACGTCGAGTTCCTCGCCCGTTGCTTCATCGAGGAATACGCAGCGATGGGCTACGACGGCGAGCAGATCTTGGCACTGTTTTGCTAGCCTCAGTACGTAGCAGTCTACCCGGTGTTCCGCGCCAAAGGTGAGGACGGCGTGCGCCGTCTGATCAACGACGTGCTGGCCGAGTGCGGCGTCTTTCGGGCCAGCGTGTCGATATCAGAGGAGCCTCTCCCGCAGTCGGAGCTGGCGCAGATCGAGCTACCGCCCGTATCCAACGAGGATGAACAGCCATGAGCAGGGTCTACAACTGGCAGATCGGGCGTGAGATGGAC
This sequence comes from Acidobacteriota bacterium, assembly GCA_036012155.1. Classification (GTDB taxonomy): domain Bacteria; phylum Acidobacteriota; class UBA890; order UBA890; family WLXD01; genus DASCOT01. The sequence goes on from DASCOT010000194.1 coordinate 15,348, forward strand.
TACCCGTACGAGGAGGCCCATCCAG
>DASCOT010000195.1:0-4443 GCA_036012155.1 Acidobacteriota bacterium
CTTGATGAACAGGAACTCGCGGCTGTAGACGACAGTCTCGGCCATCATGTACTTGAGGCCGGTCTCCTCCACCAGGCGAACGATCTGCTCACACTCCGCGGTGGTGGTGGCCATGGGCACCGTGCACATGACGTGCTTGCCAGCCTGCAGCGCTTCGATCGACATTCGCGCGTGGTCCTGGATGGGCGAGTTGATATGCACGAAGTCGATCGCCGCATCAGCCAGCAGCTCGTCATAGGACGTGAAGCGCTGCTCGACGCCGAAGGCGTCGCCGATCTTGTTGAGCTCGACCTCGTTGCGCCGGCAGATCGCGTACATGTTGGCGGCTGGGTGAGCCTGGTAGATGGGGATGAACTCCGCCCCGAACCCAAGCCCGATAATCGCGACATTGACCGCCCCGTTCGTCGACATGCAGCTCTCCCTCGCTGTTCGGCCTCGAGCGCCAGACTCCGCGCACAGCCTATCAAGGCGCTCGTCGCCCGTCTCAAAGGACGTGCAGAGGCGACTCGTACTTCGATATGGTGCAAGGGAGCTGCGGTGCCAGCCGCAGTGAGCTGCTCTGACTGGCGTAGGGCCGACCTCGATGGCCAACACAGCACAGATCCACGCCTACCTGCCCCTGGTCCTTGCGCTGGCCGATATGCTCGAGAGTGGCCTGCATCACCAGGCAATGACGCGCCGCTTCGAGAACATCGACGAGGTCGAGGAGCGCGACTCGGCCAGCTACCGAGCAGCGCTGCGGTGGCGCGGAATTCTGAGAGACACGATCCTGCAGGTACTCGAGGAGCACGACCTGCACGCCATCGTGTATCCGACGATCGTGCAGCGTCCCAAACATGTCGGCGAGCGTCAGCCGGGCAGCAATTGCGCCCTCAGCGCGCAAAGCGGTCTGCCGGCGATCTCGGTCCCGGCGGGCTTCACCACCGACGGCCTTCCGGTGGGGCTCGAGCTCCTCGGCCGACCGTTCGACGACGTGACGCTCGTGGCTCTGGCATTCGCCTTCGAGCAAGGCACGAAACACCGAGTCCTGCCCTCGGTCACCCCACTTCTGGTCAACGGAAAGGCGCCGGTCCCCGTGTCGTTCTCGGTTTCCGTCTCCGCTGACGGGTACGACGGCGGCGCGGCTTCGACTGTACGGAGTGCGACCTTTACCCTGGATCCGACGAGCAACCGACTCGAGTACACGCTGACCATCTCCGAGGACGCATCGGCGGACGTGCTGGCGGTCACTCTTCACGCTGGCGATGAGGGACAGGGACCCGTCGTCGCTCGTCTCACCGGCATCGGCGCCAGGCAGCGCGCCGGTGCGCTCGAGCTGCATCCGGCCGATCGGGCAGCGCTGGACGGAGGCGAGATCTACCTACGCGCCTTCACCCGCCAAGATCCGCTGGGAAGATCCCAGGGCCGCCTCGTCCTGCCGCGATAGCTACCTTGTCGCGCGGTACATCTCGTGTACCTCGGGCTCGACCTCGGAGTGCTCGAACGGCAGCACCGTAACGCCCTCGAAGCCAACGTCGGCGAACATCTCCAACCATTCAGCGCGCGCGAACAAGCCGCAGAGAGCGCGGTCGTATTCGACGCGCACCGATCCGTCAGCCGATCGCAGCATGTACGCCATGTCGTGCGTATAGCAGCTGTCGCCCGGGTCGGGATCCGAGGTCCACTCCAGATAACGCAGAGCGCGGTCGACACCGTCGTGGCCCCCGTGACCGGTCGAGGGGCGGAAGGTCTCGCGCACGTGATCGGGGCACACGAGCGCCACACCACCCGGGGCGCAGTGCGCGAAGGCGGTCCGCAGTGCGGCTAGCAGGTCATCCGCAGTCGCCATATGGTCCACGGCGTCGTGGATGAACACGGCGTCGAACTGGCGACCCAGTCGCACGGTGCGCATGTCGCCCTCGACGTGCTCGCACTCCGGGTTGAGAGCCCGGCTCACCTCCAGCATCCCGGGCGAGAGATCGACCAGGGTGATGTCGAAGTGGGCCTTCATGTGCGAGGCGTTGTTGCCTCCGCCGCTGCCTAGCTCCAGCAGAGACCTCGGTGGCAGTTCGCGCCCCTGCATCAGCGCTCGCCGATAGATCTCCGCCTCCTCGGCATATTCCTCGGGCGCCGACAGCAACGGCCACCACGAGGCCAGCTCGCCATAGAGCTTTGGGAATCCCACCGTGACCGTCCCGCGCTACTCGGATCCATCCCTACCAGATGGCAGGGCTAGTCGTTGCGGTGGTTCGAGTTGTCCATGTCCGAGAAGATCAGCCAGCGCCCGTCGGGGCCCTTTTGGAGGGCAAGCGTGAACTTGCCATCGTCCGGGCTCCCCTGCTCGAGGGCATAGCCACCGATCATGTATCCGACCGAGCCGCTCACCTCATAGGCAATGGCCCGAAGCGACAGCGGCCCGCCGCCGTCACCGTAGTAGGCGGCGATCGCGGCGCGGCCACGCACCGGTGGCCTTCCACCGGCGAGCACGAACCCGTCCTCCGCGAAGAGCGGCGCGAGCTCTTCTCCACCGATTCGATAGGCCTTCTCGTAGTCGGTAAGCACCCTAGCCAACTCCGGCGGTAGCTCGACGGTTGGCGGCGAAGCCTCGGGGAACTCCTGCCCCACGCCAAACGACGCCAGGAACACCAACAACCCCACCGCGGCGATCAGAATACGTGTTTCACGAATGCTCATCTCATACCTCGAAGTCTGCGGTCAACTCCACTGGCGCCAGGCCATCCAGCCGAAGAACGCGATCGCGGCTATTAGCGTCGCGACGGTGGGCCTTCTGTTGACCAGATCGCCCACCCACTCACGCCGGCCGTTGAGAATCAGTAGCACCAGCGCGAGCATCGGAATGAACATCGCCCCGATCACGGCGTAGAACTTCTGCACCTCCCTGAAGCTCATCAGCAGGCCGAGCGTCGGCACGATCGCAATCCCCACCAGGTAGCCTCGGTAGGGAGCCGATCGTGTGTCGATCGCAACCCCCGGCTCATGGCTCCCGGCCGGGTCGGGACTGCGGAGGAACAGACGCCAGATGTCGCCAAACAGGTACGGTACCGACTGCCATACACCCAGCAGGCTGCTGAAGACCGCGCCAAAGGCACCGATCAAGAATAGCCAGCGGCCCCAGAGACCCAAGGGACCTTCGAGGCTGTCGGCGAGCGACACCAGCAACCCGGCGCCCTGTCCCTCGATCCGCACGGTGGTGCCGATGATCACCATGGCAATACCGAACACGACCGTCATGGCATACGCCACTCCCAGATCGATGCGGCAGGTCGTCAGCTCACCCGGCCCCAATCGTCCCTTCTCACGGATCCAGTAGCCGTAGCAAAGCACCGTCAGCGTCCCACCAACGCCACCGATCAGCGCCACGGTCCAGGTGATGCCCTCCCCGCCTGCGGCCGGGATCGTCGGAACAACCAATCCGCGCAACACCTCCCCAGCCCCCGGAGACAGCAGAGCGCCGGTCACCAGCACGGTGCCGAACATCACAGCGATACAGACACTCATCACCTTCTCGAACAGCGAGAATCCGCCCACCCATACCACTACCAGCCCAGCCAGGCTCGACAGGAATCCGAAAGCGATCTTGCCGTCGGCCGCGTCACCGAATATCGGGAGCATGGCGTGCAGCGTGACGCCACAGGCGCTCATCAGCGCCGAGCCCACGAAGAACGACCACAAGAGCAGATAAGGGAGGAAGAGCCAGCCCACGCCTCGACCCAGCCGATGGGCAATTCCTTCGAGGAGCGTCTCGCCGGTGGCCAGCTGCCACCGCGTCAGGCCCTCGTTGAGCAGGAACTTGAGGAATCCGCCGACCACGACGGCCCAAAGCACCGCCGTGCCGAGCTGGCTACCCGTGAAGCTCGCGGTGGCGAGGTCGCCGGCACCGACGCCCGTCGCGGCGACAAGCAACCCGGGTCCGATAACGAGGAACAGACTTCGAGGGAATCTCGGCGATGAGGCTCGGGTCACGGCGCGCCTCCCCCCTTGTTCGGGCAGGCATGGCTCCGTCGGTGGATGTTCATCTCAGATGGTCCATTCGGCGTGGATCACGGCGACGACGAACCATTCTCCCCGGAACTCCTCGAAGACCAACCGCAGACTTCGCCAGTCCATACCACCGAAGCTCGGATCGATTCCAGGAAAGTGGTATTCGAGCACCATGCCGCCCGGGTAGACGTCCGCGGTGTTGTCGACGGTGTTGCCGGTACCGATCGGTGCGTTGACGCTCTGCTGCGGCGCCGCCGCGAAGTCGAGATCGTAGACGAAGCGCGCGAAGTAGTCTGCGAACGTCCCCTCGATGGGGTCTCCCGAGCCATCGTAGTTTCCCCAGGTCCGCACGGTGGGTTCCTGCAAGAGCGCCGCTACCTCTTCACGGCGAAACACCACGTGTGTCTCGTCGACATAGCCATAAGGCGAGAAACGTACGCCCTTGATCGGATGTACGTATGC
>DASCOT010000196.1:0-13369 GCA_036012155.1 Acidobacteriota bacterium
CACCGTCCGCGTCAATGCCATATCCCCAGGGTATGTGCTGACACCGATGCAGCGTGCCGAGTACACCGACGCGATGTTCGATGCGGTGAACCGGAAGATCCCGTTCGGCCGGCACGCCAAGCCGGAGGAAATCGCCGCCTTGTTCGCCTTCCTGGCTTCCGAGGATGCCGGGTTTGCGACCGGCCATGTCTACGTGATGGACGGGGCGGAGACCACCGGTGGCCTCTGCAGCCAGTGGAGTCACGACTAACAGGTTCGCGGCCGGGCGATCAGCTCGTGCCAGAGACAATCGGTAAGGAGGATCACCGCAATGAAGCTAGAAGGCAAAGTCGCCCTGATCACCGGCGGAACCGCAGGCATCGGCAGCGCTACCGCGGCTCTGCTCGCCGAAGAGGGCGCCAAGGTAGTCGTCACGGGACGGAGCCAGGAGCGCGGCGGGCAGGTCGCGCAGGCCATCAACGACAAGGGTGGCGAGGCGATGTTCATCCGTTTCGACGTGCGCATGGCCGACGATTGCCGCCAAGCGGTCGAGCAGACTCTGGAGCGGTTCGGTCGCATCGACATCCTGTTCAACAACGCCGGTGTATTCCATCCCAAGACGGTGCCCGACAGCACTGAAGAGGAATGGGACGAGACCATCGACTCGAGCCTCAAGGGCGCCTTCCTGATGTCGAAGTACGCTCTGCCATCGATGATCGAGCGTGGGAGCGGCTCCATCATCCACACGAGCTCGGGATGGGGTTTCCTCGGCGGCGACAAGGCGGCTGCATACTGCGCCGCCAAAGGCGGCTTGATCGTCATGGCCAAGGCGATGGCAATCGATCACGGTCCTGACGGCATCAGGGTCAACTGCGTCTGCCCAGGCGACGTTGACACGCCGATGTTGCCCGACGATGCAGAGAAGCGTGGCCTGGATTGGGAGGACTATCTTGCCGGCTGCGAGAATCGGCCGCTTGGCCGTATCGGTACCAGCGAGGAGATCGCCAAGGCAGTCCTCTTTCTGGCCTCCGACGATTCCTCCTTCGTCACCGGCGAGTCGCTCGTCGTTGACGGTGGAGGGATAGCCGGCTGAGAGTGCCTACTCCAGGCGCACTGCTTTGACAGTTACTTGGTATCGGTGCGAACGTTGCGCGCCATGGGCGATGAGCGGATGAGCGACGAACCTGCGATCGACGAGGATGCCGGATCCTCGGACTGGACCCGACGACGGCTCCTCGCATCGGTTGCCGGCCTGGGCATCGCCGCCCCGTTGGTGCGCGGACGTCGATCCAGTACCGAGGCTCCCTACATCATTCGCTATACCTCACACGTCCCCCGCTCGCATGGTCTCTACACCGAAGGCTTCGTACCGTTCCAGAAGCTCGTTCAAGAGGAAATGGGTGACCGCTTGCAGCTGGTCGGTTACATGGACAAGCTGCTGCATGGGCCGCTGGACGGATTCAAGGCCTCCGTGACCGGCATCTCCGACTACACGCACGGCTACGCCGGGTACCAGCCCGGCAGCTTCCAGCTGCTGCATGCGCTGCAGCTACCGTTCCTGTTTGCCAATCCGCCCGTCGCCTCGCTGGTGGCCGAAGAGCTCTATCCGAAGCACTTCAAGGCCGAGTACGAGCGTATGGGGGTGTACTTGGCCCACTACGACACCACCAGCGCTTACAGCATCATCTCCAGGCGACCGATCCGCACGCTCGAGGATATGCAGGGCATCAAGATGCGTGTCACAGGAGGGCTGACGGCGCAGATCTTCGATGAGCTCGGAGTCGTCCCGGTGGTCATGGCGGCTGGCGAGACCTACACGGCCTTTCAGCGCGGCATACTGGATGCAGTGGCGCTCGGGGCATCAGACATGGCGACCTACCGCCTCTACGAGATCGGTAACTTCTTCACTCGTGTCGATGTCAACATGTTGGCGCTGCAGTACTGCCTGAATCGACAGACGTTCGATGCCCTGCCCCCCGACATCAAGCACGACTTCTACCGGCTTCTGCGCATTCGAAGTCAGATGGCCTCCCAGAACTACTACGCGGGCCCCCGTGCCGATCGCGCCATGCAGACGATCTTGGATGCCGGAGTGGAGCTGATCGAGCTGTCGGAGGAGGAGAACCAGCGCTGGCGGCAGCGGCTGGTGCCGCTCAAAGAGCGGTTCATAGCCGAGAACGAGGCCCTGGGCCTACCGGCTCGTGAGGTCGTGGATGATCTCGAACAGGTCGCGGCGCAATATGCCCGCTTCACGAATGCCGAGATCCTGCAGCGTGTGACCGAGCATCCGGTGGAAGGGATCATTGATTTCTGACCACCCTGAGAGATCGATCCGATGCTCGAACTGATCGACCGCTGGTCGGGCCGCGCCTCGCTGTGGCTCTATCGGCTCGGCGTGTACGGCGGATTGCCGGCGCTGGTGGTGCTGGTGACCATCGACGTGTTGCTGCGTTACCTGTTCAACGCACCGCTGCGCTGGAGCCGCGACGCCAACGGCCTGCTCCTGCTGATCTCGCTCTTCGGCGCCCTACCCCACGCCTGGGATCGCGGTTTTCACATCCGCATGGAGTTGGTGCATTCGCGTTTGAGAGGCCGGCGTCGACAGGTCGCCGATCTCTTATCGGCCCTCTCGGGAATCGTCGTTTTCGGTGCGCTGACCGTGCAGAGTGCTCGATTCGTCCCGTACATGGCCGCGACTTGGGAAACGGGCGAAGACCTGATGTTGCCGCTGTGGCCTTTCATGGGGTTCATGGGGATCTGTAGCTTGGTATTCGTGGGGCGGCTGCTATCCAACCCCGAGGGCGAACCGGCGGCCGGAGAGGCGGAGAGCGAGTGGATGTAACGATCATCGGCCTGCTCGGCCTCGCCCTGCTGCTCGCCCTGCTGGTCACAGGGGTACCGATCGCGCTGGCTATGGCGGTCAGCGGCATCGTTGGCCTATGGGTGCTCGAGGGCCCTTCCGCAACGATCGCTCATGTCGCCCTGATCCCGTGGGACGAGGGGCGAAGTTTCGTGATCGTGACGATCCCGCTCTTCGTGCTCATGGGCCAGCTCGTCTTCCATACGGGTCTTGCCGCAGACCTCTACGACGGTGTCCAGAAATGGATCGGACGCATCCCTGGGGGCCTGGCCGTCACTTCCGTGCTGGCCTGCGCCGGCTTCGGGGCGGTGACCGGTTCGAGCATCGCCACCGTGGCAACCATGGGGTCGATCGTCATGCCTGAGATGCGGCGCCACGGCTACGACTCTCGCCTGGCCACCGGGGCGCTGGCGGCGTCGGGAACCCTCGGCATCCTCATCCCACCCAGCGTGATCTTCATCTTCTACGGCGTCATGACGGAAACTTCGATTGGCGCGTTGTTCATCGCCGGCATCGTCCCCGGGATCCTCACAGCCCTGACGTTTTCGGCAATCATTCTGGTCCGCTGCCTGCTGAAGCCAGAGCTGGGGCCGAAGGGGCCGCCCTCGAGCTGGTCGCAGCGACTGCGCGCAGTCACCCGCCTGGCGCCCATCGGTAGCTTGTTCGTCCTGGTGATCGGCGGGATCTACGCGGGGATCTTCACTCCTACCGAGGCCGCGGGCATTGGCTGCATGGGAGTAATCGTCGCGGCTGCCCTGCTCCGCAAGCTCACCGCGACAGCGCTTTCGCGCGGCCTCCGCAGTACGGCTCTCATTGCCTCGATGATCTTCGCCATCATCATGGGCGGCTATCTGATGGCGCGCTTCCTGGCGGTCACCGGGCTGACCCAGGACGTCGTCAGCTTCCTGGTCAGCATGCAGCTCGGCCGGGTATCGTTCCTGCTGTTGCTGGTGGTGCTCTTCTTGATTCTCGGCGCCATGCTCGATGTCTTCGGCATGCTCGTGCTCACCATCCCGTTCGTCGTGCCGGTCATCGAGGAGTTAGGCATCGACCTTATCTGGTTCGGAGTGTTCGCCGTCATCATGGCGGAGCTTGCCCTCGTAACCCCGCCGATCGGCGCCAACGTCTTCGTCATGCGCCGCGTGGCGCCCGAAGTGCCCATGGGCGACATCTTCCTGGGCGTCGCCCCCTTCGTCGCGGGTGTGCTTGCGGTGCTGGCCCTGTTGATCGCCTTCCCGGAGCTGGCCCTCTGGTTGCCCCGTCAGATGGGCTGACCGCCACGAGCCGGGCCCGATCGAACGCTCCGACGACCGGCACCGGCGGCTCGAGCTGCCGCGTTGCTACTCGACGATGGGCAGGATTACGTGAGATGGGTACTCCGCTGAGTGATGGACACTGTTGTGGGCCAGTACCCATTCGGTCTCGTCGAAGTTGTCACCCCCGGTGTTCATGTTGCGGCTGAAACGCGGGAAGTTGCTGCTTGATACCTCGAGCCGCACACGGTGTCCGGGGCCAAAGTAGTTGCTGGTAGCGTGCAGGTCGAGATGAGCCTCATGCACTTCTCCCTCTCGCATCCAGACCTTCTTGTCGAACCCTTCTCGGTAACGCATACGCAAGGCGCCCTCCTGCACGTTGAAGGCGCGCCCATCGGGATAGACATCGATCAGCTTGGCGGTGAAGTCGGTGTCCTTCGCCGAGGAGCCGACGTAGAGGACGACCTCGAGCGGCCCCGAAACCTCGATCCCCTCGTCGAGCGCCTCTGAGGTGTAGACGAGGACGTCGTGCCGCATCTCGTTCACCGATTGATCGTAGCCACCCTGCCCAGTGCTCATGCCAGTGCAGCACGCCTGGCCGCCCAGCGACATGACCGGGGTCGCGGGATCGTAGGTGAATCCATCGGCCGGCTCCTCGCCCGGCACCGAGGCTGACAGCAAGCCGTCGCCGAGTCGGCTGTTGGCGCCACCGCCGCTGTGCAGGTAGAGCTTTCGGTAGCCAGTGCCGGCAGGCGGCCAGGTATCGGCAGTTCGCCACTCGTTCTTGCCCATCAGGTAGTAGTTCACTCGGGGCATCTCGGTAACCCCGTTGTCGATTCCTTTCAGCCAGTAGTCGAACCAATCGAGATAGAGATCGACGAACCCTTTGCGCGCGTCGCCGAGGTCGCGCTCACCGACGATGGTGCGGTCGGTGGCGGCACTGTGACTGCAGTGGGTCGTCGGAGCAACGATGATGAACTGGTTGTCACGCGCCGTCTCGCTGAGAGCGTTCTCGCGCATCTGGTTGAAGAGCATGAGCGTCTCGCCAACCGCGAAGTCGTACCAGCTGTCAACATACAGCGCCGCCGTATCGAACCTGTCGTCGGCACGGACAAGATCCAGTTCTCGGAAGTACTCCGCTTCGGGGGTGTTGGACACGTAGTCTTCGTAGTCCGTCCCCGGCGCGCCTGACTTCCGCACGACATCGATGATCGGCAGCGTCCAGTAGAGTCCCAGTCGGTCCAGCCTCCGACGCTCAGGCCCGGTACGGAAGAGCTCGGCCGACTCGGACCCGAACCATTCTTCGCGATCGACCCACGACGGGGGACCGTAGAAGACTTTGGTCGGGTTGCTCATAAACCAGCCTGCAGTCTGCGCCAGCTCGAAAGCGCCACCATCGAACGACGCCCAGGGTCTTCCGGGGGCGTAATACGTCCCCGACGGCGCCATCGGCACGGCGGCCACATGATTGGGGTGCCGGGCCGCCATCAGCTCCAGCTGCTCTCCGCCGCGGTACGAGCAGCCGAACGTGGCTACCTTGCCGCTGGACCAGGGGCGTGTGCTCAGCCACTCGACCGTGTCGTAGCCGTCGTTGCGGTCGCCGGCGTGCACTACATATCGCCCCTCCGACTCGAAGCGGCCGCGGATGTCTTGCATGGCGACCACGTAGCCCTGACCAACGAACGTCTCGACGTCGACGCGGTTGCCACCGGCCTTGCTGTACGGGGTCCGCACGAGGATCGTCGGCAGTGGCTCGGTCGCCCCCTCGGGGAAGTACAGGTCAGTCGACAGCCGGACGCCGTCGCGCATGGGGGCCATCACGCCCTTCTCGGATCGAACCGAGTAGATCGCCGTACGGCTGTGTCCGCCGTCCATCTGCGCCCATCCGTCCCCAACCAGCACAAGGATCACCATGAGACAACAAGAGGTGCCGAGGATGAGAGAGGTTCTACCGCGAATAGTCATCGCCTTTCCCCTGATTGGTCCACGGCGCCCCGAATCTCGGCTCGCTGTGAAGAGCATTCCGATGAGTTTCAGTAAGGGGCCTCGACATCGCCCATCTCCACATAGACGCTCTTGAGCTGCGTGTAGTGGTTCAGGGTGGTAAGGCTGTTCTCCCGACCGATGCCGGATTGTTTGGTTCCACCGAACGGCATCTCGATCGGCGTGATGTTGTAGTTGTTGATCCAGCAGGTGCCGACCTCCAGCTGCGCGACAACACGGTGGGCGCGCTGAACGTCGCTGGTGAATACGCCTGCTGCCAGGCCATAGTCAGTGTCGTTGGCACGGGCAACAGCCTCGTCCTCTGAATCGAACGTCAGCACCGCCATGACCGGCCCGAAGATCTCCTCCTGAACTATCTGCATATCGTCGTTGCAACCGTCGAAAACAGTGGGCTCAACAAAGAACCCGTTGGCCAGCTCGGGGTCCCGGGGCGCTCCGCCGCCGCAAAGAACTTCGGCGCCATCGCTCTTACCCTTCTCGATATACCCCAACACCTTGTCTCGGTGCTCGGCCGAGATCAGGGCACCGACGTGGGTTTCCGGATCCAGGGGGTCGCCGATCCGCATTCCCTCCACGCGCTTCAACAGACGCTCGAGAAAGCGTTCACGAAGACAGCTCTCGACGAACACACGCGTCCCGTTGGAGCAGACCTCACCCTGTGTGTAGAAGTTCGCCATGAGGGCCGCCGAGACGGCATTCTCGAGATCGCAGTCGGCGAAAATCAGCAAGGGAGACTTGCCGCCGAGCTCCATGGTGATGTGCTTCAACGTGCCGGCCGCGTCTGCCATGACGAGCTTTCCGGTCTCCACCTCGCCGGTCAACGATACCTTGTTGATCCCCGGATGGCGGGTGATCAGTTGGCCCGTGGAGGCAGCACCCTGCACAACGTTGAAGACGCCCGACGGCACTCCGGCCTCGGTGTAGATCTCTGCCAACTTCGGCGCCGTAAGGGGGGTCAGCTCGGCGGGCTTGAAGATCATCGCGTTGCCACATGCCAGCGCCGGCCCCGATTTCCAGCAGGCAATCTGGAGTGGGTAGTTCCAGGCGCCGATGCCGGCGCACACGCCGAGAGGCTCCCGGCGCGTGTAGGCAAACGAAGACCCGAGGTCGAAATGCTCGCCGTGCAGGCTCGCGGCCAGGCCGGCGAAGTACTCGATACAATCGGCGCCCGAAAGCACATCGACTACCGAGGCCTCCTGAATCGGCTTGCCGGTGTCGAGAACTTCCAGATGTGCCAACTCATCGTTGCGCTGACGCAGCAACGCCACGGCGCGGTTGAGGACCCGACCGCGCTCCGCTCCGGTCATCCTCGACCACTCCTCGAACCCCGCACGCGATGACGCTGCCGCCTGATCGACGTCCTCGGCACCAGCCTGTTGGACGGTACAGAGGACCTGCCCGGTGGCCGGATTGACGGTCTCGAAGGACGCACCGCTCGTGGCAGCCACGTACTCTCCGCCGATATAAAGCTGCTGGTCAGGAATCGTCATCGACATGCTTCTGCTAGCTGCCTTTGCCGGTTTGAAGACGGCTCACTCAGGCTCCTTGAACTCGTCGGGCTCCCCGTCCCTCGGCGTCTCACCATCCGCTGACAGCATCTCTGCCGGATAGTGCTCGGCCCAGACGGCGATGATCTCGTCCAGCGGCACGTCTGGATAGTGGCCGCGATCCTGGACATACTCCATGTAACGGTTGCCGGCGCGGTCGGATTGCTGGAACAGCGAATCGGTTCGGCCGTCGAACGACATCGGCTCGACGTTGAAGCGCTCGCAAAGCGATGCGTTGAACGCCGGCGTGGCCTTGACCCACCTGTCGTCCAGGTAGAGCTCCGCATAGCCGTGGAACGCGAATAGATCCGTCTGCATCTCGCGTTTCAAGCGCTCGCTGGCAAGGTGGTTCACGACGTCACCGAACCCCAATCGACTCGGGATTCCGTGTACCCGCGCCGCTGCCGCAAGCAGCGTCGCCTTGGTGATACAGAACCCGAACCCCTGCTCGAGCACGGCGCTTGCGCGCATGCCCTCGACGGTGAGGTCGATCGTATACGGGTCGTAGCGGAAGCCGTCCCGCACCCGGTCGTGTAGAGCAATGGCCTTGTCGACGTCGGAGATTGCCGGCCCGGCTCCCTCCCGGGCGAATTGCACCACCGCTGGATGATCGCTGTCTATGAAGGCCGTTGGTGTCGAGTAGTCGACTGATTGGCTGTCCTGTTCACTCACGCGACCACTCCCTGGCCCAGACTTCGAATCTGGTCGATGTACTCCTGAGGAAACACCATGTTCGGTGCACAATCGTAGCTGAACACGGCGATCATGCGTCGTCTCGATTCGGCGCCAATCTCGGTCACTCGATGGATCGACTCATCGCCCTTGAACAGTGTGAAGGTGCCAGCCCGTATAGGTGGACGATCAGCAAGTTGTTCAGGCTGCCTGAAGATGGCGGCTACTTTCTCGTAGTTCTCGTTGCCCTTGTCACGGACGTGGGGAACGTATTCGAACTTGCCACCCGAATCAGCCTCCGCCAGAAGCAGCGAGAACACTGCGTCGTTGCCGTCATAGTGCCAGCCGTTGCAATCGCCTGGGCCGGCCACGTGCACGGTGAGCGCCAACTGCGGACAGGCGCTTCGAAAAAGCGTTTCGTGTCCGAGCACCTGGCGCACGAATTCGGTCAGATGTTCGGAGAGGTACAGCTGCCGGACAAGGCTGTCGTTGGGAATTTGGTGGTTCAGGATCTGGTGATAGCGGCAGTCATGCTTCGTTAGCCGCGGATGCCCGGATGGCCATTCCTTGTCGTCCGCCTCGTATGCGGATCGCGCCTGGTCGAATCGGAACGCCTCCCCCAGGAGAATCTCCAGCTCTGCGACCATTCGCGACACGACCTCAGGTCGTATGAATCCCGGCAACATGCAGAGAGCACGCTCCTCCAAGTCGGCGCCGCAGTCGGTGACTAGCGCACGCATCCGATGGCTATCCGGCTCATCGAGAGGGTACCGGTCGAAATCCAGCAGTTGATGCAGCGCACTGTCCATCGGGCCTTTCTCCCGTGGTAGTTTCGTTCTTGGCAACCCCGATATTGGACGCTGGGAAAAACGCGAGCAAGCGGCGGCCTGCACCATGTAACACGGCGGGAGACAGGATGAGCGACAAGGCAGACACGATGAGCGACAAGGCAGACACGATGAGCGACAAGGCAGACCGGTCCGCCGATCATCACGGAGCCACCAAGGTGAGCCGGCGCGACTTCGCGCGCTCCTCGGTCGCTGCCGGCGCCGCGGCCGTAACACTCTCTACGCCGCTGCGCGCTGACACGTTCGAGGCGACAGGCAGCCGCGTCGAGCAACGGACCGGTGGATACCCGGATGGGTGGCGCCCGGGTACGACGATCCCGGCCAAGTACTACCTGGACGAAGACATCTACCTCAAAGACGAGGCAATGGTCAGGGACAACCTGTGGCTTTTCGTCGATCACGAGAGCCGTATTCCCGACGCCGGCGATTTCTTCGTCTTCGCTTACGGACGCAGCGACAGCATTCTCGTCGTGCGGAACAACGAGGGGGCGATCAACGCGTTCCACAATGTCTGCCGCCATCGCGGATCACGACTTTGTCGCCACGACGCCGACTCGATATCCGGGGATCCCCGCCTCTCTGTCAAGCAGCTCGGCCAGGAGGGCAGCTCCCCGGTGTTCCGCTGTCCGTACCACGCCTGGACCTACGACGTCGACGGCAACCTGATCTATGCCTACGGCATGCAGGACGATTTCGATCCGGCAGCGAACGGCCTACAGCCCTGCAATATCCGGACGTACGAGGGTCATATCTTCCTGCATCTCGGTGAGGGTGCGGCACCGGACTTCGAGCCCACGGTTCGGGCCATCCGAGGGCTCAGTCGGCGCCACGGCACGGCGCAGCTCAAGATCGCCGCCCGCCGGCAGTACCCGGTGCGCGGCAACTGGAAGCTCGCTTTAGAGAACTTCCTCGAGTGCTACCACTGCGGGCCAGCCCATAAGTCGCTGGTGACAGCCCATGACTGGGACTACGCGCTCACCGACGAGCAACGGGTCGAGTTCGAAAAGGAACTCGACACCTGGGTCACCGGCGAGGCGCGCCCCGGACGCGGTGGTGGAGGTATGGGCGGTGGCGGTATCGCCGACGGCCTACGGACCAATGCCGGCGTCGGACGCGGGTTCCTCTATCCGGGCATCGAGACTGGATCACTGGATGGCAAACGGGTGGCGCCGCTGCTGCCGACGTTCGACAAGCCGACGCACGGGTTCCGGGAAGCCCAGACAGGATGGGATACCGCCTACTGGGCCGCTTACGACGATCACGTCGCGATCGCGCGGTTCACACCACGGAACGTGGAGTTCAGCGATTGCGAGATCATATGGCTGGTACATCCGGACGCTCAGGAAGGTCGCGACTACGACGTCGAGGCGTTGATAGCCCTGTGGCATGTCACGATTCTGGAAGATATCTGGATCGTCGAGAACAACCATGCCGGTGTGCGATCTGGCGCGTATGGAGCCGGTCGCTACGCCATCCACGAAGGTCCTCCCATCCGGTTCATGGACTGGTACATGGGAGTCCAGCGTGGTGACGACCCTGGCTCGGTCTGAACGGGACCTCTGCAGCACCCCCGACTGATAGCTTCTACGCGGCGGCCGAGGCGTCCGCCTGTCGCGACGCGCTAGTCCTACACAGCTGAGGAGTCCTCGAATGAAAAAGTCCGACCACGACCTCGGAATGGACCGCGAGATCACCCGCCGCGACTTCCTCAACGGTGCCAGCGTCGCCGTTGGAGGCGTGGGCGCCATCGGTGCCACTCCATCGATGTCACGCGAAGTCACCGCCTCCGAGGCAAGTACGGGCTTCCAGAACCCGGGCCCCTTCGGCGACGAGCACTACCCACCGAAGCTAACCGGAATGCGCGGCAGCCATGAGGGTTCGTACGAGGTGGCGCACGAGATGCGCTACGGGAAGACCTGGACCGAGGCCGAAGAAACCGGCGAGCACTACGACCTGATCGTCGTCGGAGGCGGGCTCAGTGGGCTCTCGGCCGCCTACTACTTCCGCAAGGCGCTGCCCGAAGCGAAGATCCTGATTCTCGACAATCACGACGACTTCGGCGGGCACGCCAAGCGCAACGAGTACATGGTGACCGGCCGTCAGATGATCGGCTACGGCGGCACCATGTACATCACTGGCGCGTATACGCCTGAGGGCATCTCGTTGCTGGAGGACGTCGGGCTCGACGCTGAACGATTCCATCGGGCGGCGGGCGATCGCGGCGCCATCAATCGGCGGTACGGCCTCAGCCGCGCCACCTTCTTCGACAAGGAGACCTTCGGCGAGGATCGTCTGGTAGTCGGATCACCGGGGCGGGGCAATTCCTCGCCGAGCTGGAGCGAGTTTCTTGAGAGGACGCCGCTCTCGGAGCAGGTACAGCGCGACATCGCGCGCCTCTACGAGGACGAGCGCGACTATCTTCCTGGTCTCACCACAGAAGAGAAAATCCGCAAGCTCAAGAGCATGAGCTACCAGAACTACCTCCTCGACGTGGTGCAGGTGGATCCGGGCGTCATTCCGTATTTCAGGAACGCCGGCGACGCAAACGGTGCGGCCGGCATCGACTCCTGGAGCGCCTGGGGTGCGCTGCGCTCGAATCAGCCCGGTCTCCGTCACCTGGGGATTGAGACCCCCTCGCGTAACTGGCTCAACGGCGCCGACAACCCGCTCGAGGGAATCCACTTCCCCGATGGTAACGCCGGCATCGCGCGACTCATGGTGCGCTGGTTGATCCCTGCTTCGCTGCCGGGGCACACGATGGAGGACTCCGTTGCTGCCCGAGTTCGCTACGGCGAGCTCGACAAGGCCAGCAACCAGGTGCGCATTCGACTCAGCAGCACCGTAGTAAACGCCAGCCACGGCGGCGATCGGCGTTCGGCGAGCGATGTACAGGTGACCTACGTGCAAGACGGTAAGGCGCACCGGGTGCGCGGTGCCACGTGCGTCATGGCCGGCTACAACTCGATGATTCCGTACCTCTGCCCCGACGTTCCGGAGGAGCAAGAAGCGGCGCTGAAGATGGCCGTTCGCAAGCCCTATGTCTACACCAACGTCGTGCTGCACGACTGGAAGGCTTTCCACGAGCTCGGGGTTTCCAACATCAGCTTCCCGGGCGGCTATCACCACACGATTGGCCTCGACTGGGGCGTCAGCATCGGCGACTACACCTGCTCGCAAGACCCCGAGGAGCCGATGGTTCTGCACATGAGCCGCAAACCGAACCGGCCGGGCCTACCAGCGCGCGATCAATTCCGCGCCGGCCGCGAGGAGCTACTGGCGACCACCTTCGAGACGGTCGAGCGAGAGACCCGCGAGCAGCTGGCACGGGCCTTGGCCAACAGCGGGTTCGATCCGGCCCGCGACATCGAGGCGATCACCGTCAACCGCTGGCCGCACGGCTATGCCGGCGCCGGCAACGATCTGTACGACCCTGAATGGAGCTACGACGAGGCGCCCTGGGTGGTGGGCCGTAAACGATTCGGCCGGATCACCATCGCCAACTCCGACGCTGCGGCCGTCTGCCTGACCTCGGCGGCCTTCGATCAGGGGCATCGTGCCGTGCAGGAGCTGCTGACCGACGTCATTCGGCCCGAGTTCCAGTACCCGTGGGCCGAGAGGACCTGAGAGAGCCCTCGAACTGTGGCGCGACGTCAGTCGCCGTCGGCCGCCTGCACGCTACCGCCGGTGATGGCCAGGTGCTGCCCGTCGCGCAGATGAACGTAGTCCTCTTGGTCGACGACGAGTACCGGTAGCTCCGTGCCATAGAGCTCCCGGGCGATCGTCGCCGCCACCAGGATGGTGACGTTGGCCTCCGGAAGGATGACGGCGGCGGGGCCGTTGCCGAGCTGAATGGCATCGGCCAGTGCCCCGGGGGAGCTCGTGCTTCCGCGCGTGCCCGGCATCACCAGGACCCGTCCGGCAATGCACTCGCCGCGCTGCGGGTGGTGCTCGTCAACGATACGGCCCGACTTGGGATCGATGCCGCCCCAGAAACTCAGGGGCTCTTGCAGCACGAGCGTCTCGCCGCTGCCATCGCCTTCGAGGAGAACCTTGCTTGCCGAGAGCACCTCAGCCGCCACGAGCCCAGAACTCCGCATCGGATTCGATACGCCCATTGATCGCCGCTTGCACACAATTTCCGAGGCTCGCGAACGTCGGCCGCGAGCCGAGTCCGCCGGCCGCGTAGTAGGCCCACTTCGCGGAGTT
>DASCOT010000197.1:0-5342 GCA_036012155.1 Acidobacteriota bacterium
AGCATCATGGTGCCTATGCGCGACGGCGTCGAGCTGTCGACCGACCTGTATTTTCCCGAAGGCGCCGGGGACAAGCTGCCGGTGATTCTCCTTCGTACTCCCTACGACAAGAACAACTACTGGCGCCGCGAGCGCGGCGCGCCGTACATCTTCGCCAAGCACGGTTACGCGGTTGCTGTGCAGGACAAGCGTGGAAAGTACGAGTCGTTCAAGGGCCAGTACGCCATGTACAACGGCGATGGTCTTGACGGCTACGACACGGTTGACTGGCTAGCTGAGCAATCGTGGTCGAGCGGCAAGATAGGAACCTACGGCTGCTCGTACCTGGGCGATGTGCAAATCCTCCAGTCGCGCCATCGCAACCCCCACCTGACAGCAATGGTCCCGCAGCATTCTGGCGGCTCCTACGGGGCGATCGACGGACGTATTCGCTACGGTGGCCTGTTCTCGGGCGGTGCCTTCGAGCTCGGCTTCGGCTTTGGCTGGTTCTGGGGGTCCGGTAACAAGGTCTACTACGGCCCACCCGACGGAATGGATGCCTCGGAATGGTTCGCATCGCCTCAGGCCGAGCTGTTCGAGCAGGAGGCGACGCTGCCCGAGATCGATCACGAAGAAGCATGGAACACACTGCCGATCGTCGACATGATCCGCGACCAGGCGGGCCCCCTGACCGACTGGGAGGATCTGCTCGAGGCCGACCTGGTGGGCCCCTACTGGGAGGGGTTCAGCTATCTCGAGGATGACGATCGCTTCGATGTGCCGGCGTTGTTCGTGAACTCCTGGTACGACTATGGCGCTCGGGATCTATTCCACCAGTTCAACCTCTTGCGTCGCAATGCGACGAGCGCGCGCGGACGTGACAACCAGTTCATCATCACGTCGCCGTCAACCCACTGCGGCTCGGAGTCTGCTACAGAGCGCACGATCATTGGCGAGCGTGATATGGGGGACGCGCGTAAGAACTTCTGGCGCATCTACCTCGACTGGTTTGACCACTGG
The DNA here is from genome assembly GCA_036012155.1 of Acidobacteriota bacterium. Lineage (GTDB taxonomy): Bacteria > Acidobacteriota > UBA890 > UBA890 > WLXD01 > DASCOT01. The sequence continues at coordinate 1,000 of DASCOT010000197.1, forward strand.
CTCAAGGGTGTAGACAACGGCGTCACCGAGATGGCCAAGGTGCAGTACTACATGATGGGGGCAAACGAGTGGCGCGAGGCGGCGGAGTGGCCGCTCGGCAATACGGAGTTCAGGCGCTACTACCTGCACAGTGGCGGCGACGCGAACGGCCGGTATGGTTCCGGAGCTCTGAGCATCACTCCCCCCGATGAAGAGCCCGCCGATGGGTTTACGTACGACCCGGGCACGCCGGTTCCGTCGCGCGGCGGGCAGTGGTGTTGCCTCGGTACCCGACAGATTGCTGCGGGTAGCTTCGATCAGTCGGAGATCGAGATGCGGCACGACGTGCTGGTTTACACATCGCCCGTGCTTGAAGAAGGCGTCGAGGTTACCGGTCCCATCGAGGCAGTCCTCTATGTCTCGTCGTCGACAAAGGACACGGACTTCACCGCTAAGCTCGTCGACGTGAGCCCGGACGGCAGGGCCTACAACATCCAGGAAGGCATCATGCGGGCTCGCTATCGCGCAGGCTACGACAAGAAGGTCTCGATGAGCCCGGACCAGGTTGTCGAGCTACGCATCGACATGTTTGCCACCAGCAATTACTTCGCACCCGGGCATCGCATCCGGCTCGAGGTCTCGAGCTCGAACTTTCCACGGTTCGATCGCAACCTGAACACCGGCGGACGAAACTACGATGAGAGCGAGTGGGTGGTGGCCCAACAGACGGTGCATCACTCTGCCGAGTACCCGTCGCACATCATCCTGCCGGTGATTCCACAGCGCGACTGAGCAGCTGCGGCTCAGTCGCCAGAAGCGTTCTGCACCGGCGCCGGCCAGGCGAGGAGAGTGCCTGCGTGGGCTCTGGTCAGGGTGTGCCGGCGCTCACGTGGCCGTATTGCTCCCGCGTCCAGTCGAACGCCACCTCCTGATCCAGGGTTTGTCGCGATTCCTGTCCGCCTGCGTGGACTACGTAGTGGCCCGTGAAGTGGACGCCGGTGGTGCCCGTGACGCGTAGCGTCATCGGACGCTCGCCGCGGTTGTGGCCGAGCGTCAAGAACAGCAGGCCGAGCGCGAGCACGGCGCTCAGGAGTGTGCGGGCCTTCGTCATCGAGCTTCCTAACCGCATGACTCGGCAATGATGTTGGTGAGCTCGGAGGATCCATCCGGTAGCCCGGGCGCTTGAAGAAACGCGCCGTTGGAGAGCCAGATATCAGGCTCGAAGGAATCGCCAATCCATGGATCGGGCGGATTGGGGCCGATCAGCGCGTCGGAGCCCATCCCCAGCAACAGGTACGCACATCCGCTGTTGATGCCAACGTAGAGATAGCTTGTGCCCCAGCCGTCGTCCGGAACGCCAGCGTAGTAGTCCGGTTGCAGGGCAAGCAGGCCCGCGCCGCTACTGGGGAACAGCCCCCCATGGTCCAGCTGGTACGTCGACAGCGCGGTCGAGAGGTTGCGCATATCGCCCAAGCTGCGGCGCTGACGGCCGCGATCGTAGGCCATCAACAGCTGCGGAACAACGATCATGGACAGGATCGCGATGACCGACATCGAGACCAGCAGATCGATCATCGAGAAGCCGCGATTCGTGGGTGCCATAAGGAGAGATTTCTCTGGAGATAGCACAGCATTTCATTGTATAAAGCTCTAAAAGACAGTAACAGACTATCTAAAGACACCAAAGAACAAAGAAAGCTACTAGTAGCGGGGGTTGCACTCGAAAGTAGTGGTTCACCGCACCCAAGAGCCTTCAGGGATTTCTGAAGTTAATCGGAGGTGTCCCACGGACGGGAGATCACGCAGGCGTTGATCCCACCGATTCCCATCGAGAGCTTGCCGGCCGCGCCGCCGCTCGCCGTGCATCCTTCGTCGAGAACGTAGCTCAACGGGATGCTCGCCACGCTTGGGTTCAGCTTCTCGGCGGTCAGCGGAGTCGGATGAATCCGGTCTTCGGCGAGGCCCAGATGTTGCGCCATCAATTCCCAGCCTCCGCAACACGACATGCCGTGGCCGAAGGTGCCTTTTCTGTCAGTGACCACCACCCCGTCGCGAACCATGGCGCTGAGGTTGGTGACCTCTTGATAGTCGCCGGGGGTGGCCGTTGCATGCAGGTCCCAGGTGGAGATCTCTTCGGCCGAGACGCCGGCGTCTTCGAGCGCGCGACGGATCGAATCCTGCGGTCCCTTGGTTGACGGCGTGATGATGTGGTCGGCATCCGAGGTGACCCCAACGCCGAGGATCTCGAGCCCCAACGGCGTGTAGCCTTGGCGCTCCATGAACTCGCGGTCGCCGACGATCCAAACACAAGCCCCGCCGGCGACGTGCGTACCGCGCAGATCGGTCAGCGGCACCGAGGGAGCGTTGTCGGAGGCGAGAACGCGGGCCTTGTAGAAGGTCCCGACGCTCAACATGTGAGGCGGAGGGTCGGCTGCGCCCACCACCACCGCCTTTGCCTCGCCGGCTCGAATAGCCTGCATCGCCAGGTGGAGCGACACTCCGAAACCGGAGCAGGCCGCCACCGGAGCGTAGGCGGCTCCGGTGATGCGGCCCAGCATCGACACCTGCGAGGCCGGAACGTTTTGGATGTTCCAGAGCAGGTTCGCGGACACCGCCAGCCAGGGGGGCGTTGGGCAACCGACCTCTTTCTGTAGACGTTCGGTCTCCGTGCGCTTGCGGCGTAGCAATCGCAGCTTTCCCTGCTCGACCTCACCCTGGACGCCCTGCGCCTCGATACGGTTGAGCCGCTCCAAGAACGCCGTCAGCCCATCCGATCGATTTGCCCAGAAGTGATTCCAGGCCTCCCTGGCATCGTCGTGTGCCGCCGCATCGTCGATGTCCTCTACGCTCGGCGGTACGCCCCAGGCCGCGCGGAGCTCGGCTCGGGACTCACCGCGGCTGGCGTCGAACTCAGCCCGGTCGGCGTTACGCTCCGACTGGGCCCAGAATTCCTCCCAGCGCCGTCGCGCACGGTACAGACCGACCGAACAGTCATAGTAGGTCGGTAGGTCGCCGAGACCGGTGGTGACCAGTACCTGGGCGTTGGCGCCGAGCTCTTGCAGCGTCGTTTCGATTCCGGGGTTCTGGCCGAGGGACTGGATAAAGGCTCCAATCGCGTACTGCGTCGTGTAGCCCATCTTCTGACGCAACTGGACGAACCTCGTGGGCGCGAAGCGCTCGTCGATCCAGGCTCGGTAGGTCGCCAGGTCGAACTCCGGTATTCCGGCGAGGAAATTGGACCTGTCGGGGTCGGAGAACGGCGCAAGCCAGCTGTCGGATTTCTCGAGATTGGCAGCGAACGCGGCCACATCAGGCGAGCGTGGCGCGACCACACCCCACCCGTAGATTCCGATGCGGGTCATGTGCTTAGTGGAAGGAGTGGCAGCCTTACTGCGGAAGGCCAGGGCTGGCTGTGGACTGCGTGGCCGGGAGATTGTCTTGGTTGGTGTCGGCCTCGTTGTCCGGAGGCTGCGGGGGGAGAAGGTAAACCTTCTCGCCCGGTTTCACCAGACCAAGGCGCTCGCGTGCCTCGCGCTCGATCGTCATCGGCTCGCTGCGAAGCGATCGGATGCTCTCACGGAGGGCCTGGTTGGCCTGCTCTGCCTCGACGATCTCTTCCTGCAGCCCTTGCACGTCGGCGCGGGCACGATACACGCCGACCATGCCGCCAGCGCCGAACACGGTGTAGGCGACACCCCAGATCCCGAACCCGGCCGCCACCCAGACGAATCGGCGCGTCGGTGCCCCGCCGCGCTTGCGTTGTGGCTTCGGAATCAGAATCCGAATACCCATGACCACCCGCTATGCCAACGCCGCGAACGCGCTCGTACCAGCGTACGCGGCAGCCCCACCCAAGGACTCTTCGATCCGTAAGAGTTGATTGTACTTGGCAATGCGCTCGCCGCGCGAGGCGGAGCCGGTCTTGATTTGACCGCACCCGGTAGCCACCGCGATATCGGCAATGGTCGTATCAGAGGTCTCAGCCGAGCGATGGGAGATCATCACACCGTAGCCATGCTCTTCCGCCAGCCTCACTGCGGCCAGCGTTTCGGTCAGCGTGCCTATCTGGTTTGGCTTGATGAGGATGGCGTTGGCCACACCAGCGTCGACGCCGCGCTGCAGTCGATCGACGTTGGTGACGAAGAGATCGTCGCCGACTAGTTGTAGCTGGCTACCGAGTCGCTGAGTCAAAGCCGCCCAGCCGGCCCAGTCTTCGTCGCCGAGCCCATCCTCGATCGACAGCAGCGGGTACTCGGTAGCCAGCTGCGCGTACAGCTCCGAAAGTGCCTCGGAGTCTCCCGAAGCAAGCCCCTCGCCGGGGAACGAATAGGGGCCCACGCCGGCCGAGCTGACCTCGGTGGCCG
>DASCOT010000198.1:0-32162 GCA_036012155.1 Acidobacteriota bacterium
CGGCTCGTGCGCGAGACGACGCTGGGCGACGATAAGGCGGTGGTGCCGACGATCCGCGGTACCGCGTGGATTACCGGTACGGCGCAGTATGTCGTCGATGATGATGATCCCTTCCCCGACGGCTTCACGGTGGGAGACATATGGGGTGGCGAGGATGAGTAAGGACGCAGGTCAGGTCGCGAGCATGAGCGAAGAGCGGGTCATGGTCATCACCGGGGCCTCCAGCGGTCTGGGGGCAGCGAGCGCCGAGCACTTCGCAGCCGAGGGCTACCGGATCGTCATGGGCTATATCGTCGACCATGAGGCGGAGGCGGTCTACGAGACGATCAGCTCGGAGGTCGGCGCCGACCGAGTGATCAAGTGCAAGGCCGACGTCGCCAACCGCGAGCAGGTGCGAACGATGTTCGACGACGCCATCGAGGCCTTCGGGCGGGTCGACGTCCTGATCAACTTCGCCGGCATCAACCGCGACGCGCCGTTCACTGAGCTTACCGACGACATGTGGGACTCGGTGGTGTCGGCGCACCTTCGGGGGACGTTCGTCTGCAGCCAGGAGTTCGTGTTCCACAACCCCGATCGTCCCGGTTGCATCATCAACCTGGGTGCGTCGTGCGGTCAGGTGGGACGCAAGAACGGCGCCAACTTCTGCAGCGCGAAAGGCGGCATCTTCGCGCTCACCAAGTGCATGGCACAGGAGCTCGCTCCGCGGATTCGTGTCAACGTGCTGTTGCCCAACCACGTCAAGACGCGCGAGGTCATGGAACGGTACGATCTTGAGGATTCCGTAAGCTTGGCCGAACAGGTCGGGACCATGCCGATGGGACGCCTCGGCGAGATCGACGATGTGACCCATATGCTCGAAGCGATCATCGGCGCCGAGTTCACTACCGGAGCGACCTTCCTGGCCAACGGCGGGCAGTACATGCAGTGAGTCACACGAAGGACGGAGTGCAATGAACAGGATCTTCCGCCGCGGTCACATACTGGGGCTCTTCGTACTGGGTGCAACGCTCGGGGCTCTCGCCCCTCTACCGGGAGGGTCGGAGGGTCTCGCGCAGGATCGCCAGCTCAGTACGGCGAACCACGTAATTCCGTCGTTGCGGGAGCGCGTGCGGATCATGCAGCGATGGATCGAGTGGAAGCTGCAGAATGTGCTGCCGGCGGTCATGCGCGAGCAGGGCATCGACCTGTTCATCGTTCGCAACGACGAAGGTGAGCTGTTCTTCAACAACGAAGGCCCCGTATACAGCACGCTGATCCCGGCGAACGCCGAGGGCCTCGCCTACGGCAGCGAGCACGAGCGCGATGGGTCACAGCGAATGCCGCGCTATCTTGCCTTCCATGCCACCGAGTCGGGTATTACCTACGTCGAGCCGCGCGACTACGACTCGATCTCGGCCCTGGTGACCCAGCTTGATCCGCAGACGATTGCCATCGGCGACTATCTGAACGACCCGATGCTCGAGGCCCTGGGGCCGTACGCCGAGAGAGCGGTCTCTTCATGGACGCTGGGGGTACGCTGGCTCGAGACCATGGCGCCGGATCAGATCGAGGTTCTGAAGCTTGTCCAGGGGGTCGCCAACGACATCATTGCCGAGGGATTCTCGAACCGGGTGGTGATCCCCGGCGTTACCACCACCGACGATCTCAACTGGTGGTTCCGCGAGCGCATGGCCGATCTGCACCTGGAATATGAGAATCACCCCAGCATCGGCATCCAGCGCAAGCCGGAAAACATCGCGAAGTACGATGACCCACCCGAGTACTTCCGGGATGGGCGCAGTCGAAACGGCATGACGGTCACCGTGCAGCGGGGTGACATCGTCAGCTGCGACAGTGACATCATGATGTTGGGCTTGGTGACCGACTCGCATCAGCATGCCTACGTGCTCGAGCTGGGCGAGACCGAGGTACCGCCAGGACTTGTCGAGGCGCTGGCTAAAGTGAACCGAATGCAGGATCTGTTTCGCGCCGAGTTCGTCGCCGGGCGCACCGGTAAGGAGATCGTCGCCGCGGCCGATCGCATACCGCGCGAGGCGGGGGTGCTCAGGAGCCAGCTGGGCTTCCATCCGCCGCCCACTTTTCTGCGTCGCTACCAACTCGGCGGCTATATGCTAATCACCAAGCCCTACGTTGCCGGGATGACTTCCGGACCCGGCTACTACCCGACGTCCATCGTGACCAATGACCACAGGCTTTACGCCGGTACGCTCTACGCGTTCGAGCCTCACACCAGCGTTGCGGTAGACGGGTGGGGCGAGCAGGGAGTCGAGCTCGGCATCGGCCAGATTGCCTGGTTCGACGGAAAGGAGCTGCGGTACCTCGATCGGCCGCAGGAGAGCCAATGGCACGTAATCCGCTAGCTTGCTTCGCCGCTGTTGTAGCGGCCTGTCTTCTGATTCCTGTCGCCGCCGAGGCACAAAAGACTGCGGCCGACCTGACCGACGAGGCCAGCAAGCTGGTCAACGACGGTAGCCTCCAGCAGGCCATAGAGTTGGCCGAGCGGGCGATTCAGGCAAACGGGTCCTACGCGCGGGCGTATCACGTACTCGGATTTGCCTACGGCCGCATGGGTGAGCATGGGTCCGCCGCCGCCGCCTTCGTGCGCGCCGCAGAGCTGCGGCCGGGTTGGGCCGAGGCGCACCGTATGGCGGCGATGGCGGCGGCGAACTCGGGCCAGCTGGACGTCGCCTGGGAACAGGCGATTCGTGCCCAGCAATCGGGCCTCGATATGTCCAGGGAGATCGAAGTACTGACCGGGATGGGCCCGCCACCTGCAGACTTGGACGAGCTCCTGGTGGCCCCGCGTATTTTCCTGGGACCGCTGGATCTGTCGGCATTCGAGGGCTTCAACGAGAACCCGTTCGGCCGCGAGGCACGTACTGGAAACAGCAGCGTCGGTGCCGCGACCGGTCAGCCGGCGAGCCAAGGATCGCCGAATCTGACCTCGACGCAGACTCCCGATCCCAGCGATCTGAGTGCCTGGGTTACACAGACCGGTGCACCGATGGTTGCGGAGTCTCGCGCCGATCTGGACTTGATGACTTCGGAGCTGGCGCGAGGCCTTTCCGAGAACATGGAGATCTCGCTGGTGAGCGATCCCGACGAGGCCAGCTACGTGCTCGTCGTCGAGGTCGAGAACATGGCTCGCGGCACTAGCGACGCGCTCGGAGGACTGACAGCGAGCGACGAGCCGCGGTGGCTGCAGGGCAATATCGTCATTCGCACCGGCGACGGCGATCGGGAGGTATTGCGCCGGCCGTTGCGGCTGACCAACATCGCCACGGCGTCGACGCTGCGGGGTGAGCTGTCGGTCTACCTGCGACAGCTGGCGGTCTGGGCGCGCGAGCAGCGCTGACCCCGAGCGCCGCCCCATGCCTTCTCCATCGCTGGCTGCAGCCGCCCGGCGCGCTGCCAGCCAACTAGCGAGGATTGACTTGCTCTCCGAACCGCACACCCCGAGGACGGCTGTGATGAACAGAGCGCTCCGGAAACTCTGCAGCGGATCGATGGTTCTGCTGATAGCCCTCGCATTGCCTGATTCCGCTACCTCGCAGCAACGGCTTCCCCAGGACGAGGCGCGGTCCCAGTGGGAAGTCTCCTGTGCGATCCGCAAGGACAAGTTCCGCTACGTGTTGCCCGATGCGCTGCGCCGGAACGACGTCGACATGTGGATCGTCATCGATCGCGGCCGTGGCAGCGAGCCGATGGTGCGTGACTTTGGTCCGGATACGAGCAACGGCAACGGGTTCTTCGTGTTTACCGACCGGGGTGATCGGGTGGAGACAGCGGCGCTGGGTGGCGAGACCGAGATGATCGAGAGCTGCGGTGCTTATGACATCGTCGGCTCCAGGCGCAATCTGGCCGCCTTCGTGCACGAGCGTGACCCGCAGCGGATCGCTCTGAACTTCCTCGACCACGAGAACGTGGCCGAGGGGTTGTTCATTGCCGACGGCCTGTCGCACAGTGACTACCAGTTCCTCGGTGAGGAGCTCGGTCAGCCGTACGCCAGTCGCTTCGTCTCCGCCCGCCACGTCATTGCCGACTTCCGCGGCCCGCGCGTGGCGACCGAGATCGTCGAGTTCTCCAAGACGGCGGACCTCACCCGGCGGTATCTGGAGAGAGCGCTGTCGAACGAGGTAATCACGGTGGGCGAGACCTCCCAGCTCGATATCGCCTGGTGGCTGGAGGAGCAGCGGCAGCTGCTCGGGGTTGAGCGTGGCTGGTTTCCGACCGTGTACCTGCACCTGCCCGACGGCAACGAGATCGCAGCAAGCGACAGGGTCGTGCAGCGCGGCGATGTCATGCAGATCGACTGGGGGATCGGGCGCAACAATTTCTATACCGACATGAAGCGTTTCGCCTACGTGCTGCGAGAAGGTGAGTCGGAGGTGCCGCCAGGGATCCAGAAAGCCTTCGAGGTGTCGAAGGTGGTCGGCGACATCGTTCGTGAGAACGTCGGGGTCGACGTCGTCGGCCAGGTGCAGCTGGATCGACTCAAGCAGATCATCCGTGACGCCGGTTACGTGTACACGGAGCGCGAGCGCGCCAGCGACGTCGAAGGCATCGAGGTCAATGTGGGCATGCACGCCGCCGGTAACCTCGGCCACGACATGACCGCGTCGATGTTCCAGATCTATCCGTTCCGCAGTCAATACGTCGTGCGCGCCGACAGCATCATCTCGCTCGAGTACATCGTGTTCGTGCCGGCTCCGGAATGGGATGGTCGCAAGGTACCGGTGAACGTCGAAGAGAACGCCCTGGTGACCGAGCACGGCATCGAGTGGATCGTGCCGCCGCAACAGCGCGTGATGGTGATCCGCTAGGCGGCACCGATCCCGGGTAGCGCCAGACGTCGACGGCCGTACTAGCCAGGAGCGGTGTCGCTGGCCAGCAGACACAGGAGCTCGAACATCACACTGCAGGCAGCGAGCGCCGTGATGCCGGTCGGATCCAGCGGCGGCGAAACCTCCGTAACGTCGGCGGCCGCGATGTCCAGGCCGGCGAACCCGCGGATCAACGACTGTAGCTCGCGCACGTTCATTCCGCCGGGCTCGAGCCCGCCGGTACCCGGTGCGTAGGCCGGATCCAGCACATCGATGTCGACGGTCACATAGCAGGGACCTGATCCGAGGGACTTGCGGCTTCGGGCGATCACCTCCTCCTGGCCGAGCGCGTAGAGCTCGTCGATGTTGATGATCGTGACGCCCTGTTGGCGGGCCCAATCAAGCTCATCGGCTGCGAAGAGCGTGCCGCGTATGCCGATTTGAACCGTTCGGCGTGGATCTACGAGGCCTTCCTCGATCGCCCGGCGAATCGGCGTGCCGTTGGCGTAGCGCTGCCCGAGCATCCTGTCCTGAGTGTCCGAGTGGGCGTCGATCTGCAGTAGGGCGATCGGGCCGTCTCGGGCGATGGCTCTGAGGATCGGTAGTGTGACGGTATGGTCGCCACCGGCGACCAGGGCGCGGGCTCCGGCGTCACGAATGTCCTCGAAGAACGCCTGGATGCTCTGCAAGGTCGCATCCATGTCCAGTGGGTTGACCGGAGCATCGCCAATGTCGGCGATGCGACAGAGGTCAAACGGCGCCGTCCCGGTGAGGTGATGGGCCCGCCGGATCAGTCGCGACATCTCGCGGATCTGTGCCGGGCCGTGGCGCGCGCCGGCGCGAAACGAAGAGCCGCCGTCGAAGGGCACGCCGCACAATGCGATGTCGAGGCCTTCGGCACCACTGCGCTGGGTGGCTCGCATCAGGGTGGCGACCTCGGATGAGCGAGGCGTCTGGTTCACGTCCACCTGGCGTAGCTTGTCGTCGTGGCGGGTCATCTCGATCGGGCTCCGGTTGACCTCAGCGGCGTCGCTCGCGGTCGGTGTCGAAGAAGTAGACCCCAGGGGCTCCAGGCTGTTGATCGAATGCAATATACAATCTTGGCCCAGCGAACTGAGCGGTGATCGGGTTGGTTTCGCTGCTGTTGGTGACCGTCGCGACCTTGCGACGGTTCGAGCCGATGCTCCTTTGTGATGTCGGCGGCAATCCGGTTGACGGTCGCCATCGGCTCAGGGTTCTCGGGGTATATCGTGGAATTAGGTGATGCCGTGCGCCTCAGAGCTCCCCTGGTGATCCTGCTGTTGCTGTTGGTTGCCTCGAACCTACCAGCAGCCTCGGGCGGGCTGGCTGCGCCAGCCCAGGACCCCATCAAGGTGCTGATCATCGATGGCGTCAACAACCACGACTGGGAGAGCACGACGGCGGCCAACAGGGCGACCCTGGAACAGACGGCCCGCTTTGATGTCGACGTCAGCACGTCGCCCCGTAAGCGGGCGACGCGGGCCGAGTGGGAGGCATGGCGGCCTGACTTCAGTGCCTACGACGTGGTGGTGAGCAACTTCAACGACGATTGCGAGGTGCGATCAGGCTGCAACCCGCTGTGGTCGGCTCAGACCATGTCAGATCTGGAGACGTTCGTGCGCCAGGGCGGCGGCTTCGTCTCGGTTCATGCGGCCGACAACCATGACGCGGGTTGGGCCGCATACAACGAGATGATCGGCGTCGGTGGCTGGGGTGGCAGACGCGCCGGCGCTTCGGGCTCGCTGCTACGCAACGTTGGTGGCGACTGGATCGCCACCTCGCCCAACGAAGGGCTGAGCGGCGAGCATGGCGAGCTGCGACCGTTCCTGGTGATCCACGATCGTCCCGAGCACCCGATCCTCGCCGGGTTGCCAACCGAGTGGATGCACGCGCCCGATGAGCTTTACTCGGCGCTCCGCGGTCCCGCCAAGAACGTCGAGGTCCTGGCCCACGCCTATTCCCGGGTCACGGACGAGGCCGAGCCGATGCTGATGCTCGTGACCTATGGCGCCGGGACGGTCTTTCACCTTCCCATGGGACACTACAACGACGAGATCGAGCCCTACGGCGAATCGGTGCATTGCGTGGGTTTCCAGACCGTTCTGGCTCGCGGCACCGAGTTCGTTGCCACCGGCGCAGTCACCATCGGCGTTCCGGCCTCGTTTCCGGGCACCGAGGAGCCGGTCGCGGTCGATCCGGAGCCTGTGCGCTGGTGAGCCCTCGCGACGGGTACGCACGGTACACGTCGGTTACCGCGTGGGGCCTACTCGTTGTCGCCATGGCAGGATGCGATGCGCTGGTCGATGCGCCAGCTGGGGGCTCCGGCAATGCCACTGCCGTCGTGGTGGGATACGAGACGATGCTGGCAGCGGGCCTGGCTCGCGATGCCGAGATGGGCGAGGTGCTACTCGGCGAGCTCAACTGCTTGTCGTGCCACGCCGCTTCCGATCCGGACGTTGCGCAGCGCATCACTACCAAGCCGGCCCCCGATCTGCGTGATATCGGTGGCCGCGCCAGCGCCGACTGGATCGCCGGCTTCTTGGCTGACCCGGTAGCGCTGAAGCCCGGTACGACCATGCCCGACGTGCTCGCCTCCTATGCGGCAGAGGATCGCCAGTCACTTGCCGAGGTGATTTCCCATTTCCTGATCGATCAGAGCAGTCAGACTCCGCCCGCCGGGTACAGTCCGTTGCGGTTCCGCGCCATGGTCGATCGCGGCCGGGCACTCTTCCACGGCGTTGGGTGTGCCGCATGCCACCGTCGCGAGGGGATGCCCGACACGCCGGCGACCCCGGACGTGCCGCTCCCCGATCTTGGCGCCAAGAACTCGGTAGCAGGACTGCGGGATTTCCTCATGAATCCCCGCCGCGTTCGCCATGGCCTGCGCATGCCTTCGTTGTACCTGTCGGAAGCGGAAGCGACCGATATCGCGGTGTACCTGCTACGCGAGCAGCGGCCGGAATCGCCAACGCGGGTACGTGGCTTCGAATTCGAGTACTTCGTCGACGATGGAGATGAGGATGCCGAGGGCTTCTTCACCCGGCCTCCACCCGATTTCGATTCCTGGGAGGCGGTAGCCAGCGGTCGCATGGGTGAGCTGTCTCTGGAGCTGCCGATTCGCACCCGGCGTGGCAACCACGGGTTCCGCTATTCCGCGCTGATTCGCATCGATGCGCCGGGCGACTATACGTTCGAGTTGGCATCGGACAGTCGCTCGGGGTCGGAGATCTTGGTTGACGGCGATGTGGTGGCGACCAAGCCACGCGAGAGCGGTCGCGTGATCTCCAGCACGATTCCGCTGGGACGCGGCGATCACCCGGTCGAGATCACCTACTACATGCGTGGCGATACCGAGTCGCCGTTCCTCGATGCAGCGGTCGGTGGTCGCAACATCGAGCCCGGCACACCGATCGACACGGTGGCCGGCTACGAGGAGTTCACGATGGAGCCGCACGCCAGCCAGCCGTTGGTGGTCGACGGCATCAAGGCAGCGAGCGGCGGCCGAGCCTTCGTCGAGGTTGGCTGCGCCTCCTGCCACGCGCTCGCTGCCGCACCTTCGGATGCGCGTATACGGGTTCCGGCGAGCTCATTGACGACGCTCGACATCGGTTCGTCCTTCGGGTCGCTGTGGAGCCATCGTACCGATGGCGCGCCGCGATATCGTCTTTCTGACCGTCAGCGGCAGGTGCTGCGTGCGGCGCTAGCGGATCTCGGCGCGCTCGCCGGCCCCCGTGACCCGCAGCGACAGATCAGCCACACGCTGGCGACCTACAACTGCTATGCCTGCCATGCGCGCGCCCAGGGCGACGAACCGCTCGGCGGGCCCGATCCGGCCCGTGAGCCGGTCTTTCGGGTCGTCGGTGGGAAGGATCTCGGTGAAGAAGGGCGGCTACCGCCTCCACTTACTGGCATCGGCGCGCGTGTGAAGCCGGAGGCGGTGCTGTCGATCCTGACCGAGGACCGGCTGCACGTCCGCCGTGATTTCATGCAGACTCGCATGCCGGGATTCGGCGGCGAGCTGATCGCTGCCCTGCCGACGGTTCTGGAGGCAGCTGACGCCACCGCGGGCGAGTCGGAGGAGCCGCCGTTTGCTCCTCAGGCTGCGAACGATGGGCTGAAGCTTCTAGGCTCCGAGGGTCTACGCTGCATCACCTGCCACGACGTCGGTACCCACAAGTCTCCTGGCATTTCAACGATCAACCTGACGACGGTGTACGAGCGTCTGCGCCCGGGCTGGGTGCAGCGCTTTCTGAGAGATCCGGGCTCGCTGCGTCCGCGGACTCGGATGCCGGTGTACTGGGACGGCGAGGAGGTTATCCACGAGGACATCGCCGATGGAACCGCGAGCGGCCAGATCGACGCCATCTGGAGCGCGCTGTCGCTCGGTACTTCGATGCCGGCTCCGGCGGGCATGGATGTCGGCGACTCCATGGTGCTGGTGCCCGGTAGCGAGGTGATCCTGTTCCGGACGTTCATGAACGAGGTCGGCCCACGGGCCATTACCGCCGGGTTCCCGGAGCTGGTGCATGTAGCCTTCGACGCCAACGTGGTGCGGCTCGCCAAGGCATGGCGCGGGGGCTTTTACGACGCCAAGGGCACGTGGCAGGGTCGGGCCGGCAAGTTCCTCGATCCCTACGGCGAGGACATCATCGACATGCCCCCCGGCCCCGCCTTCGCCTACTTGGACGATGCCAATTCGGACTGGCCGCAGCCGGCGCGGAACGATCGCGATGTCGGCGGGCAGTTCCAAGGCTACGAGCTTGATGAGCAGCGAGGGCCGATCTTCCGATACCGGCTCGGGCAAGTGAACATCGAGGAACAGCCCGTTCCGATTCCGAGCGCCGGCGGTGCGAATCTCACCCGCCGGTTTACCTTGAGCGGCGACACGGTAGACGAGCAGCTCTATCTGCTGATGGCCGAAGGCGAGCAGATCACACCGCAGGCAGAGCATTCTTGGGCAATCGACGGCCGCTTTACCGTGTCACTGCGCTCTCGGCAGTCGTTGATGCCGGTGGTGCGCTCGTCACGAGGGGTACGGCAGGTGCTGGTACCGATCACTGTGAGCGACGGCGAGGCCGTCGCGCTCGAGGTGGAGATCGCATGGTAGGCGGCGTCGGTAAGGGCAGCCTCGGAGTAGGCTTCGTCGTCGGGCTGTTGGTTGGCAGCGGCGGGGCCTTCGCGCAGGACCCGACCGAGGCGGAGATGCGCGCCGAGAGGGAGTCGCGGCGCGCATCCAGCGAAGCCGAGAGTCAGTACTACAAGCTGATCACGTTGCCGTTGTCGGATGACAACGTTCTGGAGGTGGGGGGGCTGGCACAGCTTGCAGACGGGCGCATCATGGTGGCGACGCGGCGCGGCGACGTATACATCGTCGAGAACGCCTACAGTGACCCCCCACGGCCCGTCTTCAAGCCCTACGCCTCCGGTTTGGGACAGCCGCTCGGGCTCCTCGAGCTCGACGGCTGGATCTACTTCGCCCAGCGGGGCGAGCTGTCGCGCATGCGCGATATCGACAACGACGATCGCGCCGACGTCTTCGAGACGGTCACCGACGACTGGGCGATCAGCGGCAACTACCACGAGTACGCCTTCGGCCCGAGGCTGACCCCGGACGGCAAGCTTTGGGTAACGCTGAACAGGCCATTCGATGTCGAGCCGTACGGGCGGGCGGACTGGCGCGGATGGGCGGTGCGTATCGACCGCGAGACCGGGAAGATGGAGCCCGTGGCCTCCGGCCTGCGATCCCCGGCCGGCGTCGAGGTCAGCCCCTGGGGCGACGTTTTCTACACCGACAACCAGGGAGAGTGGAACAATGCCTCCAAGCTGTCGGTGATCGAGGTAGGAGATTTTCACGGCCACCCGTTCGGCATCGACTCGGCGCACCTCCCCGAGTCGCTCGTCGAGCCGCTGCCGGTGGGATTGCCGCGTCCCGGGACCTACATGAAGGACCTGAAGGACGAGATCCCCCATTTCAAGATGCCGTCCGTGTGGTTTCCCTACGTGAAGCTCGGTCAGAGCCCGAGCGGTCTCAAATGGGACACCAGTGGCGGTGCGTTCGGTCCCTTCGACGGTCAGTTGTTCGTCGGCGATCAGCATCACGCCATGGTGATGCGGGTGTTCCTCGAGCAGGTGAACGGGCACTGGCAGGGCGCCGCGTTCCGTTTTCGGCAAGGATTGCAGAGTGGCGCCATTCGCTTGGCGTTCGGTCGCGACGACTCGATGTTCGTGGGCATGTCGTCACGGGGCTGGGGCAGCCTGGGTCCCGACGAGTACGGGCTGCAGCGGCTGGTGTGGACCGGCCAGACTCCCTTTGAGGTTGACGAGATGCGGGCGCGCCCCGACGGATTCGAGATCACCTTCACTCAGCCGGTCAACCCGCAGAGTGCGGTCGCCCGGTCGTCGTATCGAATGGAGAGCTACACCTATCGACTCAGCCCGGAGTACGGCGGACCCGAGGACGACAAGGTAGCGGTTGCGATCACGTCGGCGCGCGTTGCGGCGGACGGTATGAGCGTGCGCTTGACGATCGACCCGATCCGCGCCGGCTACGTGCACGAGCTGCATCTCGACGGCGTGCGCAATCAGTCAGGAGTCGCTCTACTGCACAGGCGGGCCTTCTACACGCTGGTCGAGATACCCGAGTGACGTCGCACCTCCGGCTGCTGCGCGCCGCCGCACGAGCCGTCGTGGTGTTTCTGTTCGCCGCCATCGTCGTGGTGGTGTTCGCGCAGGTGGTTTCCCGGTTCGTCTTCAACGCGCCGTTCTCGTGGTCCGAGGAGCTGGCGCGATACCTGCAGGTCTGGCTGATCCTCTTGGCGTCAGCCGCCTGTGTGCGCCGCGGTCTCCACCTGACGGTTGATTACGCTGTGCACTCGCTGGGGCCACGACTCGAGTGGACGATGCGGTTCTTGTCGCTGGCCGGGGTGATCTTCTTCCTCGGCGTTGTGATCGTCTCGGGGATCGTACTGATCAGCGCCACCGCGAACCAAATGACACCGGCGCTGGAGATCCCGATCCGCATCGTCTATCTGGCGCTACCGATCGGAGCACTGCTCATGTTGTTCGAGGCGCTGGCGCTGGCCGGCGAGATGCTGGCGAGCCGCCGTGATCACTCAGGCTCTCCAGACGGCACCAACCGGCCCGACGGAGCAAGCAGCCCCGCCGGCGCGGATACATGATCGTGGGGCGGTCGCCAGGAGTACCAAGGTGATTGCGGTTCTGCTGGTCACCATCGCGATCTCGTTCTTGATCGGTATGCCCATAGCGTTTGCCCTTGGCGTCGGAGCCAGCGTCGCGATCCTGTGGGAAGGGGCATTGCCCATCTCGATCGTGGCGCAACGGATGTTCTTCGGCCTGGACTCCTGGCTGTTGATGGCAATCCCGTTGTTCATGCTGGCCGGCCAGCTGATGTCGGCTGGCGGCATGTCGTCGCGCCTGGTGGAGTTCACCACGGAGCTGTTTGGCTTCATCCGTGGGAGCCTGGGGATCGTTTCGGTGGCCGCGTCGATGGTCTTCGCGGGAGTGTCGGGCTCGTCCACCGCGGATACGGCCGCCGTGGGCTCGATCTTGCTGCCGCTGATGCGAGAGCGAGGCTATGACATGCGCTTCGCCACCGCGTTGCAGGCTGCGGCCGGGTCCATCGGGCCGATCATCCCGCCGAGCCTGTTGATGATTCTCATCGGCTTCACCACCAATACCTCGGTCTCGGCGCTGTTTCTCGGGGGCATCGTGCCGGGGCTGTTGATTGGACTCGGCCTCATCGTGGTGGTCTACGCGCACGCCGCCCGCGGTGGGGAGGCCTATCTGGCCACGCGTGAGGGCGTCGACCTGTCGCGGCTGTTGAAGACCGGTGCCGCAGCGGCGCCGGCGCTCGGCATGCCTCTGATCATTCTGGTCGGCATCGTCGGTGGCATCTTCACGACTACTGAGGCGGCGGTCATCGCAGTGGTTTACGGCCTCTTGGTCGGGATGTTCGTGTACCGGGAGATATCGCTTTCGGATCTGCCGCGCATCCTTACCCGGTCGGCAGAGCTGGCCACCGTGATCATGTTCATCCAGACCACCGCCTTCCTCTTCGCCTGGCTCATCACGGTGCACGAGGTGCCGGCGATGCTGGCGCAGTCGATGCTGCGATGGGTCAGCGGTCCGGGCACGTTCTTCGTTCTCTACATCCCGCTGTTGCTGATGATCGGCGCGGTCATGGAGAGCTTCTCGGCCACCGTGGTCATGCTGCCAATTGTCTTTCCGATCGCCCAGGGCTTCGGTGTCGATCCGGTCCATTTCGGTGTAGTGACCACCGTCGGTTGGGCCATTGGCTACGTCACCCCGCCGTTCGGCGCGACGCTGTTCGTCGCCTGTAGCCTCACCGGGGAGAGCATTCGTGAGACCACGCCGTATATCCTCCCGATCGTCGTATCGATGCTCGTGGTATTGCTGTTGATCACGTTCGTGCCGGCCATCGTATTGTGGATTCCTGGCCTGCTGTCATGACCTGTGAGGCAACGTCGATGTCGATAATCCGGAAGCCAGGCGCGATGCTCGTGCTCGTCGCCAGCCTCGTGGTGGGCGCCTGCGGCGGTGGTGAGCCCGATGTGTTCGTGCTCAAGGTCGCCGCGTCGGCACCCGCCGAGGATCCCGGGCCGCAGACCTTGCAGCTGTTCGTGGACCGTATCAACGAGGCGTCGGGCGGCCGCATCGATGCTCGTCTATATGCCGGCTCGGCGCTCGGAGAGGACCGCGATGTCACCGAGGGACTGAAGCTCGGCACGGTCGAGATGTTGATGTCGCCGAGCTCGACGCTGGCGACCTTCGTTCCGGAGATGTACGTCTTCGAGCTGCCGTTTCTGTTCGACGACAACGAGCACATGTTCGCAGTGCTCGACTCGGAGATCGGCGAGGGCCTCCGCCCGGCTCTCGAGCGCGAAGGCTTTCACCTCATGGGCTACTTCAGCTACGGGCTGCGCCACATCATGACCACCGAACGGGCCGTGGAGACGATCGAGGACCTCCGGGGCTTGAAGATCCGCACGATGGAGAGCCCGCCGCATCTGGACGCGTTCGCGGCGTTCGGCGCCAGCCCTCTGCCAATGGCCTATAACGAGCTCTACACGTCGCTAGAAACGGGCGTTATTGACGGGGCCGAAGCGGCGAACTCGAACTACTATTCGAAACGGTTCTTCGAGGTCGCGCCTTACTGGGCGCACGTGGGGTGGCTGAGGCTGGTAGCGCCGGTGCTCATGAGCAAGGTGTTTTACGATCGCCTGCCCGCCGACCTGCAGGAGCTCGTGGATGCGACCCTCACGGACCTCGTGGACTACGAGCGCCAGCTGTACACCGATATCGACGAGCGGCGCCTCCAACAGCTGCTCGATGCCGGCGTCACGGTGACCTATCCGGGGCGCGACGCCTTCGTCGCTGCGTCGGCCGCCGTTTACGATGCCTGGGCAGCGCGCGTCGGCGGTCGTGAGCAGATCGACGCCATTCTGGACTACCCACGCTGACATCATCCTTAACGAGGAGTGCCTGTGCCGTACCATGACGTCAACGAATTCCGCAGTCGCTGGGAGCGGCTCGAGCTGGTCCGTAGGGAGAAGTTCGATATCTCGCTGCCGCGGGCCCTGCGCGACAACGGCGTGGACATGTGGATCCACGTGATGAAGTTGGGGCAGCCCGACGCGCTGGCGAAGGATCTCGGTGCCGGCGCCGATGTCTTGGCGCCGCGTCCCTCGGGCGGCAGCTGTGGCTACTTCATCTTCACCGACCGCGGCGGCGACCGCATCGAGCGTGCCATCCTCGGCGGCGAGGTGCTGCGTGGCGACGGTGGCTACGACCACATCGGCGACGAGCAGGACTTGCGCGAGTTTGTCGAGCAGCGCGACCCGAAGAGCATCGCGGTGAACATGTCGGGACGCATTGCCGTCGGCGACGGCCTCAGCCACACGGGCTACCTGCGACTCGTCGAGGCACTCGGTAACGAATACGCCGCGCGGTTGGTCTCGGCCGAGAATGTAATCACCGACTTCCGTGACCGTCGGGTGATCAGCGAGATCGTCGAGTACGGCAAGCTCGGCGAGGTGACCCGACGGCTGATCGAGCGGGCACTCTCGAACGAGGTGATCACCGTCGGCAAGACCACCCTCGAGCAGGTGGCGTGGTGGATCAAGGACGAGCTGCTGGGCTTGGGAATCGAGCCCATTTTCACCAAGCTATTCATGCCGAAGGTTCTCTACTCCGCCAGGGCCTCCGAGGAGGAGTATGACTCCCCCGACTACGTCTTCCAGCGAGGCGATCTGTTCCAGTTCGACTTCGGGTTCGAGTTCATGAACCTCGGTTCCGACATCAAGCGCACCGCCTACGTTCTGCCCGAGGGCGAGATCGCCGCGCCTCCGGGCCTCCAGCATGCTTTCGACGAGGGTCTTCGTGCCCGCCAGGTGTTGCGCGACAGCATCAAGGTGGGTCGGACCACGGGCGAGACGCTGGAGGTTATCGGCAAGAACTTCGAGGCCGCCGGTTTCGTTTGGGTGAATCTGGTGAACGATGCCGGCTTCAGCGGCGGTTGGGACAAGGTCTGGGGCGAGGCCCTCGAGGCGCGCGGCTTCTCCGAGGACGAGGCCCACAAGACCCAGGTGTCGACCGATTGCCATTGTGTCGGCAACACCGGCGACAGCGAGATCGAGGCCGGCCCCTGCATCAGTGGCTTTCGTCCCGCGGTGCATCACTTGTTGCTGAAGCCGAATCACATCTTCGCCTTCGAGCTATTCGCCAACACGGCGGTTCCGGAGTGGGACGGGTTCCGCGTGCGGCTCGGCATCGAGGACAACGCGATTCTGACCGAAGATGGCGTGCAGTACTTCTACCCGCCGAACGAGCGCATTCTGCTCATCCACTAGAATGCTGCGAGCCCGTGGTCGTCAGGTTGATGATATTCCCCAGCGCGCCTTGCGCTGCAGCAGCGCCGCTCCCAGCACCACGATCAGGAAGGCGCTGGCGTTGATGACCTGCGCCATCGGCGCGCCGAAGGCGCCGGCAATTGCACCGGTCTCGAGGCTGCCGAGTGGCCCGGTGCCGCGGCTGAGGTTCCAGATGCCTACGGCGGTGCCACGCTCGTCATCGGAAACTCGGTCCTGCACCAGCTTCGGCAGCAATACGTCGAGGGCTGCCCAAGCAACGCCGATCCCCAGCATCAAGAGCAGCGAAAGCGGGTAGGAGCCGGAGCCGGCGAAGGCGATCAGCGCAACCGCGAACAACCCGCACATCCAAAACAGCAACCTGCCCGATCGTAGGCGGGTAGACAGCGCGGCGAGCGTCAGCAGGCCGGCGACGCCGCCAATCTGCCGTGCGGCGGTCAGGTTTCCCAGCCCCGTCTCGCCAACTTCCAGGACGTCGCGTGCAAACGACGGCAGCAGAGCGTCGCTGGAGAACGCGAAGATCTCTGCCCCGGCGCCGATCGCGGCGATCAACAGCACGGCTGGGTTGCGCCATAGCACCGCGAAGCCCCGGAAGGCCGTGGCGAATTCGTGCAGTCCACGAGCAGGGGCCGCGCCGTCAACTGCCCGAGGCTGGCGGTGCGTCGGCAGCAGGTCCCGGGGGATCAGGGTCAGGACGGCTACCGCGCCGATGAAGGCGACCGTCATCGTCATGAACGGGGCCGCCGATCCGTACCAGGCCAGGAGCACCCCGGCGGCGACCGACCCGGCGGCACCGATGCCGCGGTTACCGAGCTGCTCAAGCGCCATGCCGTTGACTGCCTCTGCGCCACCGACGAGGTCGTAGACGAGCGTCCGTCCGAGCGTGCTCTCGGCGGCGTCGAACGCGCCCTCCAGGAAGGCCACCACGAGGAGGGCGGTGAAAGTCAGGTTGCCCGTGAGCCCGAGCCCGGCGGCCCCCAGAGCCATCAGCGCGCCGAACAGGTTGACGCCCTGCAGCATGCGCCGCCGATCCATACGGTCCGACAGTGCCCCGATGGGCACCGAGAACAACAACCGCGGCAGGTTGCGCACCGCGAAGATCGTTCCTACCGCTACCGGGGAGCCGGTGATCTCCAGCGCCAGCCAGCCGAAGGTCACCGAGGCGACGCCGTTGGTGAAGCCGTTGAACGTCAGCGCCAACCACAGCCAAACGAAGCCCGGACGCTGCAGCGAAGAGAGCATTGAAGGTTACCCCGAACCCTGTTCGAAGAATCCAACACAATATACAGTCCACAAGTTTCGACTAACCGGTGTGAGCTCCGCCCACGCCACCGAACGGAGGCGGCGAAGTGCGCCAGCTGGCCAGTGTGGTATTGGTCGTCGGTTTTCTGCTCGTACCCGTCGTGGGATTGCTCGCTCAGGATGTCCGTAGCGAGCCACCGCCGGGTCTGGTGTTCGATTTCGGGCGCTGGCCGTACCCACTCAACGACGAGATGGGCGAGGATCTTCGGCGGCTCGCGGCGCAGTATCCGCGGTTGGCACGTGTGCATCAGATTGGCGAGAGCCGTCGTGGTCGACCCCTCTGGGTCATCGAGCTCACCAACATCGATACCGGCCCCGGCGAGACCAAGCCGGGGATGTGGATGGACGGCAACATCCACGCCGGCGAGCTGACCGGACGTCCCTACCTGCAGTATTTCGCGCACCGATTGCTATACAGCTACGGGAAGGACGAGCTCAGCACCCGCATGCTCGACACGCGCACCTTCTACGTCATGCCGGTGTTCGATGCTGACGGCGGTGACCTGATCTTGAGCCGGCACCCGGCGTGGCCTGGATACGACCCTGACGAGCAACGCGGCGATGATCTCGATGGTGACGGCTTTATTACTCGGATACGCACGGCCGATACCGAGAGCGACGACGGCTACCGCTACTACATGGAATCGCGCGATGTCGTGGAGCGTGGCCGGCCAGCGTTCCTGCAACGCCGTCGCCGCGACCCACTCAGTGGTCGCCGCGAGGGGGCCGACTTCAATCGGAATTGGTCGGCCGAATGGAACGCGGCCGAGCCGGGCGCTGGCCAGCGCCCGTTCTCGCTGCCGGAAGTATCGGCGGCGGCTGACTTCATCCTCGGCCACGACAACATCTTCTTCACTTACACCATCCACTCTGGCGGCGGGTCACGCAGCTATATGGTGCGGCCACCGATGGACCGCCCCTACGACTGGATGAATGGCGAGGACAACCACTTCTACATGCGTGTGGGCGCAATCTGGGCGCATCTGAGCGGCGGTGGCCTGACCGAGAACAACTACTACAGCTACATGTTCAACACCAGCGAGCTTGATGAGAGCGGCGAGCCGCGTGGCTATGGCGAGACCATGGCCGGCTTCATGGATGACTGGGCCTACATGGACGCGGGGCTGCATAGCCTTACGCCGGAAGTGAACGGGTCCGGCTGGGATTACGATCGAGACGGTTGGATCCGGCCCCAGGAAGAGGAGCGCTGGCATCGCGAGGAGAAGGGGGGAATGTTCGACTCGCCCTGGGTCGAGGTGCAGCATCCGATCCTCGGCACAGTCGAGGTTGGGGGGTCCCGCGGGATACCGCCAGCACTCGATGAGACGCTGCAGTACCACTCCGAAGCCCAGTACGATTTGTTGCTGTACATCGCCGGTCTGTCACCGTTGATTACCGTGGCCGACCTGGCTACCGAGCCGCTGGGCGACGGATTGCACCGTGTGACCGCGACGTTGCAGAACATCGGCGGGCTGCCGACCTACGTTACCCAACGCTCCATCGAGCTGCGCCGCGACCTGCCGGTAGTAGCGGCGATCAATGTCGAGGGTGGCGAGGTGGTCGAGGGCGGCTCCGAGAGAAACCTCGGGCACATCAAGGGGTTCGTCGAGGGAGCGTTCGAGGCAGCGCCGCCGCTGGTCGACTTCGCGTGGGTGGTGCGAGCGAGCTCCGACGACGCGACGGTCTCTATTCGGGTCGGATCGCCGAAGGCGGGGTACGCAACAGCCTCGACGGAGATCGGTCGATGAGGCGCCGCCAGAGAGGTCAGACATCGCGACGCAGCTCCTCAGGGATCCGACCGCACGTC
The DNA here is from genome assembly GCA_036012155.1 of Acidobacteriota bacterium. Classification (GTDB taxonomy): domain Bacteria; phylum Acidobacteriota; class UBA890; order UBA890; family WLXD01; genus DASCOT01. Next base: position 18,864 of record DASCOT010000198.1, read on the forward strand.
CCCGTCGCCGTCTTGATTGCCTTGCTACTGGGCCCGGCGACGGCCGGTGCGCAAAGGTTCGAGGAGTTCGTCGAGTTCGAGCCGAGCAAGGAGCAGTTCGACTTTGATCGGTGGCCCTATCGGCTGCCGGCGGAGGTCAACGCTCGGCTTCGCGAGCTTGCGGCGCAGTATCCGCACATCGTGCGAGCCCACCACATTGGTGACAGTCGCCAGGGCAGAGAGCTGTTGATGATGGAGATCACCAACTTCGAGACCGGCGACGGGGAGTCGAAGCCCGGCCTCTGGCTGGAGGCGGGGGTGCACCCGAACGAGACGCCGGGACCGGTGTACCTGGAGTACTTCGTCGAACGGGCCCTGGCGATGCACGGCGGCGATCCGGCGCTACGCGAGATCCTCGATACGACCACCTTCTACGTGGTCACCGACCTGAACCCTGATTCGCGTCAGCTGGCGCTGACCTCGCATCCCGCCTGGCCAGGCTACGACGACGCCGAGCAGCCGGGCTCCGACCTCAACGGGGACGGCTACATCACCCAGATGCGCTGGAAGGACGACCCGGGTGACCAGGAGTATCAGTACCTTCCCGAGGGCCGGCTGCCGGGCGACGACTGGCACATGGACCCACTCGGCTACGTTTGGCGATCGACAAGTGACACCGGCTGGGAGGTCAAGGACCGCGAGCGCGACTGGACGGGTCGCCGCGAGCAACCCGACTACAACCGCAACTTCAGCGCCGAGTGGGTATCCGAGGACCCCGGCGCCGGTGAGTTCCAGTTCTCGCTGCCGGAGATCTACGCGGTTGCCAAGGAGATGACCGATCGCAAGAACATCTTCTTCATGCACGACATCCACGCTGGCGGGGTCGGCCGCGAGTGGATGATTCGACCGCTCAGCAACCAGCCCTACCAGGCGATGCACCACGAGGACAACGACCTCTACCGGCGCCTCGAGGTGGCCTGGTCGGTTTTGAGCCCCGGCGACCAGACGTTCAGCGACTACTACACTCCGGCAGGGACGGGCTCCACGATCGGTGGCCTGCCGCCCGACTGGGCGTACCTGCACCAAGGTATCTACGGTTTCGGCGCCGAGGTCGGTGGAGCCGGGATCGACTACGACGGCAGTGGCGAGGTCACGTCCGAAGAGCTGGACCGCTGGCATGTCGAGGAGATGGGAGGGCAGTTCGCCGAGCCATGGACGCCGTACGAGCATCCGGAGCTCGGGCCGATCGAGATCGGCGGTTACCGTGTCTCACCTACCGGGCCTTTTCCGCCGTCGATCGGTGAGATGATGCGCATCCGAGCCGACCGCTCCTTCCGCTATCTGATGTACGTGGCGAGCCTGGCGCCCGAGGTCCGTGTCGTCGACGTGAGATCGACGCGGAACCCCGACGGCACGCTGAACATTGAAGCCGAGGTGCGCAATGAGGGTTGGATCTCGACCTACGTGACGCAGCGCGCTCTGGAGATCAGCGGATCGACCAACGTGGCTGGTCCCGGAGCTGCGCTGGGTATCCGGCCGCGCGACTTCCCGGTGCTGATGGACATCACGGTCGAGGGCGGTGAGGTAGTCGAGGGTGACGCATCCCAGAGCGTCGGACACCTGGTCGGGAAGCTTGCTTACATCCGGCGGTGGGCCGACGGAGGAGAAGATTTGCCCTCGAAGACCGCAACCTGGACCATCCGGCCGCGGGGGTCGGGCCCGGTAAGCGTCGAGGTGCGCGCTTCGGCCCACAAGGCCGGCAGCGACGTACGCACCCTGGAAATCCGATGAGGCGCCCGATGCGAGCACCGCTGCTGATACTGCTGATGACCGCGATGACCTCGACGATCTCACCCGATGTCTACGGACAGGGCTCGCTCGACGCCATTGCCCACGACCTGACCGACATCGACTACGACTTCGGTCGCTGGCCCTATCCGCTCTACGCCGAGGTCACGGAGCGGCTCCAGGAGCTGGCAGCGCAGCACCCCGAGATCGCCAACCTCCAGAGCATAGGCAAGTCGGCGGAGGGCAGGGACATCTGGTTGATGGAGATCACCAGCTCGGCAACCGGTCCGGGCGACTCCAAGCCGGGCCTGTGGATTGACGGCAACCTCCACGCGCACGAGTCGAACGGACGGGTGCGCGCCATGTACATCATCGAACGGCTGCTGCAGACCTACGGCGTTGATGATGTTGTGACGCGTCTGATCGACAGCCGCGTCTTCTACGTGGTGCCGATGTTCGACGCCGATGGCGGCGAGCGCTCGTTGACACGGCATCCGTCGTGGCCCGGACATGAGCCGGAGCGACAGGCTGGCAGTGACCTCAATGGCGACGGCTACATCAGCAGCATGCGGGTGAAAGATCCGGATGGCTGGTGGTACGAGAGTCCAGCGGACAGCCGTGTCATGCTGCGCCTGCGGGCTCGAGACAACGGGCGCTGGAACTACGTGCCGACCGAGTACGACGAGACCAAGCGCTGGCGCTCGAGCGGCCAGCAAGTGCTCGGTTCCGCCAGCGTCGGAGCCGCGTCGCGTTGGCGGCCGACCGGGGTGGCACCGCCACCGATCGAGCACCCGGTGCCCCCGGAGGAGCGCTACGCCATCTATACAGAAGGCGTGGAGCCGCTGTACCCGATCGACGAGATCAACCTGACGGTGAACGGCTTCGAGCGCAACGTCGGCCTCGACCCGCCGCCCTCCGACTTCAACCGCGACTGGGGGGCGGAGTGGCGTCCCGACGAGCCGGGCGGCGGCCCCTTCCCCTTTTCGACCCCCGAGGTGCGTGCCGCGGCGTTCTTCATCACCGGCCACAAGAACATCTTCTTCCAGTACAACATGCACGCCGATCAGACGGCGAGAAACTACACGGCTCGGCCCGGCCTGCACCATCCGTACGATTGGATGGCGCCGGAGGACAACGAGTTCTACACCCGCATCGGGGCGGTGTGGTCGGCGTTAGGGGGTGGCAACATCATCGAGAACAACTACTACAGCCAGGAAATTGCCGCTGGCGCATACACCGACGTGCAGCACGGCTGCGAGATCGATTGGGCTTACATCAGCCGAGGCATTCACGCACTGATGCCCGAGGGTATGGCCATCGGCAAGGACTATGACGGCGACCGCTACGTCACGGTGTTCGAGATTCTGCGTTGGAACGATGAGGACAAGGGCGGTGAGCTCTGGAGTCATTGGGATCGGCACCAGCACCCGACGCTCGGGCAGGTGGAGATCGGCGGGCCGCGTGGCATGCCGCCGGGTCTGGACGAGCGCATGCGCGAGCAAGCTGATCTGCACTATCGGTTCCTGCTCTACGTTGCCGATCAGGCACCGGCGCTCCGGATCGCCGACCTGTCGGCCGAGCGCATTGCGGAGGGCGAGTATCGGGTGGTGGCAACGTTGCAGAACCAGGGCTATTTGCCCACCTACGTGAGCCGCAAGGCGCTAGAGATCCGACGGGACAACCCGGTGCTGGCGGAGCTGCGGGTCGACGGCGGAGAGGTCGAGGGGCGTGGGTTGCAAAACGCCGGGCATATCCTCGGCAGGCACTCCTATCTGTGGCGCTGGGGCGCTGGTGCCGATGAATCGAACAAGAAGATCGAGTGGCGTGTTCGCGGCGACGCGGGTGCCGAGGTGTTGCTGGAGATTCGTGCCGCCCAGGCCGGCCGCGACCGAGCGACGATTACTCTGGGAGGCGGCGAATGAGCTCCGAATCGCGTGGTGGACGGCCAGATCGGATGGCAACCGGAGATGGTGCGCTCCACCGTGTTGCCTGGATGATGATCGGTCTCGCCGTGGCGGCCGCCGGCTGCCAGCTGGCACCGCCAGCTCCTGAGGCGAGCGCAGGCCCCTACGCCAACAGCTTGCTGCCGCTGCGTGAGCGCGTCGAGGTCGCCGAGCGCTGGACCCAGTGGAAGCGGGAGCACGTGCTCCCGATGGTCATGCGGGAACAGGGAGTCGACCTCTGGATCATTCGCGACAACGAGGCCGACCTCTATTACAACAACGAAGGGCCGGTCTACTCGTCGCTGGTGCCGGCCGATCTGCGAGGCATGATCTTCGACAGCCAGTATGGTGGCTCGAAGCCGGCGTTCTTGCTGTTCCACGATACCGGGGACGAGATCGAGTACGCTGAGCCGCGCGACTACGATCAGGTCGGCACAATGGTTGCCGAGCGCGATCCAGACACCATCGCGATCAGCTCTTGGAACAATGAGCCGATGCTGGCCGCCCTCGGCGGGTACGCTGACCGGTCGATCGACTCCTGGACGCTCGGCGTGCGCTGGTACGAGACCGTCAGCCCGGAGATGATCGAACGCTTTCGCGACGTCGTGGGCCTGGCGAACGAGATCATTGCCGAGGGCTTCTCGAGCGCGGCGGTGACTCCGGATGTGAGCACGACAGACGACCTCAACTGGTGGTTCCGTCAGAAGATGCTCGATCTCGGGATCGAGCATGAGAACCATCCGAGCATCTCGATTCAGCGGAGCCTGGCAGACATCGACAAGTACGACGACCCGATGGAGTATGTCGTCGGAGCCCGCACCCGCAACGATATCGATGTGGTGATTCGTCGCGGCGATGTGCTCCGCGTCGATACCGACGTATTCATGTTCGGTCTGGTTACCGACACCCATCAATATGCTTACGTGCTGCGCGAAGGTGAGACCGAGGTTCCGGCCGAGCTCGTTGATGCGCTCGACACGGCGAATGCGATCCAGGATCAATTCGCAACGCAGTTCAAGGTCGGGCGTACTGGCAAGGAGATCGTCGCTGCCTCGGAGGCGCTGACCTTTCCCGACAATCTGGCCGGCCCTCCGACCAACGACTTCCATCCGCCGCCCAAGTACATGCTTCGCTTCCATCGCGACGGTTGGATGCTCTCAACTAAGACCGCGGTCGTCGGGATGACATCAGGGCCGGGTTATGCATCGACATCGATCGTCACCAACGATCACGCGCTGCATACCGACACGCTTTACGCCTTCGAGCCGCATATCGATGTCACCATCGACGGCTGGGGCGAGCAGGGTCTCGAGCTTGGCCACGGACAGATCGTTGCCTTTACCGAAAACGGTTTCGAGTTCCTCAATAGAGCGCCGGATTGGCACGTGATTCGCTGATCGCGTTTGCTGAGGAGGATTCGCTGACGGGAATCCGCTGACGACGATCCGCGGACGTAGTGGTCGGATGGAGCGATACGGATGCCGATGCTCGGGTATCGGGTGGCGATCAGCGGACAGCGACTCGCTGTCTATCTGGTGCTCGCCATCGTCATCGCTGGTGGGATGCAGGGATGCGGGGGGCGAGAAGCTGGTGAGGAAGAGACTCCCGGAGCCGTGCTGGTGCCGGTGATCGTCGGCGATTGGTGGCAAGTGGCCGGCAATCCGGATCTCGGGGAATACACCAGCGCGGAGCAAGAGCCCACCGCCTTCGGCATGTGGCAGGCGGTCGATGGAACCTGGCAGCTCTGGGGCTGCATCCGCAAGACCAACGTCGGCGGCAACACACGGCTCTTCTATCGCTGGGAGGGCGCCCGCATCACCGATGTTGACTGGCAGCCTGTCGGAATCGCCATGTTGGCGGATCCGAGCGTCGGCGAGACGCCCGGCGGTCTGCAGTCACCGCATGCTACCCGCATCGGCGGCGAGTGGATCCTCGCGTACGGTGACTGGGAGCATATCTGCTTCGCTCGCAGCCCCGATGGCAAGGAGTTCGCTCGCCAGATCGGCGACGATGGCAAGGCCGGGGCGTTTGACGAGGGGCTCGGTAACAGTACCCGCGATCCGATGATCACCCGCTTCAACGGTACCTATCACGTGTACTACACAGCCAATCCCGATGGTGTCGGCGGGGTGTACGCTCGCACTTCGTCCGACCTGAGGACCTGGAGCGAGCCGGTCATCGTGTCGCGCGGTGGTAGCGGCGGCAGCGACTGGCTCGATGCCGAGGTCCCGGCCGTGCTCTGGATCGAGGACGGCCAGGCCTATTACCTGTTCCGAACGCACTCGAAGCCGGGCGGTGAGGAGCAGATGATGACCTCGGTGTACCGATCGACCGACCCGCTCGACTTCGGTGTCGACGACGACAGCCACCTGGTAGCGACGCTCGACAGCGAAGCCACATGGGTGGTCCGCGAGGCCGACGACTACTACGTCACTGCGGTGATGCCGGACCTCAGTGGTTACCGGGTCGCGCGGCTGCAATGGGTTCGCCGCTAGTGCCGCGTCTGCTTGCTCTGCCTGGCCCGGCCGCGCCGATCTCGACGCTGACCGGCGGCAGCTGAGCCATGGCCCGCACGATCAACAACATACGTTGGCGCGTCGCGGGGGTCGTGACGCTCGACACGGTCAACAACTACATGGACCGGATGACCCTGTCGGTGGTGATCATCCAGGTGCAGGTGGCACTGTCGATCAGCGAGTCACAGTACGCCACCCTCAACAGCCTGTTCCTGTTCGCCTACGCCATCATGTACGCCGTCGGGGGGCGACTGATCGATCGGCTCGGCACGTACGCAGGCTTCCTGCTGATCAATGTCTTCTGGGCGCTGGCGGTGATTGCCCACGGCTTCTCCACCGGCTTCGTCGGCCTGGCCATATCGCGTTTCTTGCTCGGAGTCGGGGAGGGGGGTGGATTCCCGGCCTCGAGCAAGGCGGTCTCCGAGTGGTTCCCGGCGCGCGAGCGGTCTACGGCGTTCGGGCTGTTCAACACCGGGTCGAGCATCGGCTCGGTGATCGCGGTGCCACTGTTCAGCTTCATCATGATCGCCTGGGGTTGGCGCTGGGTGTTCTTTGTTGCCGGTGGGCTGGGACTGCTCTGGTCTCTGTACTGGGCGTTTTTCTATCGGCTGCCGGACCAACATCCGTGCATTACGCCCGAGGAGCTGGAGCTCATCACGGCCGCCCATCACGAGGAGGCCGCCGGGGTCGCCGATCGAGAGCCGCGCTGGCGGGAGCTGTTTACGCACCGCGAGCTTCGATGTCTGCTGACGATCAAGTTCCTCACCGATCCGGTCTGGTACTTCTACATCTTCTGGATTCCGAAGTACCTGTTCGACGTGCGCGGCTTCAACATCGCCGAGGTCGGTTACTTCGCTTGGATTCCCTACGCGGCGGCCGGCGGCGGCAGCTTGCTCGGCGGCTGGGTTTCGAGCTGGCTACTCGGCCGAGGACAGAGCCTCGATCGTGCCCGCAAGATCACACTGGGGCTAGGCGCCGCGCTGATGCCAGCGGCGGCGCTGGTGGTCTCGGTGCCGGCGGGGGTCGCCATCCTGTTCATCAGCCTGGCGTTCGCGGGCCACCAGATCTGGAACGTTGTCGTACAGACTCTTCCCGCCGACCTCTACCCCAAGAGCCACGTGGGCTCGGTTGCGGGTCTGATCGGCTCGGCGGGAGCCTTCGGCGGCATGGCTTTCGCCGCGCTGGTGGGCTGGATGCTGGCGTCGTCGGGTAGCTACGCGCCGATCTTCGTCATCGTCAGCCTGTTGCACCCGGTGTCGTTCGGGCTCATCCTCTGGGCCATTCCCGAAGTCAGGCGGCTGGGAGCCTGAGCGACGTCCGTCAGCGCCGGCTCAACGTCCGGTGTATCGAGCTCCGACACGAATCGATCGCGATGGCCCGGGGAAGCCGATGAGCGTCTCGTAGGTGGCGTCGGCGAGATTGTCGGCGCGCGCGATCACCGAAAGGCGAGGGGCGACCTGCCACGAGCCGCTCAAGCCGAACAGTGTGCGATCGTTGACCCGGTCTCGATCGGGAACCGGGAGCTGCCGATCGAAGAACCCCGCAACGTGCTCGGCGTCGAACGCCAGCAGCACCCGGTCGTGCGCCTGCCAGGTGGCTCGCACGCTCGACAGCCACTCGGGACGTTGCAGCAGGGGCTCCGGAGAGCTCAGATCGTCGACACTCTGGCGCGTGACCGCTACATCGAAGCCGAGACGGCGATCGACCCGCCAGCTGATGCTCGCCTCCACACCGCGCGTCTCGACGGCGTTGCGGTTGACGTTCTGAAAGGTCTGGAAGTCAAAATCGACGAGGTCGCTGAAACGGTTGTAGAAGGCCGTCACCCCGAGGGCCACGCCGGCCGTCTCCCACTCGTGCTGTAGCCCGACGTCGGCACCCCACGAGGTCTCTGGCCGCAGGTTCGGGTTGCCACCCAGAGCGCGCGGGCTGGCGAGCGCGAAGAAGCTGGGCAGCTTGAAGGCGCGTCCAACCGAGGCGCGGACGCGAGTCGCAGGGCCCGCCCGGTAAGCGATGCCGAAGCGCGGGCTGAGCTGTGGATCGACGTCGTTGGCGAAGTCCAGCCGCGCGCCGAGCTCGACGATGGCGTCACCGATCTCCCGGACGAGCTCCGCGTAGGGTCCACCCACCGTGCGGGTGACCTCGTAGTCGCCGGCGATGGCGCCACCGAGGAAAGGAGGCAGGAACAGGACGCTATCGACGTCGCCGCGCTCGACCGTCAGATCGGCGCCGGCGCTGAGGAAGCCGGCGCCGTCCGTCCGGAAGACGGCGGTGGTGCCGAGCCTCGTGCGCGTGAACCGCGCATCCTCGATCGAGGCCGGGACCAGCGGCTGAATGGCGGGGCTACGGCGGTCCAGGGTATGGCGATAGATCGATGCGTAGGCGCGAATCTCCCGTTGCTCCGGCGCGTCGATGGTCAAATCCGCGCGCAGGCTGAGCTCGTTGTTGCCTGAGCGGCGCAGCTCGCCGGAGCCCAGAGTCGGCCCGCCGGAGGAAACCGGGTAGTCATCGGCGTCCCAGCTGCTGAAACGCGCCGCGAGCTGAAGATCGGTCGCTGAGTCGAAGCGCAAACCGAGTCGCGCCTGCGCGTCGAACTGCTCGAAACGGTCCTCGCCAATCCGACCCTGCTCGCGCTCATACTGCAGCGCCGCTGAATAGTCGTGGCTCTGTCTCGATTCGCTGATCTGTGTCGCGGCTCGTACCAGCGATGCGGCGCCGGTCTCGATCGAGGCGTTGATCGAGGGCCCACCGACGACCGTCGGCGTCGTGCCGGTCGGTGCGGTTCGCGTGATGATGTTGATGGCGCCGGCCAGGCCGGTCGAGCCAAAGTGTGCTGACAGAGGACCAGACACCACCTCGATCCTCTCGATCGTCTCCGTTGGCAGGCTATTGAGGTTGAACGCCCCGCCCTGTTGGTCGTTGGAGTCGTTAAGCGGTACCCCGTCGAGCAATACGAGCGCGAAGTTCGGGTCACCGCCACGGATCTGCGCCGCCGTCGAGCCGCCGCGGGAGCCGTCGGTGAGCAGCTGTACCCCGGGCACGAAGCGCAACAGATCGGTCGCCGAACGTGCCGCCAGTGCCTCGATGGTGGCGCGGTCGATGACGAACACCGCCGAGGTTGTCGAGGAGATCGGCCGGTCGATGACCGTGGCAGTCGAGTAAATCCGCTGCAGCTCAACGTCTGCGGAGCTGGGCTCGTCAGCTTGCTGAGGGTCCGGTTGCTGAGACAGCGGGCCGCCATTGTCCTGGGCGGCAGCGTCTACGGCCCCCAGCGTCAGGGCGAGTGCCAACACACCGGCCGCGGCTCCGCTACTCGCCAATGCAGCCGTCCATCAGGTTGCCGAGCGTGTCTGGAAGGAACCGATCGATCAGTGCATACAGTGTCGGATCTCGCTGGTGCAGCTGCTCGCGGGTGCCGGAGCGTGGCCCGCTGTCGCCGATCTGCACGTCGACCCAGGGTCCCGGCAGCGATTCATCCAGATCGAACCAGGCGTTGACGTTGTGCGTCAGATATTCGTCATCGCCGTAGGCGTCGGCCGGCGTAGTGTCCCGCGGCTCGTCGACCGGGGCGGCGAACTCGCCGCGGGCGACGGCGCCACGATAGGCGGTGAAGATCTCGTCCTCCACTCCTGGATCGGTCTGCGCCCAACCAAGGTTCTGCATGGCGTGAACGAACTCGTGGAGCAGGAAGTTCGCCCGATACTCGGTGTTCCCCGGGTAACAGATACCGCGCTCCGACACCAGGCTGGCCGGATCGCCGGGCATCTGTCCGAGACCCCACTCGCCATCGGCGCCGGCGTCAAACTCCGGCAGATCGGAGGCGGTTTCGGAGACCGCCATGATCGAGATGCGCGGTGCATTTACCAGCATCGCCTCGCGCACGTCGGGTCGCTCGCTCAGTAGGTGCAGGATGGCCCGGCGCGCGGCTACGAGCGCCGCGTCGGGGACGGCGTCGGAGCTGACGATTCCCACTCCGTCGGCGTCGAGATACTTGCGATAGAAGAGATCGATGCCCGGCGGCGGCTCGGCAACGGTCTCGGCGTCGGCGGAGACGGCGCTGGTCGCCGTGGCTCCGTTGTCCACCAGGCCGGAGCCCGCCGACGAGTCGCCGGGCTCCGCGGTGCCGCATCCACCCAGCAACGTCACCCACCCCGCCAGTACGACTGCGCCAATCTGGCGCGGGCCGATGTTCATCAGCGGACGATCAGGATGCGTGGATTCGGCGGATACAGCCACTCGACCCCGTGTTCGGTGACAATGGCGTTGTCCTCGAAGTTGATCGCCAGGCGCCTGCCGTTCGGGATCGCGGTGTGAACGACGAACTCGAGCGAGAAGATATTGTTCGGCTGGATCATCACGTGGGCGCGATCCGGTCGGAACGGCGCGAACGAAGGCCCGACGGCGACCTCACTGTTGCCCGTGTTGCCGACCGTGTGGCAGTCGATCGAGATGCCGGATCGCGGATCGTCTTCGAGCGCCGCGACAATGGCTCGATCTTCGCTCCCGACATCGGTGAACGGCGTGTAGACGTAGTCGAGCTCCTCGAAGACTCGGGCAAGATGCGTCAGAGTCTCACCCGCGGTGCGTCCCACCTTGATGTTGTCCTTGATCACCTGGCGGGCGAAATGGCCGCGGTCCCAGGCGTGTTGGATGAAGTCAGGGATCTCGGTCTCGCCCTCGCGCATGATGTAGGCGTGGCGTTTGAAGTCGGTACCGAAGTTCAGATAACGAACTCCCATGTCGTACGACAAGAAGTCGCCGCGTCGGATGACGTCGCTCCGCCCGCCGCCCTCTTCGGCAGCTGCCGAGTAGAGAACCCCCGGGCCGCTGATTCCGAACGATGATCGCAACCCCATCTCCAGCAGGCGGTCCTGGACCCACCAGGCGACGTCCTCCCGGGTGGTGATACCCGGTTGGATGACCTCATTGCTCAGTGCCCGCTCGTTCAGGCGGCGGGTGATCTCGCCGGCGGTCGAGAAAGCGGCGATCTCACGCTCGACTCGCCGCACGCGGAAGTCGGTGATCAGCTGTTCGGATGATACGAGTCGCCCGGCGTACGGCCCGAGCTCCTCGGTGATGCGCTCGTAGTCGGTATGCGAGAGGCCGTCGGCAACCCCTATCCACGAGGACATGTTGATGGCGATGCGCTGTGGGTCGCGCTCGTCGACCATTCCCCGCAGGTCGTCCGGTGAGCCGAAGATATCGTACGTTTCGCGCATGCCCGGGCCCCGGCCGAAGCCGCCGAGGACAGCGCGCTCGATGCGCTCGTCGCCGCGGTCGGTGAACACGAAGGTGCCGAACTCGGCGCCCAGGTCGAGCTCGAGGGGGTCGGGATTGCCCAACCGGATGACGTGAATCCACATGTCGACGTTGTTGTCGCGCATCGCCCCGGGCAGGATCAGATCGAACTTGTCTGCCCGTATGAGATTGAGCGTCTCGTAGCGTGCGCGGGCATCGAGCAGGCGTACGTCGTCTTGGCCAGCTCCGGCTGGCAAAGCTGACGCCAAAAGGGCCAGGATGAGTGCAAGTCGCGTCATTCGTCGCATTGCCGGAGAGCGCCTCCTTCAACGGGGTCGTGCAGGTTGGATACAATATACGACCTGCACTCGTGTTCTGGAGGACCCGGGCGCCCTCGGGCGTGGGCTCGAGCCGACACGACTCGAGGTTATCCGCACGGGAGGCGCTTGTTCGCATTATCTGCTCAAGCTACCGGCACCAGCGCCACGCCTTGATGGCGTCGCGGCGTTGCTGTGCGTCGATGATTGCTGCGGTTATTGTCGCCGCCTCGTGGGGGTGTGCGCCGACGGTCGAGCGATCCCATCTGGTGCTCCTCACCGAGGGGATTCCGCCGACGCTCGATCCGGCGGCGGCGCTCGACAGCCGCGTCGACAATCCGATCATCAACCTCTACAGCGCGCTAGTGCAGTACACGCCTGGAACCACTGAGATCCGGCCCGATCTGGCCGAGTCATTCGAGCTGTCCGACGACGGCCGTAGGTATGTGTTCACGCTACGTGACGATGCCCGATTCCACGATGGCACGCCGGTGCTCGCCGAGGATGTGAAGTACACCGTCGACCGATTGCTGGCTCTGCAGATTGGCGTCTGGGCGTACCTCACGCCGTTGGCCGGCGCCGAGGTGCTCAGCCCCTGGCGTGTCGCCGTCGACCTATACGCGCCGTTTCCCGGGTTTCTCGGCGCCATAACGCGTCTCTACATCGCCAATGCCGACCTCATCCGCGCCAACGAGTTCGAGGGTGACCTGGGCCAGCGCTGGTTGCAGACTCACGATGCCGGTGCCGGGCCGTACCGGCTGGTCTCTTTCCAGCCCGGGCAGCAGTTCACCGTTGAGCGTTTCCCCGAATACCACGGTGGCTGGAACGAGCGGCACATCGAGAGCGCGGTGTTTCGGGTCATTCGTGAGGAAGCTGCGCGGCGCATCGCGCTGGTCAACGGCGACGCCGATTGGATCTACGTTTCGAGCGCCGACACGTTGGAAGCACTTGCCGACGAATCCGGCATTGTGGTGAACCGCGATCCGACGCTCAACCAGGCCTACATCGCGTTCAATACCCAGAGCGAGCACCTGGCCGACGCGCGCGTGCGTCGAGCACTGGCGCTCAGCTACGACTACGAGGGGCACATCGAGCACCTCATGCGCGGCAACGCCGAGTTGCCCTACGGCGTGCTGCCGACACGCGCTGAGTGCGTCAGCCTCGAGTCGCCCCGTCCGCGAACCGATTTGGATGAGGCGCGCCGTCTTATCGCCGAAGCCGGAATCAACACAAACCAGGTCGAGCTCACCATGGCCTTCGAGGGCACTACCGGTGAGACGCCGATCTTCGAGATCATGCGCGCCGGAGCGGCGCAGCTCGGTATCCGCGTGGCTGCCGTTGACATCGAGTGGGACGCCAAGGTCGAGAATTACTCTCGGCTGGATACGTCGACCGACATCGGTACGATCTGGATGTTCGCCCCGGGTCCGGAGGCGCATCATTTCCTTTACTCGCTGGCGCATTCGGGGCAGGCAGGCAATGGCGGCAGCAACTTCGCCTGGTATCAAAATGCCGAGATGG
>DASCOT010000199.1:0-20310 GCA_036012155.1 Acidobacteriota bacterium
AGCTCGTTGGGCTATCGGCCGCCTGCACCGGAAGCGACGTTGTTGAAGCCGGCTGCGCTCCGCTTCGCCGGCTCCAACAATCTCTTGCCAGCATCGATTCTATGAGTTACGAAGTGGCCTCAACACTTGGGGCAGGTCATTGTCGGAAGGCAGCTTATTAGCTTATTAAGAGTTTAATATCGCTTTTAAGCGTCCGCGGCAAGCCAATTTGAGAAAAAGTCGACCCAGAACTCCGATAATCCGTCGAAACACCGCACTGGGCGGGCCGCTTACTCGAGCGAGCCGGCGGCTACTGAGCGATCGGGGTGGCCGCGCATCCGCGCCAGTCCGGGGACGGGCTCGACGCGCCCGTCCCGTGGACCGCGGCGAGCTCAGAACGAGTAGCCCGTGTAGAGCCAGATCTTGTCGGTGTCTACCGCGAACTCCTCGGCGTCGTAGAGGGCTCCGCGAAAGCCGAACGTCTGGTTCCAGGGCGACCGATAGGTGAGCTGGAAATCGAGCTCACTGCCGTATCGACTCCTACCGGTGGCGGCCTTGAACTCGTGATAAACGAGCAGCCAGCGCAGCGGGCCGGCCGGGCCATCTGACGCGGAAGTACAGGTCCTCGATCCCGTTGACGGGAGTCGAGAGGAACTTGTCGGCCCAGCCATTGAAGGCGTGGAGCGTCGCCAACGGTGTTTGGAACTGACCCTCCCGCTCGCTGCCGCTCAGGCGCTCCCAGCCAACCCGAAAACCCACCTGCTGGTAGCCGCCACCGGCCATCAGATGCAGGTAGTCGGCGTCGATCCGCTTGGAGTTGTTGCCGGCGTCGGTCTGGGTGGCGTACTCGAGCTCATAGCGAAGGCTACCGCCCCCACCTAGCGCGGTCTGGCCCTTGAACTCCGCTCCGAACGTGTTGGTATCGAGGCCACGTAGCCCTTCGGCGTCGTACTTCAGCAGGTAGGCGTAACCCGTGACCTCCCCGACCGTCCCCACCTTGGCGTTGGCGTTGATCAGGTGTGTGTTGACATCGGCGCGAGCCCGCGTGATGCGATAGGCACGATCCACGTAGCGGTAGCTAACGCGTAGATTCTCCAGCGATCGATTGTCGACAGAGAGGGCACGGAACGACTGGTGATGCTGGCGCCATCCGACATTGCCGACGAAGCGCGCATCGTCGAAGATGAGCTCTTGGCGCCCCAGCCTCAACGTCGAGTCGTCGGCGTCGTATTGCATGTAGGCCTGCAACATCTCTGTACCGGGCGGATCCGCAATCACCGGACGGCCGGTTACGCCATTGCCGCTATCCCCGAATCCGACGTTGTTGTGGTGGTCCGCAGCACCGACATCGGCGACGTTCTCGGCCTGTAGAAACCCGCTGAGGCCCTTGTAGGGCTTCGTTCTGTAGCTGAGCGCGGTTCGCAACTTCGATGCGTAGGCCGTCTTCGCCAAGCTCTTCTGATCGACGATTTCGAATCGGTAGAGGAGATTGAGCGCCACCTTGCCGCCCTCGAGGGCAGCGGCTAGCGACTCCTTCTTGGCTGCGTCTTGTTCCTTCTTCTCATCCTTCTCGTCGGCCAGTAATCGGGCCGACGGCAAGAGAAAGAGAACGAGGATGGCGATGATGACGGAAACGCGACGCCTGGCTGTCGGCCGCACGGCAATCTCTCCTTCCGGAGCGCGCCCAGCACGCTCGAGAACGGGACTCTCCAGAGCCCCTGGATTCGGATCCTAATTAATCTATTCGGACCCTAATATCTTTAATATTCGCGCGAGAGCCTCCGCGTGTCGAACACCCCTTATCGAGCCCATGCCCTAGCCGCAACGGTCCTCGGCGCGATCGATGCGCGGCGCCAGATCCTTGCCTATTCGTCGCGGCGCCCAGCCCGCAATGGCCGCGGTCGCGTGGTCGCCAGTCGCACTCCTGCACCCGTCTCCCCCTCGAGACGGTACAACTCGTAGTCGGCGTCGGCGATGAAGCGCACCGAAGCCATCAGATAGCCGAAGCCCATCCGCGTCACCAGATCGAGCCAGCTCCCCTGCGCCGTTTCGTCCATTGCCTCGGTGAAGCCCGAGAAGATCGTCGGGTTGGCGGTTTCCTGTACCCGAGCTAGCGATGCGAGGCCGCTACGTCGCTCGTTGTAGATCGCCGTGTCGTTATGGATATCGAGGTTGTAGACGTGCGGTTGCCAGCGAATCGTCCAGCGCTCATAGCGGTCGTAGATGCGCAGGTTCGTCGCCCGCGACTCGTCGTCTCGCGACACCTCCTCGGCGATGTAGTCGAGCATGGCGCGCGCCGCGTCGCCATAGTCGCGAAGGCGGGGATCTTCGGGAATCCTGACGCTCGTGTACCAGCCACGTGGGATCCAATACGATCGAAACGACTTGGGGTTGTAGTTGGCGAACTGGTGCACCCACTCGTGTGAGGGATACCCGTGTGGGTTCAATCGGATATCGGCCAGCCAGCGGGCGCTGACATCGCGCAGCACGTGAGCCTCGGTGACCAGGGTGTCCGGCTCGTTGGCCTGGCCCGGAACATCGGGCCCGAGAGCGCTATAGCGCCCGGCGTGCAGGCAGTGCGTCGGCGTTAGCTTTTGGAGCTCGTAGGCGAGCGCCGCGCCGTCCGGGTTGACCACCGGTTGGATCACCACGTTCATTCCGTTCAGGTAGCGCCGGTAGTTCGGGTCGGTTGCCAGTAGCTCGGCGAGCCGTAGGATGTGCGACGTCGACGAGACCTCGTTGGCATGTTGTCTCCCGACGATCGAGAGCACTGGCTTCCAGGCGTTGAGCTTCGCCTGCGACACCAGGTCGGCCTCCATCGGCAGCCGAATCTCCATCACGGACACCGGCCGGCCTTGGTACGAGCGGCCCGCCACGTAGGTGGTGACCGCGTCGAGCGTGCCGAGCTGGTGCGCGATGCGCTCACTCTCATCCGGACTGATCACGTGGTCCCAGGTAACGGCCGGCCCTGCCGCCGGAACGTACGGTTCGACAGCCGTCGCAAGGTCCTCTGCGTCCGGCGAGGCAAACACGCGCTCGGTCAACGCCCCCTCCGCTTCGATCCGCACCGAAACCTGCTCCACCCCGTTGAACGCGAAGGCGTCGGCGAATAGGCCGTCGGCACGCAACCGCTCCAGGTTGTCGAGCAGGGCACCGAGCCTCGGCAACACATCGTTGCCATCCAGCTGCACCAGAACCCCGACGCGCTCGAGGGTGTCGGCTCCGGATTCCACGTCGACCGCATACAGGTAGGGCTCCGGGATCTCTATGGGCTCCAGATCGCGGGTCTCCGTCTCCCCCTCCGACTCCCCGTCCTCGGTCTCGGTCTCAGTCTCGACCGGATCGCTGCCCTCGCCATCCGACTCGCGATAGCGCACCACAAGCTTCGCCTCCTTGGAGGCGAAGCCGGAGTACGAGATCTTCAGCGACGGCGCCCGGCCGCGACGCTCGGAGTGAATCCACGGCAGCACATTGCCCGCCGCCAGTGAGCGTGAGATCGACTCCTCACCCGACGCCTGCAAGGCAACCTCATAGAAGAAATCGAGCGCATCGAAGTAGAAGTCGTCGTGTAGCGACTCGAGAGCCGACACGTGCTCCTCGTCCAGCCCGAGTCGGAAATCAGGCTCCGACGCCTCCAGATCGATCCGCAACGTGTGAAAGAACGGTGCCTTGTCGGCGGTCGGTCGGTTGCCGGTAGTTCGCTTGATGTGCTTGTACACGCGGTCGAGCGTGTCGCTCTGGAAATGGTCCCAGATGCGGTCGGAGTCGGTGGGGATGCGCTCGTCGGCGACCACGCGGTCGCCAATCCGCGCGGTCAGCCAACCGGTAGCTACCGTGACCGTGGCGTAGTCACGGAAGGCATCGAAGTAGGGGCGCTCGTAGAAGTGCGGCGAGAAGGATTCCTCCAACAGGATCGCGCCCGCGGCGTTGCGGGCCGTCGTCGTATAGATCTCGTCACCGAGGTCATCGACACGGAATGAAATCGCATCAAGCGGCAACCCCATCGAGGCCGACAGCACATCGTCGGCGGGATAGAGCTCATTGAGCCACCGCGCCGGCTCGTTCTGAAAGCGCTCCGTGGTCGCAGGGTCAACCGGGAAAGGCCTCCAGGCGATGTCCAGGGAGGCGACGCCCTGTCCCGCCAGGGCAGGCGCGACGCGGTCCATGAGCCAGGACAGCCCCTGCTTGTAGGCCGACAGCACCCTGATGTCACCTGGCACACCACCCGCGGCAGTGATCTCGGCGCTCAACTCCTCAACCAGCTCGGTGCGAAGCTCCGGTGACTCGCTGACGCGAGCCTCCAGCGACACGGTCTCGCCGGGCTGGATGGAGGCGACGACCTGCTCGCGAAACACGCGGCGGAGTTGGTCCACCTCCCACTCGATCTCGGGCTCGTCGGTAAAGACTTCCTCGGGATCCATCCGTGCACGGCTGCTGACCTCGACTTCGGCCACATCAAGCCGGCTGCCGATCTGCGCCGACACCCAGTCGTCGAACTCCGGCGACGCCTCCTCGAAGAACGCCTCTACCGATACGGACTCGAGGTCCTTCTCCCCGAGGTCCGCCAGAATGTCCTCGAGCTCCTCCGCCGCAAGCGCCGCTTGCGCCGCCGTGGTTCGCGCCGACAAGGTCCTGCGTACGGCGTTCTTGACGGTGTCGAGACCCGCCTCGCCGAGCGCCGTGTTCCAGACGTATGGCGCCCGTCGCGCCAGATACGCGGTCGCAGCCTCTTCGCCGGCACCATCGCCCCCGTGCACGACGACGGCCGAGTTGGCATGGAAGGCATCCGGCACCATCTCTACCCTGCCCAGGCCGGCCGGTGGCGGCACACCACGCAGCTTCCCCTGACGCGTGAGCTCCCGCACGTAGTGGTTGTTGCGCCCCATGAGCACGAGCGGGCGGCTTTCCTCTTCGGGCTTCTCCAGCTGGCTATCGAATCCCACCAGGGGCAGCGTGAGCCCGGTCGACTCCAGGCCGATGCGTGCCGCAAGCTCCGCAACCCCGGCGGCAGCGTAGTCGGCCTCCGGCACTGGCGCCGCCGGGATGACGATCATGGTGTCGGAATCGTCGGGGACCTGATCGCCATCGTCATCGGCCAGCAATCCATCCCGGGCGCTGAACAGCTGCGTCAGATCGAAGGTACGCCCGCGAACGGGTGCGCGATCCGGGCGGCCTGGCGGCCCCGGTGGACCCGGGCGACGGGCCTGGCTCGCCTGGCGCGTTTGGAATCGCTCCGCCACGACACGCGGCGGATTGAGAACGCGGCCCGGGACCCCTCGACGCGGCAGCGCTACATCGACACCGCCATCGCCGAAGCGCACCACGAGACTACGAACACTGGCGTAGTTGAGGCGGTCGGAATCCAGGCCTTGTAGATGCCGGGCCCGCAACCGTTCGATCTCCTGGCGTGCCTGCGCCGCGTTCGTACCCGCATCGACCATCATTACCAGCCGCGCGGCCTCGGTGGCACCCGCCGAGTATTCCACCTCATCAAACGAGATCGCACCGGCGTCGAGCACCACTCCCTGATCGGCGAGCCAGCTCACCGCGTCGTCGGCAATCCGCGCGTAGGTGTCGCCATTCTGCCGGCCAATCACCCCCCACACGTAAGGGCTGCGGGATGCAAAGGCTTCCGCGGCGGCCTGTGTACCCTCAGGATCGCTCCCGGCAATGATGACCGTGCCGCCAAGACGCTTGACCAGCCCCTCACCCTCCCCGAGCCGCGCGACCTGGCGCGCGACGCCCTCGGGCATGTCGGGTTGACCGCCGATCAGAAAAACGACGGCCGCCGCGTCCGAACGCGCAGCGCCTGCGTTTGCCGCCAGCGGGAAGCTGAGGCCAGCCGTCTCCAATCCGAGTCGGGCCGCAACCGCGGCGGCAGCCGCAACCTCGCCGGATGCGGGCTCGTCAGGAAGAACAATCTGCGCAGAGACGAAGTCGACCTGATCGTCGCCATTGCGATCTTGCAACGCCAGGCCGGGCTCGAACACGGCGGCGATCCCCCCGACCACCAACGCCTCTGCATCAGCTTGCGCTGCGCTGCTGGCGAGAGCCGGCGCGGCGGTATCGGCGACAACCGTCGAGCCTGCAACGAACAACAGGAGCAGGAACGCCGTGAGTCTGGCCCGCAAGGTAGCCCCGCGGCGACGCGCCTGGCACCAGACCTTCGCCCACACTTCCCCTGATAGATGTCGTCGAGTCACCCTGCTCTCCTCGATGCCGTTGAGTACACACACACACACTACCGAGACACTGTGTTCTTCGGCACCCCTTGTCCAGTGGACCGCCGCTGATCAGCGTGGGAGGCCCAGGTCAAGACTCTCAGCGCAGGGCTCGGCTACCAGTCGAACGAGCGCGTGACCTTGAGAGTAAGAGAGCGATCGTGACGTCCGAAGCGGAGGCCGTCGTACTCGCCCGCCTGACGGTAGACAAGATAGATGTCGTCGCCGACGCGGTAGATGTAACGCAGCCTGGCGAAGACGGAAACGCCGTTCGATACGTTGCTGTACTGCACCAGCGCGTCGGTGAGCCAGCGATCCGAGAAGCTGTAGTTGAGTCGTCCGTTGAACACGTTGCTGGCAAAGCTGCCCCCCGGCAGGTCGATCTTGTTGTAGCTGAAGGTCGGGGCAATCCGCAGATTCTCGCTGAGCCGGAAGGTCAACCCGGGCGACACCGTCACGATCGTACCGTCGTAGAACTGCCCGATGTTCGCATCACCGCTCACGCTGACCCAGCGACCACCGAAGGTCGAGTACCAGAGGTACAGGGTGTCGAAGGTGTACTCACCGGGTGGGATCGTCACGTCGGGATGGATCTGGAAGGGGAAATCCAGCCGCTCAAACGTGTTCGAAAAAAAGGCGCCCACAGCGTCGCCGGACTCACCGTTCACCGAAACGCCGTACCACGACTCGCGGCTCACCAGGTCGCCTCTGGTGTCAAAGAACGTCGTGTAGTTGACATCGAAGCTCACCGACCGCAGCCAATCAACGTCCGGACGCGGATTGAAGGAGCCGCGGAAGGCTCGCCGTACCACATCGTCGCGCAGAACGAACCCCAGATCGCTGCGGAAATCCGGGTCGACACGCGCGACGTCAAGGCTGGCGCGCCACAGGTCACTCTGCCAGCCAACGCTGAACTGGCCGGCGAACTTTCCCTCCTCGACATCAACGTCGGCGGCGCGGGCACCGAAAGCGGAGATGTTGAGATTGTCGAAGAAGGTGAAGCTGGCGTCAGCGCCAATAACCGTGTTGGTGACCCCATCGGGGCCTTCGACGTGGGTCACCAGACCACCGACGCTGGATCGGGCCAGCACATCCTGCCGCCAGCGCAACGCCGTGAACCCCTGTCCCGCGCCGAATTCGGAGTCATCTGTACGGACGTGGAGAAAGCCGACCGTTCCGCTGCCGAGCTTACCGGTCATCTTGGTACCGAAATCGATCGGGATCGGCACGCCGGAAGGCGACAGTCCGATGTTGCGCGAGTGGAAAAGTCTCAACAGCGGCGGGCTAAACCCACTGTCGCGGTTACGCCCACCAAAGCTGAAGTTGTTGGCTCCCTCGAGGAAGAAGTCACGTTTCTCCGGGAAGAACAGCGAGAAGCGCGTCAGGTTGACGCGCTGGTCATCGAGCTCGACCTGGGCGAAGTCGGTGTTGTAGGTGAGATCGGCGGTCAGGTTGGAGGTCAGCTGAATCTTGAGATCGTCGACGCCGAATTGATCATCGACCGTGTTCGTACGCCCTGTATCCGCCGCGAAGAGCGACGTCGCAGTGCCGAGGAAGTACGGCCGCAGCCGAAAGCGCTGGGTCACCGAGAGATTCTCGAAGCCGCGCAACTCACCGGCCTGAGACACGGCGATAAAACGAAAGTCGCGGCGGTAGTTACTCCAAGCAACCTGTTCGTTCTTACGGCGGATCTGGCGCTCGAAGTCAACACCCCAATCCGCCAGACCGGAAGAAAAACGCAGGATCGCCAGCGGGATTACCAGCTCCGCTTCCCAGCCCCTCGCGGTGACCTGCGCGGCCGCCTCCCAGGCCTCATCCCACTCGGAATTGATCTCGCTCTCATTGCGGATCGTGGCATCGTAGCGGGCGCCCAGCGGGTTGACGGTGAACAGGAATCCGCTGCGCCCGTCGTGGAAGGTATCCAGGACGACGCTGAACGTGTCGTCTGAGCCTCCACCACCACCACCGCCGCCGCCGAAGAACCCTCCTCCGCCGAGCGCGTCGCGCCGCAGCTCGCTGGCAAGGATGCCGCTCGGGTTCGTGTCGTAGGCAATCAGCCCGACGTACAGGTTCCGGTCGTCGTACAGGATGCGTACCTCCGTACGCTCGGAGGCTGGCTGCCCTTCCCCTGGCTCGCGTTGCAGGAAGTCGGTGGCAACGTCGGCCAGCGCCCAGCTGGCGTCGTCAACGACGCCGTCCATCACCGGAGCCTCGGATGCACGGGTCACGGCCATACCTGGTGTCGCGCCCGGCGCCCGCGCCGTTCTGGCCCGCGGCGCCCCGAACACCATCTCGGGAGCAACCGACATGAGGTCAGCAGCCTTGCCGTCGACGGGTGTCCCGGGAGAGAACGTGCCGATCGCTGGTGCCGGTACGACAGAAGCGCCACGGGGGTTGATCGGCTGCACGAGGATGCCCCCGGACCTGGCCGAGCGTGCCTGCGCTGTAGCGCTCGGTTCGGGAGATCGTGGCGGCCTGACGTCGACCGGTGCGGACGGCTGCACGCTGGGATCCAGAACCGGGGCGCTGGCGACGCGAACCGGAGCGTTCAGCTCGCCCGGCAAGACCAAGCGCACTGGAATATTCCGTCTCGGTGTCCGTCCACCGACCGGTACAGGGAGCTGGGGACCACGATCCTGCGGTGCCTCCGGCACGCTCGAGGCGCTGGCCGGAGCATTCGGATCCACCATGCGGACGCGAATCGTGCGACGCTGCGAGGATCGCTGCGCTCGCTGACCCGCGGTCTCGGCAGAGCCATCGGTGACCGAGTCCAGGCTGGCAGGATCCGGCCCCCCACGCCTGGAGCGCCCGTCCTCCTCGCTAGCAGATTCGGCTTCGCCAGATCCTCCCTGGGGATGGCTGCCAGCCGCATGAGCGCCGAGTCGGCTCGACGCGTGCAGCCGTGAGCCCGCCGCGATCATCAGCGCCATCGCAAGGACAAAAACGAGCTTGTGCTTGTGCACGAGGAGAAACTTCCGGAGCGGTGTGCTGCAACGAGGTTGCCCGCCACGAGGCGGGGTGTAAGTAGGCTCTGCCCGCTACACTACACTGTGGAGACGAGCCAGTGCATGACCTCGTTTCCGGCGGCAAGCCACTGAACGGTCAGGTGCGGCCGCAGTGTTGCCACTGGTTGCTCAGCCGAAACGTGGCGGCCGGATGGGACGCCAGACGAAGAGGACTCGAAGATGCTCGGCAGACCCTCCCCTTCCCGGCCTCGCCGACGGCCGTGGGCGCTGCCCGCATACCGCGGCCTGGCTCTGGCCGGCTGCTTGCTCGCCACGACGTGTCTGGTGGGGCTCCCGGTACGCGGCCAAACGGCGCTGGCGCCCGCAGTTGCATCGCGCACGCCGGTGCCAGTGCCCTGGCGCCAGCTCATACGATGGCCGCCTATCGTCGGGCCCTGGAGCTCGGCGCCGATTTCGTCGAGCCTGACCTGCAGCTGACTCGCGACGGGGTTCTCGTGTGCCTGCACGATCTGTCGCTAGAGCGAACGACCAACGTCGAGAAGGTCTACCCCGAGCGCGCCACCGAGGTCGTGAGCGCCGGAAGCTCGGCGAGGACCTGGCTGGTCAACGACTTTACCCTGGAGGAGATCCAACGGCTCGACGCGGGCACCTGGTTCGACCCGGCCTTCGCGGGCGCGCGTGTCCCGACGCTCCAGGAGCTGATCGATCTCGTGGCCGGCAAGGCCGGTATCTACCCGGAGACCAAAGACCCCGAGTTCTATCTCGGGCGAGGGATCGACGTCGATCGCAAGCTCCATGACCTGTTGGTGACCAACGGGCTCGACACGCGCCAGGGTCAACGGGCCACCCCGGTACTCATTCAGTCTTTCCACGAGAGCAGCCTGCGCACACTGCGGCAGCTCGGCGGCGATCAATACGATCTCGTCCAGTTGGTATGGATCGACCAATGGAACGATTTCCTGAGCGACGGTGGACTCGAGCACGTGAGCGAGTATGCGCAGGCCGTCAGCCCGTTCCTGACCTTCGCTCTGGGTGATCCGACACTGCTTGGCAGAGCCCATGAAAGAGGTCTTGCCGTCCACGCCTGGCAGGCGTTGGAAGCGTTTCCGCCGCCCGGCTTCGACGATGAGGCGGCCTACATTCGGCATCTTCTCGACGACATCGGTCTCGATGGCCTGTTCGTTCACGATCCCGAGCTTTGTCCGTGAGACTGGCGACCCGCTCGCTGGTCGCCTTCCGCTACGCCATGATCGATGGCTCCCTGAAAACCTGATCGCGTGGCCTTCCAACCCAGGTGAACATTCGTTGAGTTCACTCGTTGGGGGGTAAGAATGGACCAGGTCTTCTGGGAACGCAGGATTCGAGAATCCAAACGCCATGCCGTTAGCTGTTTCCTCATCCTTCTATTGAGCCTCGTGGTTCTGTCCGTGCCCGTGACGCCCGCGATGGCGAGCACAGACACGGCGTCGACCTTGACCGCAACACAACAGAGCGGCCTGTTCTGGGTGGGGCTCGCGCACCTGACGAATAGCCGACGGGGCGCCGCCATCGTCGGTACCGTGGGCGCGTTCCAGACGTCGGTCAATTCGGCAATCATCGGCGCCGTGTTCGGTGGTCCCGCTGGGTTTGTCGCGGGCATCGGTTACGGACTCTAGCCGACCGACTCCCCTCGGGGGCCTCATCGGTGGCGAGCCCGTTCCGGGGAGGCTTCAAGGGCCTGGGGTGGAGCTGGGTGCAACAGCACGATCTCTGATCGTGCCAGCAATCGCTGCGGCGGTGCTTTGGGGAGCTTCCGCGATCGTCGGGTCAGGTCTCTACCTCGACTCGACCTCGATGGCTGACGGCCCGGATGCTGCCGGCGAGCTCGCCCTTGTCGGAGCACCCGGATCGTTCCGAGTGATCATGACACGCAACCTATGGGTCCTCTCGATCAATGTCGCGGGCGTCGCGAGCCTGGGAATCAGCACCATCGGCTCTGTCGTCGCGAACGGGCTCCAGGCGGGGATGGTGCTTGCCCAGGCCTACCGAGAAGGCCTCGATCCTCGATCGTTCGTTGCGGTAACACTTCCCCACGGCATCGAGCTTGTGGCGCTGTGGCTTGCAGCGGCAGTCGGGTTTCTCGGCCCCCGATTGACGTTGTCTTTGGTTCGCAACGGGCGTCTGCCCGCCGCACCCCGCCCAGAGACGCTCGCCTTGGTGGCGCTTGGGCTCGCAGGACTGATCATCGTGGCGGCCGCCCTGGAGGCGGCCATCTCGTTGCCCATGGCGGAGCGTCTTCGAAGCGCCGCGTTCGAGATCGGCACATGAGCTTCGATACCAGCGCTGACAGGTTCCTGTCCACACTGCTCGTTGTCGGCACGGCGCTCGTCCAAGCTCAGATCTCGGCCACCGTTGCCCGCAGCATCGCCCGTGTCGCCATTCCAGCCTGGGCAACGCTCTTCGCGGGCTTCAGCGCACTGATGACGTGCGCGCTCGCCATCGTCTCTTGGCTGCTCATAACCGCCATGGCGCACATCATCTGCCTGGTCATGGATGGCCGCGGTGCGTACGGCCATTTCCTTGTCGGCGCTGGCTACGGCTATCTCCCCTACTTGTTGACCACGCTCGTCACGCTCGTCACGATGATCGACATCTCGCCGCAGATCTCGGCGGCCCTCGAGGCCGGCGAGCCGATCACGGCTCCGCTGCCCCGTCGGCTACATGATGCTGACGGCGCTGAGCCTGACTGCGGTATCGCTGGGCTGGCTATCGAGTCTCTCGAGCGCCTACTTCACGTGGGCGATGAGCTCTCCCACGGCGGCGATCTCTACCGGGCTCGTCGTCCTGTGCGCGGCGCTCGCAACAGCGTGCGGGAGCCTTGTGAAGTCGACCTATCTGGATGCCGCGGACACGGCTCGCGGCCGACGGCGGCGGCCGGCCGTGTGCCGCTTGCTGAGCTTGGCCCTCTTCGTCGGGCAGCTGGGACTGAGCTGGCAGAGCAGCTTCCACGATCTCATGGCCTACATCGAGCGCGACGAGCGCGACGTGATCCGCGGCAAGCTCCGGAGCCTTCGGTTCCTGGTGCTCGCCCAGTACGCGCTGGCTGCGCCGCTGTTTGCGGCCATCGTTGACGGTGGACTCGTCGTCGCCAGCTGCTTTGCGATCTTCAATTCTGGCTGCGTTCCCCCCGTTGGCGTGTGGATCTCACTCAGCAACTCACGGCGGATCGATCCCTTTGCGCCGGCGTTCTTTTCTCAGGAGGGAAGCTCCAGCGCGCTCGAGTCGTCGCTGGGAACCGCCGGCCTCGTCGCAATTCCGCTCCTGCTGAGCCTTGCGCTCCCTTCGGAGACCGCGGGACTCATCGCAATCGCCGCCGTAGGCGCGACCTCCATCGTCATTGGCCCAGCCATTGAGCGGCGCCTCGCAGCGCTGTATCGGTCGCGCCGGTACGTCCTCGCCCACCGGCTACGGCAGCGCTCCTGAAGGGCTTCTCGACGGTAGCTTCTTCGCCCTCCCGTATCCTCCTGACCCGGCTACCCGAGCCCACCGGCCCCTTTAGACCGGCGCTCACATGACCTAGGATCGCCATCTGGACGAACCGAACGGATGTCGGCAACGGCGAGATTGACATGCGACGCGTGCACCTCGGACTTACGGCACTGACTCTCGCGGGTTCGATACTGTCTGCCGCCCACGGCGAGCTTCTCGATACCTCCGTCCTCTTGCGGTCGGCCGGTGAAGGTACCCAAGCGCCGCGTGCCGCCTCGGAGTTCTCGCTCAATCGCATCGCCAAGATCCTCTGCTCGGCCGTGTTCGTGTCAGAGCGCGAGCTCGACGAGGCTCTGCACAACAGCGCCCGGCGAGTCCTCCCCGACGCCGACTGGCGACGATTGGCGTCGCGCTCTGACGGCAACTCCGACGTGGGCATCGATATCGATCGCGACAACCGAACAGTCCGCGCCACGCTGGGCGGCTTCAGCGGGCGGGCAAAGCACCATGGCGATCAGGGCTGCGTGATCCTTCCGGCCGGGCTCGACGAGGTCTTCTTCAAGCCAGTGAGTATCCAAAGCTCGCTGCCGGATCCCACAACCCAACCGTGGCCAATGGGTGACCGACTCCCCGATCCCCCGTCTGCCTCACCTCTGGATGCGCGCAGGATCCGGCAGGCGGTCGATGCGGCGTTCGAGGGCGGCGGGCTGACGGCCGCTTTCGTGGCGGTCCATCAGGGGCAGATCATCGCCGAGCGCTACGGCCAGGGTGCCGACAAGGACACCCAGCTGGAAAGCTGGTCGATGGGCAAGAGCCTGACGGCAACACTGGTAGGTATCCTGGTTCAGCAAGGGCACCTCAGCCTGGACTCCCCGGCTCCCGTGCGACTGTGGCACGAAGACGCGGCAGACCCGCGCGCGCAGATCACCGTCAGCGACCTGCTGCGCATGAGTTCCGGCTTGCGGTTCACGCACGCGAGCCAGCCGGCCTACGAATGGGGCCGCGGCGTCCCCGACCACCTCTACGTATACGCCGCAGCGATCGATGCATTCGATCTCTCCATCACACGACCCGCCGAGTTTCCGCCGGGGACCGTGGGTCGCTATCGCAACTCCGACCCGCTGACCTTGGGATACATCATTCGACAGACCGTCGAGGGCCTCGGCGAGGACTATCTCTCGTGGCCACAAGCTGCGTTGTTCGACCGCATAGGAATCCGCCGGCAGGTGCTCGAGACCGACGCCTATGGGAACTTCCTACTTACCGGCCATGACTTCGGCACCGGTAGAAACTGGGCGCGCCTCGGCTTGCTGTATCTGCGCGACGGGATTTGGAATGGCGACCGGCTCCTCCCCGACGGCTGGGTGGACTTCGTCAGCACCCCGGCGCCTGCCTGGGTTCCCCCGGTCTACGGCGGCCTCTTCTGGGTCAACAGCGATGGCCGTTGGAACGCGCCGCGCAGCACCTACTACATGAGCGGCGCTGGTGGGCAGGAGGTCATCATCGTGCCGACCCACGATCTCGTGGTTGCTCGGCTGGGTCACTCACAAGGCAGCGAGGCCGGACAGGCGGCGCTCAACGTAGCTGTCGGAAAGTTGATCGAAGCAATCGAGGTGTCGCAATAGCGCGCTACCGATCGTTGGCTCGGCTCGCAAGGAGCCGCTGACGGACATCCTCGTAGTAGGGCTGCTCAGTAGCTCCGCATACGCGTGTTACCCCCTGGCATGTCCGCACTGTGAGATACGAGCGCGATCGCCAGGCAGATCGGTATCGCGCCCAGGAGCAGGTTCCATGCCTCCGGCTGCCCGAACAAGAGGCCCCTCGACCCGACCTCGGCGAGGACGCCGGCGACCCAGATGCTAGCGACCACCAGCGACAGGCGTGCAACGCGCCGCACCCTACGCTCGGAGCGCATCAGGCGCAGTAGAAAGGCGACGGCCGCCGCGACCGAGAGCAGGTTGGCGATCACCAGCACGAGGCCGCCGAGGAACTCCAACATCGGCTGCGGCAGGTAGCCGACGATCGCCGCCACCAGCCAGGCAACGGCCACCGGCGCATAGAGCAACGCCCTACCAGATCGAGCCAGCGTCCCGCTCGGGAAGATCAGCGCCAGGTGCAGCAGGGCAGCCTCTGATAGTGCGCTGAAACCCAAGTAGACGAATAGCAGGCTGAGCTCGATCCGGCGTGCGAGCTACCAATCGCTCCGCCCCAGTGGACTCCACCGCCCACACTGTAGAGCAGAAGGATCGACGTGAATCGTCCGGGACGCAGACTCCAGGCTGCCGTTCCACAAACCAGAAAGAGCACGCCCAGAAGGGCGGTCGGAATACGAAGACCCTCGGGGATCGTAACTAGCGACGATGGCCACACGAGCGCCGTGGCACGCCATAGCGAGACAAGCGCTATGGCCACGACAACCCCTTCCCGGCTCTGATGGAGGGTCTTCATGCTCACCTGGCTCGCCCGCGTCCTCGCCGCTCGGCGCCACGTCGACCGAGTAGCCCGCCGACCGGATGTCCTCCGCCAGCTGCCTGGCCAGGTCGGCCTCATCCTCAACAACGAGTATCCGCATGTGGTCGGCTCCCGCGCTCCATTCTACGCGGCAGCCGCCGGGGCGCTCTCCTGTGCGGGCGCTGAGTCGAGATTGACTAGAATCGCGGCCGGGTGAGAGCTGGCCGCCGTTGGAACTAGCGGGTTCTACCGATACGCTTCTGACCTCGCACACCTGACCGGGAACCCACGGCGCTGCTGGCACCGTACCCTGTCGGCGCCTCACTCCAGTGGAAACGGGGATTCGCGGGCGGTTTCGTGCGCCGCTTATTCGAGACAAGGAGAACATCATGATTCGGAGATTCGGCCTTTTCGCATGCGTCGCGGCCGTCGCGTTCGTCGCCGGTATGTCGGTGGACGAGGCACCCGCAGTGGAGGCTCAGACCAACCAGATCTACGAGCTTCGCATCTACACGACGGCGGAGGGCCGGCTCGGAGCACTGCTCGAGCGTTTCGGCGGCGGGGAGCTCGACCTGTTTCTCAAGCACGGCATGAAAAGCGTTGGCTACTGGGTCCCGGACGATGCGCCGACCTCCGAGAACACCATGATCTACATGCTGGCGCATGAAAGCCGCGAGGCCGCAGCAGCATCGTGGCAGGGCTTCTTCGACGATCCCGAGTGGGAGACGATGCGCGCCAAGTCGCTGGAGGACGGGCCGATTGTCACCGAGGTCGAGTCGACGTTCATGAACCCGACGGAGTTCTCGCCCGTCAAGTAACCCGCGATCCGTGCGCCTGGCGCCCTGGCCGGCAGCGGCCGGCCAGGGCAATCAGCCTACGGCAGCCCCAGAGCTACCCACTCGGCCGGGTAGTCGCGTCCACCGATGGCCACCACGACGTACTGCTTGCCATCGTGCAGGTAGGTCATGGGTGCGCTTGTCGTACCGGCCGGCAGGTCCATCTCCCAAATTGTCTCGCCAGTGCTCTTGTCCAGGGCGCGGAACATCGTTCCCCAGTGCCCGCGGGCCACACCTGGCATCGCATCGCTCCCCTCGCCGATGAACAGCATCGTCTTGGTGACTAGCGGCGCGGCGCGGTTGGCGATGCCGAGCGGCGGCAGATCGAGATCCTTCAACAGGGGATGGTCGCGTGGACCGTCGCCGATCGGGACCTGCCACAGATGCTCCCCTTGGTTCATGTCGATGGCCGTGAGCCGGCCGTACGGCGGCTTGGTGAGCGGTAGGCCCAAGGGACTGGCCAATTCCTGATGCTGTTGCCGCCAGCCGCGGCCGGCGCCGGGCGGCGCCGACTTGATCACGTAATCCATTGTCGCGTCGCCACTGGCTGCGACCATGTCGTTGATGTAGGGGAGCGTATGCGACGCGGCGTAGAACACGCCGGTCTCCGGATCGAACGCCGGGGTATGCCAGTTTGCCGCGCCCCAGGTCCCCGGCACCACGATCGTGCCGTTCGTGGCCTCGTCTGCCAGCGAAGGTGGAGTGAAGATCGGACCGGTGACGAACTGATTCATGATCCTCAGTGCTTCGGCCCTGAGCTCGGGGGTGAAGTCGATCAGGTCGTACTCGGTGAGACCCTGCCGGTCGAACGGTGGTGGCTTAGTGGGAAAGGGCTGCGTCGGTGACGTTCGCTCGCCGGGCACCATCGACTGGGGCACGGGGCGCTCCTCGATCGGCCATACCGGCTTCCCCGTGGCGCGATCGAAGACGTAGACGAAGCCGGTCTTGTTGGGTTGCATCACGGCCTTGATCTGCTTGCCATCGACCGTGATGTCACCTAGGACGGGTGCGCCGATGTTGTCGTAGTCCCACAGATCGTGATGCACCATCTGAAAATGCCAGACGCGTTCGCCGGTCTTGGCGTCGATGGCGACGAGGCTATCGGCAAACAGATTGTCGCCGGGCCGGTGGCCACCGTAGAGGCTGTTGCTGGGGGCGGTAAGCGGTACATACACATAGCCGAGCTCTTCGTCGGCACTGAGTCCGCACCAGGCGCCCATGGCGCCGCCGTACCACCACGAGTCGCCCCAGGTGTCGTCGCCATACTCGCCCGGTCGCGGTCGCACGTGGAAGATCCACTTGAGCTCACCGGTGCGGACGTCGTACCCCCGCACGTCTTCCGGAGCAGCTTCTTTCTTGTTTCCGAAATCGCCGCCGCCGCCACCGTTGCCGGCAACGACCACCACGTCGCCGACGACAACCGGGCCGTCGCTCGACCAGTCATTCCCCGACCACGGCAACTCGCGGTCCAGGCTGACCCGCCCGTCTTCTCCGAAGTCAGGGTAGTACGTGCCGGTCCTGGCGTTCAGGGAGTAGAGATAGTTGCCTCTGGACACGAAGACGCGACGGTCGGTATCGCTCTCCCAGTAGTCAAGGCCGCGTGAGCTCGAACCTCTCATGCCCGACGCCGAGCTATCGAACGGCTCCTGTCCCCAGACCGTCTTGCCGGTCGCCGGGTCGAAAGCCTCTACGAGCCCGACACCGTTGGCGGCGTAGAGCACGCCGCCAACCATGATCGGCGTCGCCCGCAGGTTGTCGTTGATCATGAGATCAGGGAATGCCTGTTTGAGCTGCGGGTCCACCTTGGGCCGACGCCAGAGAATCTCGAGCTCGCCGACGTTGTCGCGATTGATCTGATCGAGCGGTGAGTAGCGCGTGAACCCCTTGTCGCCACCCTGGTAGTGCCACTCGCCGACCGGCGCCGGAGCGCTCTCCTGGGCACCAACCATCAGGCTGCCCGCCAGCACAAGGCTCACGCACGCGCTTGTCCTGATCGATCGTTGGATACCCGGCATGGAACACCTCCTCTTGCTGATCCACAGGTTCTGTCGCACGCTCGCCTCGCCGAACAGCCCGGGGCAGAGCGCTGAGCGCACCACTCTATCGGCCCGAGGCTTCCAAGCGAAGGGCCTTGCCGCTCACCGCGCCGAGCTAGAGCACACCATGCAGCTTGATTAGCGCCAAGAAACATGAGGGAGCACTGCACCAGAGAGAAGGGGACGCACCGATGACATCGAATACCGAGGTCTGGCCGCATGGGATGCCCGCCGTCGGGCAGAGAGCCGAGCGTTCGCGACGCGTGCAGCCGCGAGACCGCCCGCGAACCCCTGAGATCAAGGGAGCTGGATCGGCCGTTTGACGTGAGGTGGCCCATGCAACACGCTCGGGCACCCTTTCACCCGGAGAGCTCATGCCCGTTGTCCAGTACCCGAAGCACGGATCGTTTCGAGCAACGCTTGCCCTCATCGCCTTGCTCGCCGGCTGCGGAGGCCCAGCGGCGGCCCCGGCGACCAGCGCCCCCCCCCTCGTGGGCGCGTGGACCCTCGTATCCTGGCAGCGCACGGCCGCGGACGGCGCGGTCACGGATGCCTACGGCGGAAACGCGGCGGGGCAGATCGTCTACACGGCCAATGGCCGTATGTCGGCGCAATTGATGCGGCCCGGCCGGGAGTTCCCCGAGGCAGAATCATCCACCGGGGAAGAAATGCGGAGCGCCATCCTGGGAGGCTTCTTCTCCTACTACGGCACGTACACCGTCGACCATGACAACGCCGTCGTCACCCACAATGTGGAAGGCGCCCTTCTCCCGAGCTGGGTGGGGTCGCAGAGACCACGAGCCTTCACCTTCGATGGGCCTGATCGCGTGACGCTGAGCACCGCTCCGGATCCTGACCGCACCAACGGCGCGGTCAGCGTGCTGGTGTGGGAACGGGTTTCATCGGGTCAGGGCGAATAGCGGCTCAATCGACGGGATCGATCAAGACCGCAAGAATGGCGCCGGCGATCACGGCGAACCCCGTCATGAAGCGAGCCCACTCGAACTTTCGTTCCTGCAGCCACAACCGTGCCACCTGTGACACGGAAATCTCGTAGGGCGTCAGGGTGGTCCCCGTGGCGGAGCGCGTCTCGACCGTGCCATACACGGTCTCCCCCCGAACCTCACCGGATCCTACGAAGGGCACGTCCTGACTATCGACCGTGGTGACCCCCACCACGTTCTCGATGGGCGAGTCTTCGGCCGGCGGCGGGGCAACTCGAAGCACTTGCGTATTGTAGCAGCCCGTAAGGTGCGGCAGCAGCACGGCTAGTACCAACAGCGCTATCGGTTGCCTCATGATCGCTCGTCTCAAGGAGATCCTCTAGTGGAGGTGGGCGCATTCAAGGTTGGTGCTTCGGCGGCGCATCTTACCCCGATCTCGCCGCCACCGGGTCCAAGGCCAAAGGCGGCGCTGTCAGGCTAGCCACCCTCCGGGAAGATCTCCCTGGCGATCATCATGTGCACGCCGACGTTGCCGTCAACAAGTTGGGTGATGCGCAAGTCGGCAGCAATGCTCGCCAGGGCATACGCGGCTCCGCGCTCGAGATCGCGGGTCTCCATCAGGAAGTCGACCATCTCCTGGACGGCGATCCGGGTCGCCGCCGTGAGGTCCGGATCCATGCCCATGGTGATGAAATGCGTCGGCGTCTCGGCACGCGGCCAGGCGAGTTGCTTGCCCTTGTGCAGGAAGAACTGCAGCCGGCCGTCGAGCGAGGTCTCGATTGCCGTCTGGTCGACCTCGCCGTCGCCCTGGGCGGCGTGCCCGTCGCCGACCTCGAACAGCGCTCCCGGCACGTGCACCGGAATCAGCAGTACCGTACCCGCTACCAACTCCTTGTTGTCGAGGTTGCCGGCGTGAATCCACGGCGGGTTGCTGCTGATCCGACCTGCATCCGGAGGCGGCGCCACCCCCATGCTGCCGAAGAAGGGGCGCAGCGGAATCTCGATACCGCCGATGAACCGCGCCACCGCGCGCCGCTCATCGAACCGGAAGAGGCGCATCCGTTGCTCATCGCAGTTGTCCGGCAAGAAGCCGCTGCAGCCGTTGTAGGCATAGGGAATCGCCAGATCGACAGAAAGCACGCGTACTTCCAAGGCGTCGCCCGGCTCCGCCCCCTCGACGTAGATGGGACCCGTGAGGATATGCCCGCCCGGACCGCGGTCAGTCACCTGGTCGTAGACGTCGCGCAGCGACTGCTCGACCTCCTCTGGCGGAATCCCCGCCGCTTCCAGTCTTGTCGGACTCGAGGTCAACAGGGTCTCGACCTCGACTGACCTGCCCCAAGTGTTGAGGCCACTTCGTAACTCATAGAATCGATGCTTGAGCGAAGCCCCAAATCGGTACCAGTCAG
>DASCOT010000200.1:0-43648 GCA_036012155.1 Acidobacteriota bacterium
ACTGTTTCATGCCACCGAACGGCTGCGTCATGTCGCCCTCGTCGAAGCAGTTGACCCAGATGACGCCGGCTTCGACGTCGCGGATGAGTCGATGTGCCGTATTGAGGTCTCGCGTCCAGATACCAGCCGCCAGCCCATAGACAGTGTCGTTGGCAACCGCGACTGCCTCGTCGACCCCGTCCACGGGAATCACTCCGGTGACCGGCCCGAAGATTTCCTCTCGAGCAATCTTCATGTCGTTGTCGACACCGGTGAACAAGGTCGGGTTGACGTACGCCCCAGCTGCCAGGTCGCCATCGGGCACGTCGCCGCCAAACTCGACTTTGGCGCCCTCGCGCTTACCCGCATCGATGTATCCGAGCACACGCTCTTGCGCCTCCGCCGTGACCAGCGGACCCATGTTGGTGTCGGGATCCAGCGGGTCGCCCGGCTTGTAAGCCTCACGGCCTGTGGCGACGAAACACTCGACGAACTCGTCGTGAATGGAGCGGTCCACGAGCAATCGCGAGCCGGCGTTACAGACCTCGCCCATGTTGGCGAAGACGCCGTGAAAGGCCGCCGACACCGCCAGGTCCATGTCGGGCAAGTCACCCATGAAAATCTGTGGCGTCTTGCCGCCGCACTCCAGGGAGACGCGCTTCATATTGGATTGCCCGGCATAGGTGAGTATCAGCTTGCCGACCTCGGTCGAGCCGGTGAAGGTGATCTTGGCCACGTCGTCGTGCAGCGCCAGAGCCTTGCCGGCCACCTCGCCCATGCCGTTGACGACATTGAACACCCCGGGTGGGCCGCCCGCTTCGATGAACAGCTCGGCGAGACGGATACAGCTCAGCGGCGACTGTTCGGCCGGCTTGAGCACCACGGAGTTGCCCGCGGCGAGCGCCGGCGCCACCTTCCAGGTGGCCATCAGCAACGGGTAGTTCCAGGGCGAGATCGCACCAACCACACCAAGCGGTTGGCGCAGCGTGTAGTGCAACACGTCGGACTCGGTGGCGGTCACCATGCTCTCGATCTTGTCGATGCACTCGCCGAAGTACTGGAATGTCTCGACGCAGCCCGGCAGGTCGACCGCGATCACATCGGCAATGGGCTTACCCATGTCGAGCGTCTCGAGCACCGCGAGCTCTTCGGAATGCTCGTCGATCAACGCCGCGAGCCTGTACAGCACCTGCATCCGTTCGCGCGGCGCCATGCGTGACCAGGAGCCGGCGCGATAGGCGCGCAGCGCGGCGCCCACAGCAGCATCGACGTCCTCTTCGGTACCGGCAGCGACCTCGGCGAATACCTCGCCGGTGGTCGGGTTGACGTTCTCGAAGCGACCGCCGCGGATGGCGTCGACGTGCTCACCATCGATGAACAGCCGTACCTCTGGCTTCACGGCGTCAGCGACCGTGTGCCAGCGGGCGCGATCGTATGTCTCGATTGTGCTGAGGGCCACGAAACTT
This sequence comes from Acidobacteriota bacterium, assembly GCA_036012155.1. GTDB lineage: Bacteria > Acidobacteriota > UBA890 > UBA890 > WLXD01 > DASCOT01. Next base: position 1,446 of record DASCOT010000200.1, read on the forward strand.
CTCCTTCGCTGCTGTCAGACGGCCCTGTAGCCGGCCGCTAGAAGCTCAGTATGGATGGGGGTGGGGTACGCGATTCCGGCAGGGCTAGCTCGTCGGCCCAGCGCGGGTCGAACGCGCCACGACGATACGTATGAGCGAGCATGGCCAGGTGATGATAGAGCGCTTCCTCGTCGTCCGACAGCGGGCCGGCGCGGTAGGCGCCAGTGTCCATGCCGCGCTGCGCCCCCTCACACACTGCCCAGTCCTGTTGGTTGGTCAAGTGCCAGAAGTCACGAGCATAGGCTGGATCGAAATCCTCCCGATTCACGGTATCGGGAGCGAACAGCCAGCGGCACTCGACCCGCGTGCGGTCGGTCGCCAGAGGCTGGAAGGTGTGGGTCATGATGTAATCGGGGTGAGCGCTGATCAGCAGACTCGGGAACAGCTCGAGATACAGGACCTGTCGTAGCTGCGCACCGCCGAGTCCAGGCAGCGGCGCGGCGCCACTCTCGCCCGTCAGCGACATCGTCTCGACACCGGATGCGATGTCCATCGAGCCGCCGACCCAGGCCCCGTCCGGGTGCCACAGGTAGCCGCTGTCTGCCGGGCTGACCCGGCTCAGTTCCGGGTGAATCAAGGCGCAGTGATAGCACTCATGGTAGTTCTCGATGATCAGCTTCCAGTTCGCGTTGACCACATAGTCGTCGCGCGCTGCCTCTACCAACTGGTCCGCGCCGTACGCTGCCATTGCGGTGTCGAGGCGCTCACCGGTGTAGGCGGCGAGACCAGCAGCCGATCCCGAGACGTTCACGAACAGCCAGCCGCCCCACTCATCGATCGACACCGGGACCAGGCCGAAGTCGGCCGGATCGAAGCTCGCCTCCTCGCAGTGGCGGGGATTCGCGAGCGTTCCTTCGAGCCCGAACGTCCACGCGTGATACGGACACTTCACGACACCGGCATTGCGAGCCTCGCCGCAGCCGATGAGCTCATGGCCTCGATGGCTGCAGACGTTGAAGAAACCTCGCACCTCACCGTCCTCGGCGCGGGTCAGCAGTACTTGCGTGGCACCGATCGCGACGCCGAGCTGCGCACCTGCCTCCGGTAGGTCCAGGGTGCGGCCCACGCACACCCAGGTGCCAGCGTAGATGTGCTCCAGCTCCCAGGCCAGCAGCTCGCTCGACGTGTACGCCTCGCCAGGGAGCATGCGGCTGTGCCCGAAGGGCTCGAGCACCGCCTGGAGATCGGGCGCGGAAATCGGCGCGGACATACCCTCACAATCCTCTGTAGAAAGACTTCCTGAACCGCTGTTCAAATTCTAGCGACGATTCTTCCGGGCGGTCAAGATCGCGTCAGCGCGACGCGGCGCGCCATCCAAGGGTTCGCCAGGCACCGTATGTGGACCTGTCCGACCCTCTGCCGATATGATGGTGAACCGTCGTTCAATGTTCATTCTGGAGCAGTGTGCCATGTCCGAGACGACCGAAGCGACAATCGACACCGACGCGCGTCTCGCCGAGCTCGTCGAGGAGCAAGAGCGCATCTTCGTCGAGCGACAGCCGCAATCCGGTGCCCTGTCGGCCCGCGCACTCCAATCGCTGGCCGGCGGTGCCACGTCGAGCTGGATGATCGCGCGCCCGCAAACCGTGTGGATCAGCCACGGCAGCGGATCGAAGATCTACGACGTCGACGGCAACGAGTATGTCGACCTGCACGGCGGCTACGGCGTTGGCCTGGTTGGTCACGGGCATCCGGCATTGGTCAGCGCACTGCGCGAGCGGGCCCCACTCGGCACCCATTTCGCACAGCCGACCGAAGACGCGATCGTCGTCGCCGAGGAGCTATCGCGCCGCTTCGATCAACCACTCTGGCGTTTCACCAACTCGGGCACCGAGGCCACGCTCGACGCGTTCCACCTGATGCGTTGCGCTACCGGCCGCGACATCGTCTTGAAGGTCGAGGGCTGCTACCACGGCCACCACGATTCGGCGATGGTGTCGGTGGCCAACGAGGCCGACGAGATCGGACCCGTGGAGCGCCCAGCCAGTCCGCAGGCCGGAGCCGGCTTGCCCGTAGCGACCACCGACCTGACCTGGATCGTTCACTACAACGATCTCGAGATCGTCGAGCGGCTGCTGCAGGAGAACCCTGGCCGCATCGCCGGCATGATCCTCGAACCGATCATGATGAACGCCGGCATCATCGCTCCACGGGACGGCTACCTCGAGGGACTCAAGGAGCTACTCCACCGGCACGGTGCGCTGTTGACCTTCGATGAGGTCAAGACCGGTCTCACCGTGGGCCCTGGTGGGGCCACCAGGCGGCTCGGGGTTACCCCCGACCTCGTCACGCTCGCCAAGGCAATTGGAGGGGGTGTCCCGTGCGGCGCCATCGGCGGCAGCAACGAGGTCATGGGCCTCATCGTCGAGCGCGAATACGAGCAAGTCGGCACCTTCAACGGCAACCCGTTGACCATGGCGGCGTGTCGCGCCGTGCTCACCGAGATCCTCGACGAGGATGCCCATGCGCATGTCGAGTCGCTTCGCGAGCACATGCAGAGCGGGGTCGAGGCGATCGTCGACGAGCATGGCATCGACGCGCACGTGATGGCGTTCGGCGCCAAGGGCTGTGTAACGTTCTCGTCGACGCAACTGAGCAACTATCGTGGCTTTCTCGAGATCGAGGACGACTTCAGCCACCTCCATTGGCTGTTCCAGCACAACGGCGGTGTGTTCCTTCCGCCATGGGGCAAGGCCGAGCAGTGGACATTGTCAATACAGCACTCGATGGACGACGCACGGCAGTTCGTCGACAACTTCAGGACATTCGCGCAAGCCCTTACCAAGTAGACCGGCCTCGAGGCACGCGTCGGGTTCCCCGGGTCCGTCGCAAAGCCGGACTCCGGCCGACGACGTGAGCCGCCCACAGGATAGCGAGCACGGCGGCCACCTGCGCCTTCGCGGCGTGGCCAAGCAGTATGGTGACTTCACCGCCGTACGCGATGTCGACCTCGACGTCACGGCGGGCGAGTTCTTCTCGCTCCTCGGACCCTCGGGCTGCGGCAAGACCACGATGCTGCGCATGGTGGCCGGATTCGAGCGCCCCAGCCGCGGCAAGATCTTCCTCGACGGCGAGGACCTGTCGGAGACGCCGCCCCACAAGCGCAACGTCAACACGGTCTTCCAGAGCTATGCGCTCTTCCCGCACCTTACGGTAGGCGACAACGTCGCCTTCGGGTTGCGTTTCCGCAAGGGCTCGAGATCGGAGATCCACGACAAGGTCCGGGCGACCCTCGAGCTGGTGCATATGGAGAGCATGGCCGACCGCAAGCCGGCACGCCTGTCTGGTGGCCAGCAACAGCGCGTCGCTCTTGCCCGAGCGCTGGTACTGGACCCTGCGGTGCTGCTACTGGACGAGCCGCTCGGCGCCCTCGACGCTCAGCTCAAGAAGACCCTGCAGATCGAGCTCAAGCGGATTCAGGAACGCGTCGGAATCACGTTCGTCTACGTGACCCACGATCAGGAGGAGGCAATGGCCCTGTCCGACCGGATGTGCGTCATGCACGAGGGCACCATGCGGCAGATCGGTCGACCGCGTCAGGTATACGAAGAGCCGGCCAGCGCCTTCGTCGCCGACTTCCTGGGCATATCCAACGTAATCGCCGCCACGGCTCTTGGACGGGATGGAACGGCCGGCTGCCGGGTAGCCATCGGCGATCACGAGCTGATCGCAGAGGCGGGCGATGTCGACGCAGCGGGAAAGATCAGGGTCATGCTGCGACCGGAGCGCCTTCGTGTCGGAGCACCCGAGCAATCCGGGCCGAACCGGCTACACGGGGTCATCGAGCGCCTCGTCTACTTGGGCCCGACGACGCAGGTGTTCGTGCAGCTCGACGGCGGCCCGACGGTGCAGGCGCTGATCTCCAACCGTGACGATGCCATCGAGCACTCGCGAGGCAGCCGTGTGTCCGTAGGTCTGCCGTCGTCGTCGCTGCGCGTTCTGACCGACGGCTGACTGCCGCCGGCCGGAGCATCGGCCCCGCGATCGAGCCCACGCGCGGCTAGCTGAGCCGGGCGAACTCCTCGACCGCCGAACCGCCGGTTCCCGAGCGAGCACGAGCCTGGCGCATGACCAGCGCCGCGGCCAGCACCGCCAGCAACGTCAGGAACAGCAGGATGCTGGCCAGCGCGTTGAGCGCCGGCGTCGGCGCCATGCGCGCGGCGCTGTAAAGACGAACGGGAATCGTTGCCGAGTCGGCGCCTCCCGAGAGAAAGGCGCTGATGACGAAATCATCGATCGACACTGCGAAGGCGATCATCAGGCTCGCGAAGATCGCCGGAGCCATGAGCGGCAGCAGAACCATGCGTACCGCCTGCACCGGTGTCGCTCCGAGGTCCATCGCCGCCTCTTCATAGTCACGGCCGATGGCGAACAGCCGACCCCGCACGACAATCACGACGTACGAGATCGTGAAGGTGACGTGGCCGATGAGCTGCGCCGAGGTGCCGAGCTCGACGAACGGAAACAGATAGATGAAGACCATGAAGAGCGACACCCCCATCACCAGCTCCGGCGTCGCCATGGGCAGCAGCAGCAGGAAGTTGGCAGGCTTCGCACCACGACCCCTCCAGCGCGCCAGTCCGAGTGCCAGCGCTACGCCGAGCGGCGTGGCAACGAGCATCGTCAAGCCGGCGAGCTTGAGGCTTTGGATCAGAGCCGCCAGCAAGGAGGGATCGTTCCATACCGAAAGAGCCGGGTCGGCAAAGTACCAGCGAAACGAGAACCCCTGCCAAATGCTGCGCGATCGACCTTCATTGAATCCGAACTGCACGGCAATCAAAACCGGCAACAACGACCATGCAATGTAGCCCCATACGAAGAGCTGCAACAGTCGCGGCTGGCCCCATGGGTCACGCCACCAGCGAATGAGTCTGCGCATCATTGATGGGTCTCGCGCGCCGCGCCCATGACCGTGAACAGGTAGTAGGCCATCAATGACGCAATGAACGCCATCAAGATGACGGTTAAGGCGGCGCCAGTAGCACCACCGACGCCGCTGTTGATAAACAGATCGATCTCATTGCCAATCATTCGTGTTCGCGGCGATCCCGACAGCAGGTTTGGTGTGTAGTAGTCACCGAACAGCGGCAGCATGATGATCACCACACCGGCCAGCACCCCCTGCTTGGACAGCGGCAGCGTGACGCGCAGGAACGTACGCAGCGGACCTGCACCAAGATCGCGTGCCGCCTCCAGCACGCTGCCGTCGATCTGATCGAGGGCCGCGAACAAGGGCAAAATCAGGAACGGTACGTATCCGTACACGAGCCCCAGAATCACCGTCTCGTGGTGGCCCACCAGCCAGGCACGCGGCGCATCGAGCAAGTTGACGAACATCAGGAACCGATTCACGTAGCCATCCGGAGCCAGCAGGTTCTGCCACGCCATCATCCGCATCAGGTAGTTGATCCAGAACGGTGTGACGATCAGACCGAGCATCAGTCCTCGCCGGCGCCCGGCATGCCGGGCGATGTAGTAGGCGACCGGGTAGCCGATCAGCAGGCACAGCGCGGACGCCGTGCCCACGTAGACCAAGGTGCGCAGGAAGACCGCGCCGAGACGCCCGCCGAGCAGCTCACCCAGCACCTCTGGAAAGATCGCCGGATTCCAATGAAGGGGATTCCAGACCGGCTCGGCGCTGCTGAACACCGGGTCCAGGCTGCCCATCGCCACCGACAGCAGCGCGTAGAACGGGGTGACGAAGAAGAGCAGCAACCATAGCAGCCCCGGGGCAGCCAGTGCGCGCCACAACCGCGTTCGGGCTCTCGAGAAATCCGCGGCGCTAGCCACCTGATTGAACCGATGCCCAGATCTTCATCCATTCGATCTCCACTTCGGGCGCCAGCTGAAGGGGTAGTTGGCCGATCGAGAAGTCATCCTCGGTGGTGATCGTGGTCGCTAGGTTCGGCGGGATGTGTCCCTCGGAGACGAAGGTTTCCGGGTCCAGCGTCGCCAACGGCGGGGGGTTCCCAGTCCACCCGAAGTTGTTCAGGGCATGCGTCGTCTCGAGCATGAAGTTCATGAAGTGGTGCGCCAGCACTGGATGCTCGGCATTCTTGGGGATCACGAACGACTCCACAGAGACCATACCGCCGGCACTCGACCGCTCGGACCGTGGGGGCCAGAAATAGCGCATCGCGGACGGATCTTCGTCGGGTGGAAAGTACACCTGCGCCTGAACGACGTCACCCGACCATGCATGATGGAGCGCGAAGGCACGTTCGGCGATCTTGGCGTAGGCGCCATCGATCGTGAAGCGAACGTTGATCAGATCGATGAGCTCGAGCAGCTTGCGGCGTGCCTTCTCCAGCAGCGTTGGATCTGCGGTGTTGATTTCGTTGGTTCCAGTGGCGTAGAGACCGACCCCGATGGTCTCCCTGAAGTCGTCGTACAACCCGGCGATCTCGCGGTACTTGGGATCCCAGAAGACATGCCACGGATTGGTCATGGCCTCGAGATTCGGGGAGATCATGTCCTCCCGCCAGGTGATGCCCGTTTGGTACACGGAGTAGGGCGCCGTGTACCGGGCCCCTTGATCGTAGAAGGGGCTGATGAGGCTGGGCCACACGTTGGCGAGGTTGGGGAGGTAGTCGTGGTTGAGCGGCTGCAATAGCTGCCCCGCGACACACTTGGGCACCTGCTCCATGGGCGTAAAGAAGACGTCGAAGTTGCCCGCATTGGTGCGCAGCTTCCGTATGGCCTCCTCGTTGTTGTAGAAGGTCGTGTACTCCCACTCGACGCCGTATTGCTCCGCGAAGGCGTTCAACACCGGGACGTGGAGGTAGTCTGCCCAGTTGAAGATCCGCAGCGGTCCCGGCTCGATATCGAGCCCACTGTCGATCGGCGGATTGTCGTCGAGAATCGGATGCTCCACCGGGCTGTCTGGGGTCCCGATCAGCACTCGGCGGTCCCCGTCGGGGGGCCTCTCACCGCTCGCACAGGCCCCGGCGAACGTGGCACCGAGACTCGCTCCGGCGGCCATGCGCAACAGATCGCGGCGGTTGACAGAGCTTCGGCGCCAGGTCGGATCACGGGGGTGAAACGCCATCGAACGCGCCCCTCTCAGGTATTCGCGGTTGCCGGCTCGCGCACCGCAAACCCCAGGTAGCGGGAGGCCATGGCCACGCCGATTCGACGAGCATGGTCGTACGAGGCTTGTGGGTCCCCGAGGACATGCTGAACGGCAACGCCATCGAGCAGGCAAGCGAGGTGCATGGCGAAATCCTCGACGTCGATGTCGTCGAACTCGCCGGCCGATTGGCCCTCGCGAACAATGTCGGCAATGGTGCCGCGCCAGCGGCGATCACCGGCGGCTCGCTTGCGAGCCGCCGCCTCGTCGCGCAAGGCGCGCGACCAAAGCTCGATCCAGAGGGCGAAATCCTCGCGCAACATCGGCGCCATCGACTCGTGCCCGCTGCTCAGCTCGATGAGCCGTACAAGCTTGTCAGTAGCGGTCTCCAGCCCACTCAACTCGCCGAAGATCGCCAGATAGAAGCGATCTTCGGCGTATGCCAAGGCCTCGGTTAGTAAGCGGTCCTTCGACTCGAAGTAATAGAGCACCAGGGCAGCGCTGGTCCCGGTTCGAGCGGCAACGTCGGCGATGCGCGCCCCGCACACGCCCCGCTCGACGATGGTCTCCACGGCGGCCTCGAGGATCTCCTGTCGCCGCTTGCGGCTGATCTTTGGTCGCGGGGCCATCCTAGGGGCGCGTTTCTGAACAGTTATTCAAAGCGCAATCTACCTCCGGAGGCCTTGATTCTAGACTATTGCGAGCCTTTCCTTCGTGAGCGCGGCGGGATATCGTCTGCGGCGACTGAATGGCCAGTCAGCTTTAGTGGCGAGCGGCCAGTTTCCCCTGAATCCCAAACCACCGCGTTGAGCCAACGTCGATCCTTCCCGTGACCCCTGATGATGTCTGACAGCCACCCGCCCGAGCAGAGCCTCGAGCCGTTGCTCGCAGCGCGATCGGTAGCGATCGTCGGGGCGAGCCAGCGACCAGGATCAGCCGGCCACACAATGGTCTCGGAGATCAAGATCGGCGGCTTCACGGGTCCCGTCTACCCGGTCAATCCCGGCTACGACGAGGTTCTGGGGTTGCGGTGCTATGGGTCGCTCGATGAGCTGCCTGAACAGGTCGATCTGGTGATCCTCGGCGTGAAGAACGCCCTGCTCGAGAGTCAGTTGCAACTGGCAGCCAAGTGCGGCGCCGGAGCAGCGGTGATCTTCGCCAGCTGTCACGAGGAGCCGCGACACGACGGACCGCCGCTCACGACCCGACTGTCCGAGATCGCCCGGGCCCACGGAATGCCCGTTTGCGGCGGCAACGGTATGGGGTTCTTCAATCTGGAGACCGGCCTGCGCGCCCTCGCCTATCCAGAGCTTTCCGATCTCGAGCTCGGCCCCATTACCTGGCTCAGCCATTCAGGATCGGCGTACACCGCCATGACGCACAACAAGCGCGGCCTGAAGTTCAACCTCGCGGTTTCCGCCGGGATGGAGCTCGCCACGACGGTGTCCGACTACATGAAGTACGCGCTGCAGCTCGAGTCGACCGGCATGATCGCGATGTTCCTGGAGACCGTGCGCGACCCGCAAGGATTCCGCGAAGCGCTGGCACTGGCCAACGCCAGGAACATCCCGGTCGTGGCACTGAAGACGGGTCGCGAGGCGCTGGCCCGGGAGCTGGTGGTGGCACATTCGGGCGGGCTCGCCGGCGAGGACGGCGCCTACGAGGCGGTGTTCCGCGAGTACGGCGTGATCCGCGTCGGCAACCTCGATGAGATGGTCGACACCCTCGAGCTACTTGCCCCGGGACGATCGCCGGCGCCTGGCAGGCTCGCAGCGATCCACGACTCCGGTGGCGAGCGCGCCCACCTTATCGACGTGGCGGCCGAAGTCGGCGTACCGCTGGCGCAGATCTCGGAACAGACCACCGAGCGGCTGGCGGCAGTGCTCGACCCCGGCCTTCCCGCCGTCAACCCGGTCGATGCCTGGGGCACCGGATACGACTATGAGGCAATCTTCATCGAGTGTATGCGGGCGCTGATTGCCGATCCCGATACTGCGGCCCTCGGCTTTGTCGTCGACCTGGCCGACTACATCCACGACGCCGGCCAGGGTTATGACCGGATGGCAGCGCAGATCTTCTCCGAGACCGACAAGCCTGTTGCGGTGCTCAGCAATCTGCCCTCGGCCATCCCCGAAGACTCGGCGGCGCTGATCCGCGGCGCCGGCGTTCCCCTGCTCGAAGGCACCGCCACGGGCCTGCGCGCCTTCCGGGCACTGTTCGACCGCCGTGACTTCGCGGCGCTCCCGTCATTCGTCCCGCCCGCACCGGTTTCAGCTGAGGTACGGGCACGGTGGCGGAAGCGTCTCGTCGAAGCCACACCGTGGGACGAACGCGAGGGCCTGGCGCTGATCGGCGACTATGGCATTCCGACAATCGGCGGCAAGGTCGCTCATTGCAGCGCCGACGCGCTGCTCGCAGCCGAGGAGCTCGGTTGGCCCGTGGTCCTCAAGACTGCGGCGCCGGGGCTGGCCCACAAGTCGGACGTCGACGGGGTGATCGTCGGGATCGACAGCGCGTCCGCTCTCGAGCGCGCTTGCGGCAACCTCGTCGAGCGCCTTGGCCCTCCGGTTCTGGTTCAGCGGATGGCGCCAGCCGGCGTGGAGTTGGCGTTGGGCATCGTGCGCGACCCGCAGTTCGGTCCGCTGGTGATGGCTGCGGGCGGCGGTGTGCTGGTGGAGATCATCGGCGACAGTGCCTTCGCGCTGCCGCCGCTGGACGCGCCGCGCGCCGCGCGGCTGCTCGCCGAGCTAGCGGCAGGCAAGTTACTCGCCGGGGTCCGCGGCGCGGCGCCATGCGATACGACATCGGTCGTCGACGCGATGGTGCGCCTGTCGGTGCTGGCGACGGATCTGGGCGACCTTATCGACGGACTCGATATCAATCCGCTGATCGCTGGCCCCGAGGGCTGTGTTGCGGTCGATGCCCTGGTCGTTCCCAGGGCCGCCGCCGACCGTAGCGAAGTGCCCGGCTGACGAGCGTCGACTACCAAGCTGGCTAAGAGGAGAGGGAGACGAACCGATGCGACGGACCGCGTTTCACTCGAGAACCGCGCCATTGTGCGACAGCAACAGCTGGGAGGAGTGGTCGGGGTATCAGTCGGCCGCCATGTACGAGCTCGAGCATACCCACGAATACCACGCCGTGCGTATGGCGGCGGCGCTCTTCGATGTCTCGCCCCTCTACAAATTTCAGGTCCACGGACCCGACGCCACTCGGCTGCTCGATCGGGTGCTTACCCGAGACGTCAACCGGTGTGGGGTCGGCCAGGTGATGTACTCGGCCTGGTGTGATGATGCCGGCCACATCATCGACGATGGCGCGCTGGCCCGGCTCGAGGACAACCTGTATCGACTGACTACCGCCGACCCCAGCCTGGCTTGGCTCGAAGACAACGGCTATGGAATGGACGTTCAGGTAGAGGATGTCTCCGAGTCGCTCGCAGCGTTGGCGCTGCAGGGCCCTACCTCGCGCGACCTCCTGCAGGCGGCCACGGAGACCGACATATCTCGACTGGGCTATTTCCGCGCCACCGACACACAGATCGGTGCCGCGCAGGTCACGGTGACGCGCACCGGCTACACCGGTGACCTCGGCTACGAGATCTGGATCGATCCGCAGGATGCCGAGGGCGTATGGGACGTGTTGATCGAACGGGGCCATGCCTACGGGATCAAGGCGGCGGGTACGCTGGCTCTCGATATGGCGCGTGTCGAGGCCGGCCTGCTGTTGTCGGAGGTCGACTTCATCTCGTGCCGCAGGACGATGTTCGAGGTGCAGAAATCGACCCCGCTCGAGCTCGGCCTCGGGTGGATGGTACACCTCGACAAACCGTTCTTCGTCGGGCAGCAGGCACTCAGGGAGGAACAGGCGCGAGGCCCGGCCTGGAACGCCGTCGGGCTGGAGATCGATGTGCTGGCGTTGGATGCGCTCTACGCCGAGTTCGGAATGCCACTGCAGCTTCCCTGGGAGGCCTGGGGCGCCGCCGTGCCGGTGTACGTGGACGGCCAGCAGATTGGCAAGGCGACCAGCGGCACCTGGTCGCCGACCCTCAAGAAGTACGTTGCCCTCGCCCGCGTCAAGCCGCAGCACGCGACGCTGGGCGGCACGCTCGACATCGAGATGACGGTCGAGGCAGAGCGTCGGACAGTACCCGCGAAGGTGGTCAAGACACCGTTCTTCGATCCGGCGAGGAAGAGGTCATGAGCCCCGCCGTGACTCGCGCAGCCAAGTACGACGCCATCGTCGTCGGCGGAGGCCACAACGGGCTGACCACCGCCGCCTACCTGGCCAAGGCCGGCCGTAAGGTTCTGGTACTCGAGCGCCGGCACATCTTGGGGGGCGCCGCGGTCAGCGAGGAGATCTACCCGGGATTCACGTTCACCGTGTGCTCGTATGTGGTCAGCTTGCTGAGACCCGAGGTCATCCGCGAGCTCGAGCTGACAAAGCATGGGCTGCAGATCATCCCCCTGACCGGCGCGTTCACGCCGATGGAGGACGGCGACTACATCGCCTTCTGGCCCGACGCCGCCAGCACCAGGGAGGAGATCAAGCGCCATTCGATACGCGACGCCGATCGCTACGATGAGTTCAACCAGCTCATGTACGAGATGGCCTACGCGGTAAAGCCCATTCTCGGAATGGTGCCGCCGGATCTCGTGTCACCGAGCCTGCGAGACATCAGCACGCTGCGCGAGCTGTCGCGCCACATGAAAGGGCTCGGTAAGCGCAAGTTCCACTACCTCCACAAGATCATGACGATGAGCGCGGCAGACTTTCTCGCCGAGTTCTTCGAGACCGACGTAATGAAGGCGTCGATGTCGATCAGCGGCATCATCGGCACCATGCTGGGTCCGTGCTCGCCCGGCACCGCGTACGTGCTGCTGCACCACTTCATGGGTGAGCTCGATGGCGCGTTCACTGCTTGGGGATCACAGAAGGGTGGTACCGGCGGTGTCAGCGAGGCGCTGGCAAGCGCGGCACGCAGCTACGGGGCCGAGACGCGCTGCAACGCCGCCGTGGAACAGGTCATCGTCAAGAACGGACGCGCCGTCGGCGTGGCGCTGGAGAGCGGCGAGGAGATCCTCGCCGACGTCGTGGTCTCGGGCTGCGACCCCAAGGTGACCTTCCTGAAGCTACTCGATCGCAAGGATCTCCCCGGTGACCTCGTCGACTCCATCGAGAAGTTCAAGTTCCGCGGCTCCTCCGGCAAGGTCAACCTGGCGCTCGACGGCCTGCCTGACTTCAGTGCGGCTCCCGATCCGACGTACCTGCACGGCATCGGCATGGTGGAGATCGCGCCGAGCCTCGCCTACATGGAGCGCGCCTACGACGAAGCGAAGTACGGGGGCTTTTCGAGCCGGCCGTACATGGACGTCGTGATACCGACCGCGGTCGACCCATCGATGGCTCCGCCCGGCAAGCACGTGGCGTCGATCTTCGTGCAGTACGCCAACTACGAGTTGGAGAACGGTACCTGGGACGACGAACGCGAGAACTTCGGCGATGCGGTGATCAACACGCTTTCGGAGTTCGCGCCCAACCTCAAAGATCTGATCCTGCACCGCCAAGTGTTGTCGCCGTGGGACATCGAGAAGGAGTTCGCCCTGACCGCCGGCAACATCTTCCAGGGGGAGCTGACGCTCGATCAGCTCTTCTTCCTGCGCCCGGCAGCAGGCTGGGCGCAACACCGGACGCCGATCCGCAACTACTTCCAGTGCGGATCCGGCACCCACCCGGGCGGCGGAATCACTAGTGGTCCGGGCCGCTTAGCGGCACTCGAGATTCTCAGGGGGACCAGCTGATGACGGATCGATTCGATGTGATCGTCGTCGGCGCCGGCCACAACGGGCTCGTCGCCGCAGCCTACCTGGCCAAGGCCGGACGCCGGGTGCTCGTGCTCGAGCGGCGCGACACTGTTGGTGGCATCGCCGTCACCGAGGAGCTCATCCCCGGATACCGATTCTCGACCTGTGCCGACGCCGTGTCGTCGTATCTGGCGCCGCAGATTGCGGACGACCTCGGGCTGGCGGCATGCGGTCTCGATACGGTCGACGCGGATCCCGTGCTGCTGTCGCCGCAACCCGACGGAACCTGCTTGCGCATCTGGCGCGACGACGCCCGCACCGCTGCCGAGATCGAGCGTTACAATGCCAACGACGCGAAGAGCTACACGCGTTTCGTCGATCTCATGCGGAGTCTGACAGGCGTGCTGAGGGAGCTGCTCGGAGTGACACCGCCGGACATCCCCGATGTCTCCGGTCGTGACTTGATCAGCATGCGCGGTCTGCTGGGGCCACTCCGCAGGCTCGGCCGCAAGAACGTTCCCGAGCTCGCCCGCGCCTTGCCGATGCCCGCCGCCGACCTGCTCAACGAATGGTTCGAATCGGGAATCATCAAAGGCGCCGTCGCCGCCAGCGGAGTACGGGCGATGACCTGGGGTCCGCGCGAGGCGGGGACCGCTTATCTGCTGCTGCACCGCTGGGCCTGCAACGACACTGGGTTGTTTCGGTCGGGCGCCTTGATCCGTGGCGGCGCCGGCAAGCTCACCGAAGCGTTGGCCGCGGCGGCGACGAAGGCCGGAGCCGAGATCCGCATCGGCGCACCGGTGGCCACCATCGATCAGGACCGTGGTCAAGCGACCGGCGTCACGTTGCAGAGCGGCGAGTCGCTCGGCGCCGGGATGGTGGTGTCTAGCGCCTCGCCGCGCACGACGTTCCTGGAGCTACTCGATCCGACGCGCATGGCTGCTTCGACGATGCAGCACGTGCGCAACATCAAGTACCGCGGGTCGACGGCGCGTGTTCATCTGGCGCTCAGTGGCTTGCCCGAGTTCCAGGGCATCGCGGAGGACGATCTCCTGGCCGGCGGGCACGTGCAGATCGCGCCGACGATGGACTACTTGCAACGCGCCTACGATCACGTGAAGTACGGCGCAATGTCCGAACGCCCCTACCTGGACATCTCGGTGCCGTCGGTCGTCGACGCGGCCCTGGCGCCCGCCGGACACCACACCATGTCGATTGCGGTACAGTACGCCCCTTACCACATCGCCGGTGGCTGGGGCGATGACAACCGGGCCAGGCTGCTGGAGACGGTGCTGACCACCCTCGCTGAGTACGCGCCGGGAGCGCCTACCTCGATCATCGACTCATGCGTGCTGACACCGACCGACCTCGAAGACCGCTTCGACCTGCCGGAAGGCAACCTGCACCATGGCGAGATGACCCTTGATCAGCTGCTCTTCATGCGACCGATCCCGGGAGCGGCCCGCTACCGTACCGCGGTGGAGAACGTGTACCTGTGCGGATCCGGGTCGCATCCGGGCGGCGTGCTGACCGGGCTATCTGGATCGAATGCTGCGCGACAGATCCTCTCGGGTCGAGCGTGAGAGCGCCGAGAGGTACGGCTGCAGAAACGCCCGTGTGCCGAGGGATGACCTCATGTACCAGCTGAGCGAGGCGGATCGCGAGATTCAGGCACGGGCTCGCGCCTTCGTGAGGGAGGAGCTGATCCCACACGAGGAATACGCCGAGATGCACGGCGGCAGGCTGCCGTCGGGGTTGCAAGAGACGCTGCACGCGCGTGTCATCGAGCTTGGCCTGGGGGCCATGAATATGCCCAAGGAGCTCGGCGGCGGCGGCTACACCTACCAGCAGCAGACCCTGATCTCGGAACAGATCGGCGCGGTAACCAACGGTCTGGGTTGGGTTGTCTGGACCCCACCCAACTGGATCCTCGACATCGCGACCCCGCATCAGCTCGACACCTGGATCGTTCCGACCATCGAGGGCAAGCGGAGCGAATGCTATGCAATCACCGAGGAGGGGGCCGGGTCCGATGTCGACGCCATCGAGTCAACAGCGGCGCGCAACGGCGACGACTACGTGCTCAACGGCGTGAAGTGGCACGTCACGTCGTACAACCACGCCGACTACGTGTTCTTCCAGGGCAAACTGCCGCAGGGCGAGCACGCGTTGTTCTTCGTCGACATCGATACCCCGGGAATCACCGTCGACCGCACGCCGGCCTACTCCCACACGTACTCGCACCATCACCCGATCGTACGTTTCGCCGACGTGCGCGTGCCGGCGGCGAATCTTGTCGGCGAGGAAGGCGGCGGCATGCAGTACGCGCACGCCTGGTTCCGCTACGAGCGGTTGATGATCGCGGCGCGTTGCTGTGGCGCGGCGGAGCGGTTGATCGACGCGGCTTCGACGTTCGCCAAGGAGCGCATCGCCTACGGCCAGCCGATCGCTGAGTACCAGGCAATACAGTTCATGCTTGCCGACTCGATCACCGAGCTCTGGGCGGCACGCCTGATGACCTATGAGACGGCGCGCGAGTTCGACGCCGAGGCCGACGTCAAGCTGCAGCACTCCCAGTGCTCGATGGCCAAGCTCTTTGCCTCCGAGATGGCCAATCGAGTAGCCGACCGCGCCGTGCAGATCTTCGGCGGACGCGGCTACATGCGCGAGAACGTCGCCGAGCGTTTCTTCCGCGAGCTGCGGGTGGATCGGATCTGGGAGGGCACGTCGGAGATCCATCGGCTGATCATCGCCGCGCAGTTGCTCAAGCGTGGCAGCGATCTTATCGGCTAGTTGAGCAATTACGCGCCGGCGCGTCCCCGCCGGTGAGCCCGTCCAGCAGCGCGAGAAGCCCCACTGCATCGCTTCCAACAAGTTGAAGGGCGACTCCAACCGCTTGGACAAAGAGCTGTTTTGCGGGCGCCCTGGGCCAGCGCCAAGTGGGCGCTCACGATCCAACTACTTGGACCCAGTATCCATCTACTTGGACCAAGAGCCCCATCGAAACCAACAACCTGGTACTCTGCGGCAAAAACCCACCGTGAAACCACTACCGGCGACCACATTAGACCCATCTAGACCTTGCCCAAGCGCCAAGAGACAACTTTGCACCGTGTTCTCCGTGGTGAGTTGGAACGGATATTGCATAAAATGCGCCCGTGAGGAGCTCACCCCTAGAAGCCGGTCGATTGGAGACGCGGAACAGCCTGCGCAACTCCGACCGGCGCCGGTTCACGGAAGCCAACGTTTCCGGTACCAACGGGCAGCATTCCCAGTGTGTGTACAGAGCTCCACAGCTCCGGGCGGCTTGATATACGGAATCAACGCCCTGAGCGTCCCCAGCACCCCCTACGCAGGGAGGAACACGATGACACGGCACTTTGCCAGAGTCGCGAGCGTCGCCGTGGTGGCGACGTTTATGCTTATCGCTCCCCTCGTTACCACTCAAGCTTTCGCGCAGGGCTCGATGGCTACGGGTGATATCGAGGGCGCCGTCCAGGATCCGGACGGCGCCGGCTTGCCGGGAGCAACGGTCACGGTCCAGGGCGACAACCTGATCCAGGACTCGTTGACCAAGGTTACCGGCGCCAACGGTGACTACGTCTTCCGCGCGCTGCGCCCGGGCTCCTACACCGTCTCTGTGGAGATGCCTGGTTTCGCTGGCCAATTGTTCAACGCCTCGGTCCAGACGGGCATCACCGCCAACGTCAACTTCACCCTCGAGCTCGAGGGTGTGTCGGAGACCGTCACCGTCAGTGGTGAGACACCGCTGATCGATGTGACCGAGTCCTCGATCAACGCCAACTACGGCGAGGAGCTCATCCAGAACATCCCGATCGCGCGTGAGTTCGTCGCGGTTGGCGATCTGACCGCCGGGTTCACCGACCGTGGCGCGTACGGCGCTGGCGCCAACGTCGAGTCTGATGGTACCGGCCGGTATCGTCGTGGCTCATCGGCCAACGCCTACAAGCTCAACGGTGTGGACGTGACCGAGCCCGACTGGGGCGCCACGTGGGTCAACCCGAGCGTCGACACGGTCGCCGAGATTCAGGTGGTCGGTATCGGTGCATCGGCCGAGTACGGCAACTTCACCGGTGCCACGATCAACATCGTGACCAAGGGTGGTACCAACGAGTTCCGTGGCTCTGGCAACTGGTACTACACGGGCGGCGGACTCCGGGGCGACAACTCCGGTGACTTCGACGACTGGAAGCGTGGCGAGTTCAAGTTCGACCACGACGTCTCCTTCACGTTCGGTGGACCCATCATCCGCAACAAGCTGATGGGCTTCGGCAACTACGGCCTGCAGCGTCACAATGAAGCCGTTTTCGGTTCCGACATCTTCGAGAACACGAAGCGTCAGCGGTTCCATGGCCGGTTGGACTTCCTCGCCAACGACAAGAACACGTTCGGCATAATGCTGAGCTCGGATCCGGGCACCGACGAGAACCTCGGCCGCAGCGCTGGTGACAGCGACTCGATCGGCTACGGGTTCACCTTCGGTTCCCAGACCTGGCTTGCCACCTGGCAGTCGGAGCTCGGGGACGACACGTTCCTGGACTTCCGCTATGGCGGCTATCTTGGCGACAACTTCCGCTTCGCCAACTCGTGCATTTCGAAGAATGACCGCATCAAACCGCCTGGATGCACCCTGCCGGTCGTCAATGCCTGGCAGACCGGTGTTACCTACTCATCCAGCGCCTACAACTGGGATGAGACCAACGGTCGTCACGAGGTCAACACCTCGGTGACCCAGTATGTCGACGACTTCCTGGGCGGCTCCCACACCCTCAAGATCGGTGCGGAGTACGAAACCACGTGGTCGCTGTTCCTCAGCGATTACGGTCCGGCCTGGATCTCCCTGGGTGACTACTATGGCTATACGTACGCGTATGGCTATACGTACGATGCCCATCTGGATGTCGGCGTGAGGCGCTATGCCGCTTTCGTGCAGGACGACATCTCGTTCAGCGACAACATCACGGCGAACGCGGGCTTCCGCTTCGACAACCCGCAGATCCACGACAACTGCTGCACGCGCACCGACGCACGGCGTCCACGCAAGGGCAATCCGATTGGCACTCCTGCCGGAGACCCCAACTTCAACGGTGGAATGCTCACCAGCTACAAGAACTATGCCCCGCGTGTCGGCGTAAACTGGGACATAACGGGTGAAGGTAAGTGGGTTGCCCACGTCGGTTGGGGACGCTACTTCGAGAAGGCGTTGACCTACGGTCCGATCGCTCAGGGCGGCAACGCCTTCGAGGCGGCGGACGACTACTTCGCCTTGCTGCCAGCAGTCGACTACGCCAGCCTCGATGGTCTCACTCCGGATCAGGCCACTGAGCTCGTGAATTCGATCATCAACGAGGACTCGTTCGTTAACCGCTGGGTCAGCGAGCCTCGCGACATCCCCAACGGCTTGAAGATGCCGCGCACCGACGCCTTCAACGTCGGGGTGGAGATCGCAGTCGGCCGTGACTACGCGCTGACCGCGGACTACATCTACAAGAGCGACACGGACTTCCTGATCCAGACTGACATCAACGCGCACACGTACGACCCTGTCGAGTACACCAACGACATAATCGGTACGACGCAGACGCTGTACGTCAGGACGGATGACAATCCGGAAGACCTGTTCATGAACAACGACGACTACTATTTCCGTCGTCATCACATGGCCATCCTGGCCTTCCGCAAACGCCCGAGCGCCGGGTTCAACTTCGATGCCTCGATTACCTATCAGGACACGCAGGGGAACATCGGCAACACGGTGACTACGAACTGGGGCTTCGCTGCTTTCGGCGAGGCCCAGAAGCCCATGTTCAACGGTCACCCGTACACCGTTGGTCCGCTGACCTTCGACCGCACCTGGCAGTTCAAGTTGCTGACGAACTACCGCCTGCCGGGCGGGATCCTCGCCAGCACCTATCTGCAGGCACTGTCGGGACGTCCGTGGCAACCGAACCTCCGGGCGCGTGCAACGGGCGTTTCCTTCAACGACACCCGCATCCGCAGCATACGTTTGGAGCCGAGGGGTAACCGTCGCGCACCTCACCAGTTCAACATCGACCTGCGGTTGCAGAAGAGCTTCGATGTGGGCAGCAACCGCATCGAGCTCATCGCCGACCTGTTCAACGTGACCAACCGCGCCAACCCATGGCGCCGCGGCTACGGCAGTGGAGAGGTCGACACCTCGTACGAGTCAACGTACAACCTCGAGGGCGGATCCTCCTTCGGGAAGATACGTTGGCCGTCGAAGCCTCGCGAGCTCCGCCTCGGTGTGCGCTTCGTCTGGTAGACGAACACACGCCGCGGGTTAAGGACCCCGCGTAGAACTACAAAGGGCCGGCTGCTCTGGATGGGCAGCCGGCCCTCTTTTTTCTCTACGCGTTGGGCTCCCGGCCGATCCGATCCACTGGCCTCCCTACTGCTGATTCGAGCAGGGTAGGGAGCGGCCAGTATGCTAATGGCCTGTAACAGGCCACTAGCTGCAGGCGGCAACAGCCGGGCGCATCACCCGCCAGACTTCGACACCGAGCACGAAGCGGCGACCGCGCAGCTGTTCCCAGAGCTGGCGTGCCTCGTTAAGCTGCCCGTCGTTGTACAGGGCGAGCACGAGCTCGCGATACCATTCGGCCAGCAACGACACATCTCCCGTGGGCGGCATAAGGAGCGCCAGCGCCCCAGCGTGATCGCCCTGGCGACGCAATACGATCGCCAGACCGAGACTCGCCCGCGGCTCTCCTGGCGTCCGCCGTAGCGCCGCCCGGTACTCGACGCCCGCCCGCTCCAGATCTCCTCGGAGCATGAGGCCGCCTGCGGTCCGACGATGCTCCCGAGCATCCGACAGAGCCTTGAAGCGCTCGAGCAACGACCGCCCCTCGGAATCTCCCTGCCGCATCAAGACCGTGCCGAGCACGAAAAACGGCTCCGGGTACGATGGATGCTTCTGTACCAAGGCCCGTGCCTCAGCGGCGGCATCGGCGTTGCGACCAAGCTGCATCAGCAATCGTGCCCGAAACCCTCTGGCGTTGCGCTCCACGGTCCCGCGGCTCTGTCCCGGCGACGGGGTGGCCTCGGCCAGCCTGACGATCGCTTCATCAATCTCCGCCAGAGCATCTTGCGTGTGTCCCTCACGGTTCAGCAGCCGCGCTCGCTGGGATCGGACGGCGCCGTTATCGGGCTCGCGCGCAAGGATCGTGTCGATCTCCCGAACCAGCGCGCCGCGGTCGCCGAGCCCATCGAGCTGCAGCAGGAGCCGCATGCGCGCCGCCTCTAGATCAGGGGCAATCTCCAAGGCGCGCCGAAACGCTGCGACGGATTCGCGCGGCTGTTGCGCCGCCGCCAGGGCGCTGCCCAACCGCACCCGCAACATGGCATCGTCGGGTTGCAGCTCGACGGCCGCCCGCAACCAGCGTACCGCGGCCTCCGGATCTTCGTCCTCCTCGGCCAGTACGGCGGCACTGAGAAGCGGCCTGTCCCAGTCGGGAGCAGCCTCGGCGGCTCTCTCAACGTGGCGGCGTGCGACCTCGAGGCGTCCGAGCCGATAGCACAGCTCGCCCCGATAGAACGCCGCCGGTGGAAATCCTGGCATCGCGAGCTCGGTCGCGTCGAGCGCCTCGGCGGCCGCTTCCCATTCCTCTAGCTGAAGCCAAACCTGCGCCAGCAGGGAGTTCACACGGCCCGGTTCGGGCGTCTGCTCGAGTGCGGCGATCAGATGCGCTACCGCTTCCTCGGCACGACCGCCAGCATAGAGAGCGCGCCCGAGATGGTAGCGAGCCTGCCAGTTACGTGGCTCCAGTAAAGCCGCGGCTTCGAGCTCCGTGATGGCCTCCTCCACCCGTGCCGCGCTGAGCAGTTGTATGCCACGTTGCAACCGGACATCGACCTCGTCCTGTCCGCTGCCTGGCACGCTGAGCGCCATCGTGGAGATCAGCGCCAGAGCGAATGGCGCCGCCCGCAGACACGTCGAGGCGCAGTGCCGGCGGCCGCGATTCCGCACGCCCTCCATCCTCAACCGAAGTCTGAGCCTCACGGGCAGGATCGCCTCGCATCCACGGGCCGGCGACCTAGTGAGCCGGTCCAGTACACCTATAGACTACATGGGTGCCCGGCGGGCAAACTCCTGGTCGGAGTGCCGCGCCGCTCGGCCTCATCGCCCGGTGCCGACTCCAAGCCATCATGACCCGCTCCGCTGCCAGCTCGCTTCGTCATCGACCCGGAACCGTGCGCGCCAGGATCACGCTGGCGATCGTGCTCTCATCGATCCTCCTCGGAACCCTGTTCTGGCGCCTCCCGGACTCGGCGACGGACCTCGCCTCGCTGCGTGGCGACCACCAGATGAGCGTCGTGTTGGTGACGCTCGACACGACGCGCGCCGATCATATCGGCGTGTACGGCTTCGACGAGGTCGACACACCTGTTATCGATGGGCTTGCCGCCCGCGGCGTCGCCTTCATGCGCGCCTACGCCCCAACGCCGTTGACGCTGCCCTCGCACACGTCGCTGTTCACCGGGACCCACCCGCCCTACCACGGGGTGCGCGACAACGGCGCGTACGTCGCCTCGGAAGGACTGCAGACCCTGGCCGAGAGCTTCCAGGAGGCCGGCTACCGAACCGGCGCTTTCGTCGGGGCCTTCGTCCTCGACTCGCGCTGGGGCCTGGCGCAGGGGTTCGACCGATATTTCGACGAGTTCGAGGCGCCCAAGCGGCAAGAGATCGATCTGGGCCACGTGCAGCGTCCCGGATCGGAGGTCATCGACACCGCCCTGGCGTGGGCTCGTGAGGACGCTACGGCCCCGTTCTTCATGTGGGTACACCTGTACGATCCGCACGCCCCGTACGAGCCGCCCGAGCCCTTCAGGTCACGATACGCCGATCGGCCCTACGTCGGTGAGATCGCCTGGACAGACTCCCTGGTCGGCAGGCTGACTTCGTGGCTCGACGACTCCGGCCGGTCCGGCGAGACCTACGTCGTGGTGGCCTCCGATCACGGCGAGGGTCTCGGTGAGCACGGGGAGAGCGAGCACGGGTTGCTGCTGTACGAGTCGGCCATCCGGGTGCCGCTGATCATCGCCACGCCGTTCGACGAGCCGCAGGACATCCAGCGCCACGAGCTGGTCTCGTTGATCGACGTCATGCCGACCGTGCTGGAGTTGACCGGGCTGGAGACTCCCGACGATGTGCAAGGCAGGAGCCTGGTACCGCTGTTTGCCAAGCACGCCGAGGTCGAGGGCTGGACCGACGAGCGCGTCTATGCGGAGACCTTCTACCCGCGCCTTCACTTCGGCTGGAGCGAGCTCCAGGCGATCCTCGAGCCGACCTACAAGCTCATCATCTCGCCCGAGCCGGAGCTCTACGATCTTCTGCAGGACCCCGGGGAACAGAACAACCTCGCATCAGCGCGCGCTGCCACCGCAGAGGCGCTGCGCCGGGAAACCGAGGAACTGGTGGCGCGGCTCGAGGAGATCGCCACCCCGGCGGACACCGTCGCGCTCGATCAGGAGACTCTCGGGCGGCTCGCTGCACTCGGGTACGTCGGCAACTACAGCGCCGACGCCGACAACCCAGACGTCGAGCGCGCCAACCCGAGGGACAAGATCGGGATCTACAACGACCTGCTCCGGGCCCGCGGCCTGACCCTCAGCAACCAGGTGGCCGAGGCCGAGGTGCTGCTCCGGAGGGTCATCGCCGAGGATGCCAGAGTGGTCGATGCGCACCAGTCGCTCGGCACCCTGCTCTTGGAGCAGTTCCGCTACGAGGAGGCAATCGAGGTTCTTGAGACCGCGCTCTCTATGAGGCCCGCAGATGCGGGCCTGGTGCTGCATCTCACCAAGTCGCAGATGCAGGCCGGTCGGATGGACGAGGCCGAGAAGGTCTTGCTGGACTACATCGACGTCCTGAAGCCGGACGCCCGGTTCTACATCAACCTCGGGCAGATCAAGCAGGCCGCGGGGTCCTACGACGAGGCGGCAACCTACTTCAACGAGGCGTTACGCCTCAGCGACCGAAGTCTGGCGAACATGCCGGGGCTCCTGCGATCCGCACCCAAGCCGGCGGACAGCCTCATGGGCGCCGCGCACCTCGGGCTCGGGGCCGTCCAGCTGGCCGCCGGCCGCCCGGGCTTGGCGGAGGAACACCTGAACCTGGCACGCAGCTTCGACGATACCCTCGCCAATCTGCACTTCCAGCGCGCCTTGCTGTTCCAGACCCGCGGACAGCCGGACGAGGCAATCGCCGCCTACCGCCGCGAGCTCGAGAACGAGCCGCGCAACATCAGGGCCGCAATCAACCTCAGCGTCATCTACCGCAACCGCGGCGACCTCGTCGGGGAGGAGCGGTACCTGCGTCTGGCCCTCGAGATCAACCCACAGTTCACCCGTGGAACCCTCTTCCTCGCCCGCATCCACCTGGTGAAGAACGAGCGCCTCAACGAGGCTCTGTCGCTCGTCGAGGGGGCGCTGGCGCGAATGGAATTGCCGACGGCGCGTGGGGTGCCGCAAGAGATCACCAGGCAGAACCAGGCGCTGGGCCATCTCTTGCTCGCGGACATCTACAATCGACTCGGAAGAAACGACCTCTCCAACCAGCACGCGCGCCTTGGGATACAGCTCCGAGACGGGACACAACGCTGACGACTGAACAGCCCGGCCGAGGCGCCGCATCGATTGCATCGCCTACCCCGCTTGCTATCGCCATGACCAAGCCCACCTCCAGCACACGAAGCTGGCAAATCGTAGCTGCGCGCGCCGTGGTCGTCCTGGCGATCGTGATGGCGCTGGCCTATATCGGCTATCGATTGCTGTCTGCGCCGACGGCCGCACCGGACATCGCCTCGTTGCGCGGCGACCGGCAGATGAACGTCGTGCTGGTGACGCTCGACACGACCCGCGCCGATCACATCGGGGCCTATGGCTTCGACGACATAGAGACCCCCGCATTCGATGGGCTGGCCAACGAAGGCGTCACCTTCCTGCGCGCTTACTCGCCGACGCCGCTGACCCTGCCATCGCACACCTCGTTGATGAGCGGCACCTACCCGCCCTATCACGGCGTGCGCGACAACGGCGCCTTTGTGGCGCCCGACAATCTGGAGACGCTGGGGGAGTTGTTCCGCGATGCCGGGTACCGCACAGGGGGGTTCGTCTCGTCGTTCGTCCTCGACGGGCGATTCGGGCTAGCACAGGGCTTCGATACCTATTTCGACGAGTTCGAGGTGCCCCGGACGCGCATGATCGCGCTGGCGAGCATCCAGCGAACGGGGTCGGACGTGGTCGACGCGGCGCTGGCGTGGTCCCGCCAGGATCCCTCGGCGCCGTTCTTCTTGTGGGTGCACATGTTCGACGCCCATACACCATATGAGCCACCACCCGAGTTTCGCGACCGATATCCGGGCCGCCCGTACGTCGGCGAGATCGCCTATGCAGACACGCAGCTCGGTCGCCTGATTGCCTGGCTCGACAGCAGCGGCCGCCGTGACGATACCTTCGTGATCGTAGCGGGGGACCACGGCGAGAGTCTCGGTGAGCACGGCGAGATCGAGCACGGCTTCTTCCTCTATGAAGAGACGATCCACGTTCCGCTGGTGATCTCCGCACCGTTTGCAGCCTATCAAGGTGTACGGCGATCCGAGCCCGTATCGCTGGTCGACGTCATGCCCACGATTCTCACGCTGGTTGGACTGCCGATCCCGTCCGAGGTGCAGAGCCAAAGCCTGGTTCCGCTGCTGGACGCCGGCGCCCCCGAGCGCCCCGACAGCTTGGTCTACTCCGAGACCTATTACCCGCGGCTGCACTTCGGTTGGAGCGAGCTACGCGTCCTGCTGAGCCCGGAGTACAAGCTCATCATGTCGTCCGAGCCGGAGCTCTATGACCTGGCATCGGACCCCGACGAGGCCGTCAACCTGTCGCAGCAGCGTGCCGCCACCACCGAGCTACTGCGCCAGCAGGCCGACTCCCTGGTAGCGGACTACGAGCAGGATGGCGGCCTGGCCGAAGCCGTGACGCTCGATGAGGAGACCCGGCGGCGGCTCGCCGCCCTCGGCTATCTGGGCAACTTCGCCGACTCCATCGAGGACGACACCGAGATCCGGATCAGCCCCGTAGACAGGATCGACATCTACAACGATCTCCTGAGGGCCCGGTCGCTGACGTTGCAGTCTGAGCTAGCGGAGGCGGAGTCGCTGTTCCGTGGCATCATCGCTGCCGACCCCGGGGTGATCGATGCCTACCAAGCGCTCGGTAACATGCTGATCGATCAGGGACGCTACCCCGAGGCGATCCCTGTCTTCGAGGAGGCGATCGCCCGAAAGCCAGACGACATTGGCATGGTGCTGTTCCTCGCCAACGCTCAGATGCGATCGGGGCGGACCGATGATGCCGAGCGGATGCTGACCGATTTCGCCGATGTGCTGGAGCCAGACGCCCGGGTTCAACTCTCCCTCGGAGGCATCTACCAGCGCAGCGGGCGCCATGAGGAAGCGATCGCGGCGTTCAACCAAGCGCTGGAGCTCGACGCCAACATGGCCGGGGCGCACGTCGGGCTGGCCAGCGCGTACATGCAACTCGGTCGTATCGAGCTCGCCCAGCCGCAGCTGGATCGCGCCCAGGAGCTCAACGACCAGATACCGGAGCTGCACTTCACCTGGGCCCAGCTGTTCCAACGCCGGGGTCAACTGAACGAGGCGATCGCCGCCTACCGTCGCGAGCTCGAGATCTCGCCCGAGCACCTGATGTCGGCGTTCAACCTGAGCCTGGTCCACCGTAACCTGCAGAATCTGGAGCAAGAGGAGCGCTATCTCCAGCTGGCGCTAACGATCGATCCGACGTTCCCGCGCGCGCGTCTCTTCATGGCACGCATCCACCTGGTACGAGGTCAGCGTTACGAGGAGGCCATCGAATTGGTGGAGGGAGCCCTGGCGGCAAGCGGGATCCCAGCCCAGGATCGCGCGCTGGGGCATTTCCTCTTGGCAGACATTTACAATCGCCTCGGCCGGAGCGACCTTTCCCGGCTGAATGCCCGCCTTGCCGAGCGCGCCCAGGCAGGGATCGGGAGCTGAAGCCATGTCGGTAGACAACCCGATGACGCATCAACACAACGTGACGCGATTCACGGCAGTCGCCTCCTGGCGCCGCTCGATCCTGGTGTTGTGCGCGCTAGGCGTGCTGGTGGGCATGCGGCCGGCGCCCCTGGCCCCGGTGACGGGCAGCCTCGGATCGCCGGGGGTATTCGTCAACGCTCAGGAGCAAGCTCCTCCAGCGGAGCTGACCGAATTCCAGGTCCTCATGATAGCGGGCGCCGCGGCGATGCAGAACGGTGACTTCGAGGCAGCGCTGGAGGCGTTCGACGACGCCTTGGGGCTCGAGCCCGACGATCTCATCGCGCGCAGCCAGGTTGGACGGGCCTTACTTGAACTGGGGAACTCCGACGAAGCGTTACCGCTGCTGAGCCAGGCAGCGCAACTGGGGCCAGACTTGTTCGTCACCCAGTTCAACCTCGGGACCGCCCTGCTCCGAGTTGGCCAGCACCAGGAGGCGATCGACTGGTTGCGCGCCGCTTCGCAGCTGAATCCAGAGGTAGCGCTGCCGCGTTACGGGCTGGCGCTCGCCTACGCGGCGCTCGGCGACCACGCTCGAGCCATCACAGAGCTCGAGGAATGTGTGGCCGTTGCGCCGCAGACGACCGACGCCTGGTTGCTGTTGGGGCGGCTCCTCGCCGAGCACGGCACCGGACTCGAGGCGGTCTTGAAGGCAGCCGAGGCATTCGAGAAGGTAGTCGAGCAGCGCCCGCACGAGGGTGATAGCTGCCTGGCGCTCAGCCGTGCGTATCGACGCTTGAGCCTCCCGGAGCAGGCTCTGAGCTTGATCGGAGATTGCGAGCGCGCCGGCATCGAGGATCCGCGGCTCTACCTGCTGAAGGGGCGGATGCAGTTGCAGATGGGCGACTTCACCGAGGCGCGTACCAGCTTGCTTCGCGCTGCCGAGGGGCCGCACGAGGGACCGCTGGGAGCCGCACCCTCCCACCTCGAGCTCGCCGTCATGTCGGACAACCAGGGCGATTTCGACACGGCGATCACCGAGTACGAGCGCGCCATCGAGCTTCGCCCCCGTGGGATGAACGCCTACGTTCGTCTCGCCGACATCTACGTCAAGCGCCGCCAGCCGGAGGCCGCCGATGAGCTGTTGGCTCGCGGCATCCGTGCCGCACCGCGCAGCCCGTTAGCGCACCAGGAGCTATGTCGGGTGCGTCGAGAAATGGGCGACCTCGCCGCTGCCGAGACGTATTGCCGGCGGGCTCTGGAGCTCAACCCCGACTTACTGGCCGGCTACTACACGCTAGCGCTGGTGTTGCGGGATCGTGGCAAGACCGAGGAGAGCCAGCGGATGATGGAACGCTTCAGCACGCTCACCGCCGCTGACGAACAGGAGAAGCTGGAGACCAACCGCGCGACGGAAATCGGGCTCGCCAACGTCCAGGGGCTCTACTACTTTCGCCAGGACAACCTCGAGCGAGCGCTCGAGCTGTTCGAAAGCGCCGACGAGCTAGCGCAGGACGACTGGCTCGTTGCCTTCAACCTCGGTATGACGTACGCCGCGCTCAGCAACCACGAAAGCTCGGTGGCGGCACTGGAGCGCGCGCGGCAGCTCAACCCCGGGCGAGCTCGAACCTACTCGGTGCTGGCTGCGGAGCTGCGGGCACTCGGCCGTCAAGACGAAGCGATGCGCATCGAGGCGCTCGGCCGAGAGCTCGAGCAGCGACCTTGAGCAGATGCTGCGGGCGCTCCCGAGGAGACCCGCGTGTCGGCCAATGAGTATCGCAACCTCAGCCTGTGGCACGACACGGTTGCGGAGCCGCTCGAACCGCGCGCTGGGCTGACTGCCGACGAGCAAGTCGACGTCGTCATCGTCGGGGCCGGGTTTACCGGGCTATGGACCGCCTACTACCTCACTGAGCTTCGACCCGGCATTCGTATAGCCGTACTGGAGGCCGAGATCGCCGGCTTCGGGGCATCGGGCCGCAACGGTGGCTGGTGTCTCGGCACCATGGCCGGCATCGGCCAGCTGCTCCACGATCCGGCCCAGCGCGACGGTGCGATTCGCTTGCAACGCGCGCTGTTCGAGACCGTCGATGAGGTCGAGCGTGTCTGCGCCCAAGAGAACATCAAGTGTCAGTGGGCGCGGGCGGGCAACATCACGGTCGCCACCTCGAAGACGTTCCACGCACACGTCCAGGAGGAGCTCGACGACTGGCGTGCACTCGGCGCCACAGAGGACGAGGTGCGCTGGATGAAACCGGAGGAATGCTCCTCCCACATTCGCACGGCGCGAAACTTCGGCGGTGTGTTTCTGAGCTACGTGGCCGCCCTGCATCCTGCCCGGCTGGTGCGTGGGCTCGCCAGGGCCGTGGAGCGCCGCGGCGTGACCATTTACGAACGCTCGCCGGCGTTGTCGCTCGAGCCGCGACGCGTGAGGACCCGAAACGGCGCGGTGACCGCCGATGTCGTGGTTCGTGCCGCCGAGGGATACACACACACCATCAGCGGCCAGAAACGGAAGCTGATTCCGGTGCACTCGATGATGATCGCCACCGAGCCCCTGCGCCAGTCGATCTGGGATGAGATCGGCTTCGTCGACCGCGTGACATTCAGCGACCCGCGGCGCATGGTGACCTACGGTCAGCGCACCGAAGACGATCGCCTGGCGTTCGGATGCCGCGGCGCCTACTTCTTCGGCTCGAGGGTGCGCGACCGTTTCTCCCCCGGCGATGCGGCGTTCGCCCAAGTACGCGACGTGCTGGAATCCTTCTTTCCGGTGCTTCGCGACCAGCTCGTTACCCATCGCTGGGGTGGCGCCATCGGTGTGCCGCGCAACTGGCGACCTGCCGTCGGCATCGACCGGCAAGACGGCATGGCATGGGGAGGAGGCTATGTAGGGGAGGGTGTAGGACCATCCAACCTGGTCGGCCGCACGCTCGCCGATCTCATCCTGGAGCGACCAACCGACCTCGTGGAGCTGCCTATCGTGGAACGCGACTTCCGCAACTGGGAGCCCGAGCCACTACGCTGGATCGGCGCGAGGGCGCTGACGAAGATCGCTGAGTCGCTCGACGCCACCGAGCTACGCGACCGCCCGACGCCGCGCATTCGCAACTCCATCTTCGAGGCGCTGGTACGCAAGTAGGCCAGGCCCCGACTACGGCATCTCCTCCACCACCACACGGTCGCCGGAGCGAATCAACCCCGCGACATCGATCACCCCGACCACGCCACGAAGGTTCAGGGCGTGCTTCGGGAACAGGGTGGCGACAACCGGATCGCCGCTATGGGTCGTGTAGGCCTTGGCGATCTCCTGCCCCATCTCGACGCATGGCGGATTGCATTCCTCCACGCGCAGAACGGCGCCCGAGGGGAAGTGCAACCGTGTGCCGCGCCGCAGCTGCGAAAGGCTCGGAATGCCCTCGATGCACAGGTTGGCTCCCAGCGTCGAGGCGGCAAGCGGCTCCCGCAGATCCATGCGCCGCGCGATGACCTCGAGTTCCTCGGTCGATACCGCCGACCACTGGCGTTCGTTGCGGCGCACGATGCCCGCAGGATCGACGTCGCCTTGCCAAGCTACGCGCGAGTACCCGCGGTGCTTGTCGCCGACGAAGCCATCGAGCTCCGTCCGCACTTCCGGCTGCTCGTCTTTGTGCAGGTCGACATGGTCACCGCTATGGACGGATACGACCGACCCCGCGAGCTCACTCATCATCCTCATTCCCCCGACGTTGGAGTACCGCGCGCGTCGCTCGCCACACCCTCGCCATGGTCTCCGGGGCCGCTGGAAGGGTGCCGAGCAAGGTCCCGGCGATGAAGCCGACCAGGCTCGCTGGCAGGCTGAAGTACAGAGCGTACTCCTGCCAGAAGGTAAAGGTCGTGCCACCGATCGAGACTGGCCAGACGCAGGTGTCGTAGCCGACGATCACCGCGACGTCGATGCTCGAGATGGGTCGAGGGTCCATCAACCGATCTCCCAATCGGGCGCAATACGGGCGATGATCCGGTCGAGGACACCGGAACCCGCCGGGGCGTGACGGTCACACCAATCGGCGAGCCTGACGAGCCGGAGCATGATCGATACCCCGATCCAGCGTAGCGGCTCGGGCTCCCATCGCTGGCTAGGGGCCCTCACCCATGGATAGCGCGAGCGATCGGTTTGACGATCAAGCACCAGATCCGCGACTGTTCGTCCAGCGAGATTGGCACACGCCACGCCGGAGCCGACGTATCCACCCGCCCACGCCAACCCGGTATCGCGATCGAGGCCCACCGAAGGAGTCATATCGCGCGGCACACCGAACACTCCGCCCCAGCGGTGCGCTACCTTCGCGTCGATGCTGGGAAACAAACGTTGCAGCTCACCGTGCAGCACGCCGAAGATATGCTCGTTGTGCTCAGCCCGTACCGTGATGCCCGACCCGTAGCTGTACGTAGAGCCGCGACCACCGATGGCAATCCGACCGTCGGCAGTACGTTGCAGGTAGATGAGATCACGGAAGCCATCCGCCACCGTGACCCGATTCCGCATGCCGATCTGTTCCCAGGTCGATGGAGGCAGCGGCTCGGTGGCGACCATGTAGTTGTACAGCGGCACGATCGAGCGCCGACGGCCGGCAAGACCCACGCCGTAGGCCTCGGTCGCGTTGACGATGAAGTCCGCGGAGATCGAGCCACGGTCGGCGCGCACGCAGCCAGCCTCGATAGCCAACGCGCGGGTCTGCTCGTGGACTGTCGCACCGAGCCCTTCGATTGTCGTGGCCAGCGCCCGGGCCACCCTGGCGGGCTGCACCGCCGCCGCGTGCGGCGTGTAGAAGGCGGCCGGTTGCCCGCCGAGGACCGCCATGGAGGCGACCTGATCCGGCTCGAGCCAGCGATAGTCGCGATCGTCGAAGCCGAGTTCGTAGAGATCTTCCATGCCGCGCTTCAGGCTTTCCTCGTGCACGCGCTCGGTGGCGATCTGCAAGCAGCCACCCTTGTCATAGCCGAAATCGAGCCCTCGCTCTCGGGCCACGCGGCCCACTTCGTCAACGGCGTCAAACAGTGCCCGCCACAACGCGATCGCTCCGTCGCGGTCGCGGCGCAGCACGCACGCGAGCCCGTGAACGATGCCATCGCAGAAGCCGCCGTTGCGCCCGGACGCTCCATAGCCGGCGGACTTTGCGTCAATCACCGTCACCCGGCAATTCGGGTCGTGTAGCAGCAGGTAGTAGGCGGTCCATAGTCCGGTGAACCCGGCACCGACGATCGCCACGTCGGCGTCGATGTCGCCATCGAGCGCCGGGCGCAGCGCCGGCGACTCGGACACGTCATCGAGCCAGAAGCTCGGGGGCGTCGTCCGGCGATCGTCTCTCATTCGGGGATCCTCGTGCTTGACGACTGGCAGGGCGGCACTAGGGTACTGGAACCCCGGCATCCTGCGGTCCGAGCTTGGTGATACGCCCGAAGACCGCCATCGTGAGGGCCGGATCAGCTCGATGCACGCGCCTCGGCAACGGACGCACGCAATAGATCGTCGCTCAGCCCACCGCGCAGAAGCCGGTCTCCGACAATGAATGTCGGCGTCGCGTCGATACCGAGCTCCTCCGCTAGATCCTTCACTGCGGCCAGGTATGCGATGAGCTGTGAGTCTCGCATATCCTCACGCAGCCGGTCGACATCGAGTCCGACCGCGCCCGCGAGCTCGTAGAGGCGTTCGGCGCTCAGAGGCGCCGTGTTCGTCATCAAGGCGTCGTGAAACATCTCGAAGCGGCCCTGTCGGTGTGCCGCGGTGGCGGCACGGGCAGCCAAAACGGAGTGGCTGCCGTACACCGGTAGCTGTTTGTGAACGAAACGTAGCTCGGGGTCAGACGCAGCAGCGGCGGCGAGCACAGGATAGCTCGCCTTGCACGGAACGCACTGGTAGTCGGAGAACTCGACGATCGTCACCGAGCCATCGACCGCGCCCGTCACCGGGGTGAGCTCCGGATCTACGACCACCCTTGCGCGGGCCTCGAGTAGCGCTCGGCGC
The DNA here is from genome assembly GCA_036012155.1 of Acidobacteriota bacterium. Lineage (GTDB taxonomy): Bacteria > Acidobacteriota > UBA890 > UBA890 > WLXD01 > DASCOT01. The sequence goes on from DASCOT010000200.1 coordinate 33,408, forward strand.
GCCGTCGTGGCCCGCCTCTCCTGCCGCTCTCTGCCAGCCTGGCGTACCTTCTCCAGGATCTCCGGATTGTCGAGCAGGAACTCCGGATTATCGCTGAGATACCGGCGCACCAGCCCCTCGGTCTTTGGATCGCCGTCGGCGTGCTCCGGCGCGGCACCGCACGACGCACATACGACCGCCACGACGATCAGCCACGTCTCCCGGCGGAGCACCAGGGACCTGGACGTGGCTCCGGCTCGCGCTACGGGGCCGGGCCGATAACTCACCGAACGGCAGCGACTACGAAGCTGTGTGCAGCATCGAGCTCAGTCGAGATCGTCAGCGTGCCGTCGACGTTCCACGCCGCGTTGGCCACGCTGCTGTCAGATCCGCCGCTCACCACGCCCAGTCGCTCTCCATCACGGGATACCGAGTACGACATCGAGGGGTCGAGTTGATTGACCGTGAAGGTGGTGTTTTCGGCGGCCACCGGACCCGGCGTCAGCGTAACGATCAGGGCCGACTTCTCGCGATCCCAGATCGCCTGCGTCACGTTGGCCTCGATGTACTCAACGCCACTGACGAACGGGTCGGAGAAATACGGCTCCTCGCGAGGCTGGTTGTAGAGGGTCCAGAGCCCGTCCCCGGGGTTGAGGCGCGTCATCGCCACCAGCACGTTGCCAGTCACCGGGCTGATGTTGTGGATGAACCCGTTCTCGTCGCGGTTGAAGTTCTCTCTGTAATCGCGCGTATGCGGATAGTAGAGGCCGCCGTCGCGCCAGGTGGGCCCGAAGTGCTCGTCGGCGTACTCGAGCATGGTGGCGACGGTCTTGCCGTCGCCGACCTCGGCCGCCAGGACCGCGAACCAGCCGAAGTCGAAGGAAGACGTCCAACCCATGTCGGAGCCCGGCTCGCCCTGGAACATGCCCGGGATGTAGAGCTTGCGTTGCTCGCGATACAGGTCCTTGACATATTGCGGGGCCCAGACGTGGTGCGCCTGGCCGTTCCAGCCGTCGCTCCAGGCCATGCCCGTCGATGACCACTTGGTCGACGCCGGAATCACCTCGTCGGACCGCACGTGGAGGTAGAACATCGTCGTGTGGTTCTCCGGCGAGATGAACCCCCGCTCGTGGATCGTCTTGGCGAACTCCTGCTCGACCTCGGCCGAGTAGTCCGTCCCGTGGGTCTGGTCGTACTGGATCAGGCCGAGGATCGGATGCTGGTTGCACTCGGTGTAGATGGCGCCGAGCTCGCATTCGATGCCGAGGAAGTCGCTGGCGACGAACTGATCGTAAATCACCGTCGCCAGCCGCTCATGGTCGTAGTCCATGCGCAGCGGCTCGCCGCCGTACTCGATCGCAGGGAACACGAACGGCAGGGATCCGGGCTCGTCGTAGCGATGGTCGTCGAACAGCGACTCGTGCAGACTGACCATCTGCAACAAATGACCGCTGTACATGATGTTCGACTTGATGTTGGGGTCGATCCATCCTTGCCAGCCATCCTCGCGATACACCGAGCTGTTGCCGTCCTGGTCCGCACCGCGTTTCTCGTACTGGCTCATGGCCGCCCAGTACTGCCAGACGTCCTTGTAGATCATCTTCTCGATGAGCCGGGTCGACGCCTCTCGGTAGAGGTCCCGATGCGCCGGCACCTTGTGGTACTGCGCCAGGCTCAGCGCGTAGGCCGCGAAGGCAATCTGGAACTGGTAGGCGTCGAAGTTGTCACCGCCCGGGGTGTTGCCCATCAGCGACCAGTCGCCGTCGAGCTGATTGGCGAGGTTGATCATGTGGCGAACATGGCCCATTTCAGCGGTCGACAGCGACGGATACTCGGAAGCGAGGATTGCCGCGCCGTCTGGCGGGGCCGACGGCTGCGCACCGACCAGCGCCGCGCAGAGACCAAAGATCGCAAGGCTGCGGTACCGCATGGTGTCGCTCCAGGTTGTTGCGCAGTCCGACACAAGCCGGAGGCCAGGACTCTTCGCGTCTGTCGAGACTAGTTTCCGACTTCCGAGGCCGTCAAGGGTTGTTCAGCCTCCCGTCTGATTCGCGCTCCAGCCCCGTGCCGTTTGACTTGCGCTCCGGCCCCGTTGTACCCAGGTGTCGAGATGCTGACCTCGCTCGGAGAGATCCTGCCCGCCGCAGCTGCGAAACATGGCGAGAAGACCGCGCTGGTCTTCGCGGGAGAGAGCTTCTCGTTCCGCGACCTCGACCATCTCTCCGATCGCCTGGCGGGCGGTCTGAGGATGCTCGGCATCGTCCCCGGCGACCGTGTCACCCTCTACTCTGCCAATCGCTGGGAGTGGATCGTCAGCTACTATGCAACGCTCAAGGTCGGCGCGGTGATCAATCCGATCAACGTCATGCTCACCCCTGAGGAGGTGGCGTTCGTCGCCGCCGACTGTGGCGCCAAGGCGGTGCTCGCTTCGAAAGAGAAGGGCGAGCCGATCCTCGGCCTGAAGGACTCCTCCGACGTCGAGGAGATCATCATCTTCGGCGACGAGATACCCAAGGGTGCGCGGTCGTTCAACGAGCTCGTCGAGGACAACGAGTCGGGCTTCGCCGTCCGCGATGTACCCGCCGATGCGCTGTCGACAATCTGCTATACCTCGGGCACCACCGGGCATCCGAAGGGTGCCATGCAAAGCCACCGGAGCGTGATCCTCAACGCGGCGTTGTTGGCAAACATGCACGTGCGCACCGCCGAGGACACCATCGTCACCGCGCTCCCCTGCCCGCACGTCTACGGCAACGTGATCTTCAATGCCACCTTCATGTACGGCATGACGCTCGTGTTACATCCACTGTTCGTACAGGACGAGATCCTGCAATCGATTCAGGATCACCGTGCCACGATGTTCGAGGGTGTGCCGACGATGTACCTGTACCTATTGGACCACCCGGGGTTGGAGGACTACGAGCTGTCGTCATTGACCTGCTGCACAGTCGGGGGCCAGACCATGGCGGTCAACAAGATGCTGGAGGTCGAGGAACGCTTCGGCTGCCCACTCATCGAGCTCTGGGGAATGACCGAGCTCGCCGGGCTAGGCACCACCAATCTGCGGTACGGCCTCAACAAGCACGGTTCGATCGGAGTTTCCCTACCCGGCTGTGAGATGCGCGTCGCGGCTGTCGAGGACGCCAGCATGACCCTGCCACGCGGTGAGGTCGGTGAGCTCATGGCCCGTGGCCCGATCGTCATGCAGGGCTACTACGGCAACGAGCAGGGGACGGCCGAGACTATCGAGCCAGACGGCTGGCTGCACACCGGCGACTTGGCCAGCATGGACGACGATGGATACATCACTATCGTCGACCGCAAGAAGGACATGATCTTGACGGCGGGGTACAACGTCTACCCGGCCGAGATCGAGCGCGTCGTCGCCGGACACCCGGACGTCGCGATGGTGGCGGTGGGCCGTCAACCCGACGAGATAAAGGGCGAGATCGCCAAAGCCTACGTCGTGCTCAAGCAGGGTGCGGGTGGTGACGAGGAGTCGATCGTGAGCCACTGCCGCGAGCACCTGGCAGCCTACAAGGTGCCGCGCGCCATCCAGTTCGTCGACGATCTGCCGAAGACCAGCACCGGCAAGATCATGCGACGCGCGCTGAGCACACTCGACGCCTGATCTCTCAGCCCATGCGCAAGATTGGCTTCACGGTGCCGCCAGCCTCGGTCGCCGCAACTGCCTCGTTGATCTCATCAAGGCCGTAGAACTCCATCAGGCGATCGATAGGGAACTTGCCTGCCATGTACATGTCGACCATCTGCGGGATAAACAGATCGGGCACCGCGTCGCCCTCGATCACACCGCGTACGGTGCGACCGAACAGGATGGCGTTCATATCGAGGGTTATTTCCGTTCCGAGCGGCGAGGTGCCGAGCAGCCCACAAACGCCCTGGAGGCCAAGCGCGTCAACCGATTGGCGCACCACCTCGGGTACGCCGGTGGCCTCGACCGAGTAGTTGGCACCACCGCCGGTGAGCTCCTGGATCGCCTCGACCGGGTTGGAGTCGGAGGCGTTGATCGCGTGCGTCGCACCGAGCTCCTCGGCAAGGCCAAGGCGTTTGGCGTTCAGATCGACGGCGATGATCGGATCGCAGCCGGCAATCTTGGCCGCCATGACCGACGACAAGCCTACCGTGCCAACCCCGAAGACGGCGATGCTTTCGCCGGCCTTGGGATGGAGGTTGTTGAGCACAGTGCCGGCTCCGGTCTGAATTCCACAGCCGAGAGGACCGAGCATCTCGAGCGGGGCGTCCTCACGGACCTTCACGACGTTGTTCTCGAAGGCCAACGCGTACTCAGCGAAAGACGACTGGCCGAAAAAGGCGCCGTGGACGATGTCATCTCCGCGGTGCATCACCGGTGATCCATCGGGCCGAGCACCACCGAAGTTATGCCCGAACAACTCCGCGCAGTAACCTGGCGCCCCCTGCTTACAGTTGCCGCAGTCGCCGCAAGAGTGGAAGCTCAGGACGACGTGATCGCCTTCCTTTACTTTGGTGACGCGTGAGCCGACGCGCTCCACGATGCCGGCGCCCTCGTGACCGAGAACTGCCGGCAGCGGCACCGGATAATACTGGTCGCGCACTGACAGATCCGTGTGACAGATTCCGGTGGCAACGACCTTGACGAGCACCTCGTCGCCACGCGGCTCGTCCAGATCCACGGGCCCAACGCTGAACTCGGCGCCCGGCGCCTCGAGAACTGCTGCTTTCACTTCCATACGGCACCCCTCGGCTCGTGGGCCTTCGCTTGCTTGCGCGAAGCGTCTCTGGCAACGGCGCCGGAGTCTAGCACCTGGCGCCCGACTTGGCCCAGGACGCGAGGCACCCGCCCAGCCTACCTCCTGAACCAGCCGCGTCGTCGGTCGCGGCCGACGACCTGGGCGCAGTTGCGGCCCGGTACGCCCATGACGCCGCCGCCAGGATGAGTTCCGGAGCCGCACAGGTAGAGACTCTCGACCGGCGACCGATAGTCCCCGTAGCCGGGAATGGGGCGGAAGCAGAAGAGTTGGTCGGGCGCCATGTCCCCCTGGAAGATGTTGCCTCCGAGCATGCCATAGCGCTCTTCGATGTCGGGTGGCGCCAGGACCTCCATGTGCTCGACGGACGCCTCGAAGCCGGGACAGTACGCGCCCAACTTCTGGACGATGCGCCGTCCGTAGGCTTCGCGCTCGGTGTCCCAGGACCCCTCCCTGAGGTGATAGGGACCGAACTGCGTGAAACACAGCGCGATGTGCTTCCCCTCGGGGGCCAGGCCAGGCTCGTGCACCGTCGGGAAGACGGTCTCGATGTACGGATGCTCGGACGGACGGCCATACTTCGCGTCATCCCAGGCTCGCTCGAGATACTCCACCGACGGCGAGATGGCGACCAGCCCGGTGTGGGGGTCCCCAGGAATGGGTCCGTCCCACGCGCTCGGCCTCGGAAGCTCGCCAAGCGCCAGGTTTACCTTGACCGTGCCCGAGCGACTGCGGTAGCGGGCAACGTCGGAGTTCACCTCGTCGGAGAGGTTCTCCGTGCCGACGAGATCCTGGTAAGTGGTCACCGGGTGAGCGTTCGAGATGACCTGCCGAGCGTAGAGCACCTCGCCGCTCTCCAACTCGACGCCGGTCGCCCGCCCATCCTGGATCAGGATGCGGCGCACCGGCACCTCGGCACGCACGGTGGCGCCCGAGGCGCAGGCGGAGTCGGCGATCGCCTGGCTGAGCGCTCCCATGCCACCGTGCACCCATCCCCAAGCACCCGCTTGGCCGTCGATCTCACCGATCCAATGGTGCATGAGGACGTACGCCGAGCCAGGGCTCATGGGCCCGCCCCAGCCGCCGACGAGCGTTTGCGTCGCCATCGCGCCCTTGATCCGATCGTCCTCGAACCACTCGTCGAGGAAATCGGCACCGGATAGCGTGAAGAGCCGCGTGATCTCGGCGATATCTCGCGCCGTCCAGTGGCGGAACCGACGGCCGAGCGACAGCCACTTGGGTATCTCGCGCCACTCGAGGCGCGGCGGCACTACGAACAGCATGTCGCGCACAAGCTCGCCGATGTGCTCGAAGTACTCGTCGAACTTCAGGTAGGCGGCGGCGTCGGCCTTGGAGAAACGTGCGATCTCAGCGGCTGTCTGGCCGGCGTCTCCGTGCAGCGTCAGAGCGGTGCCGTCGTCGAACGGAATCCAATACTCGGGATCGAGAATCGTCACTTTGTAGCCGAAGCGGTGGAGATCGAGCTCGGAGATGATGCGCGGCGGCACCAGACTGGTGACGTACGCCGCCGAAGAGATCGTGTAACCGGGCCAGGGCTCCTCGGTAACAGCAGCGCCGCCGAGTACCCGCCGGCGCTCCAATACGACGACGTCCATGCCCGCACGCGCCAGGTAGGCGGCACAGGTAAGGCCGTTGTGGCCCCCACCGATAATGATCGCGTCGTGGGTGGTGCTCAACGCGCAGCGTCCGCCACCGCCAAGCCAATTCTTGTGACCATCAGCGTGCCTGGCCTTCGCGGTCCTGGCAGTCCCTCGCGGCGGCGATCATCACCCATCGTCGTTTCTCCGGCGCATCACGCGTGCCTTTCTGCGGTACTTGCTGATGCGCCTTCGTACAACTGCACCGGGCGCCTGGCCACCGTACCATGTCGCCTGTCGCCAGAAAGGCCGGATCCAATGGGAGCTCAACATGCAGCTACGCGTCGTCAGCCCGCAGCAAGTAATCGACCTTCTGCCAATGACCGAGTGCATCGAAGTCGTCGACGCCGCCATGCGCTGCTCGGCCAATCGTGAAGCGCTGATGCCCCTCCGCAACAAGATGGACCTGCCGCGCGAAGGCCTGCTGGGGTGGATGCCCGGCTACATGGCCGAGCCGGAGGTCTTCGGCATGAAGCTGGTCGGAGTCTTTGCCGGGAACTTCGCTCTCGGAATGCATAGCCACCACGGCGTGGTGGTGCTGTTCGAGACCCAGCACGGGCGCCCGTTCGCAATCGTCGACGCATCCGAGATCACCGCGATTCGAACCGCCGCAGCGAGCGCAGTGGCGACGCGCCTGCTGGCTCGAGAAGATTCGTCGACATTGACGATCATGGGATACGGCGCCCAGGGGCGACAGCACCTCGAGAGCATGCTGTGCGTGCGTCAGTTCGACGACATCAGGATCTGGGGGCGAGACATCTCCAAGGCGCGGGCCTTCGCACAGGAGCAAGGAGCCAAGTTCGGGGTGGAGATTCGGGCCGTAGAGGGTGCCCAGGAGTCAACCGAGGGGGCCGACGTGATCTGTACAGTGACGGCGTCGCCCGAGCCCGTCCTGCTCGGCGACTGGTTGGAGCCCGGTCAGCACATCAACGCGGTCGGGACGAGCTTCCCGGGGCTCCGTGAGCTCGACGCGCCGGCGGTGGCTCGCTCACGGCTGATCGTCGATCTCCGTGAGGGCGCCCTGGCACAGGCTGGCGAGTTCCAGATGGCCCGCGATGAGGGCGTTATCGACGACGACCACATCCTCGGCGAGGTCGGTGAAGTGGCGCTCGGCCGCGTCGAGGGACGCACCGATGACGCCGACATCACGCTCTACAAGTCCCTGGGACTCGTCGTTCAGGATCTGGCATCCGCCTACCACGTCTATCGCAAGGCGGAGGAACAGGGCGTCGGCGTGACCTCGGATTTCTGACAAGCGCGGCCTTGTAACAATCGGCATCGCGAGTTCATGGCCTTCTTCGACGGGTGGTCGTCGTGGGTGCCAGGCCTGGCCGCGCCTGGCCGGGCCGCGCTTGTCCGCTGATCTCCGGCCATCATCCCGCGACCTAACTGCAACTTGAACCGAGTGCAGCATGCTGCCCGGTGATCTCCATACCGGCGTCGCCGCACTCCCCTTTACGGGTCGTACCGCGGACCGCCCGACAGAAGAGGTTTGGTCAGATAATTAATCGACGATAATACGATCGTCGACACTTATTATGTAGGCTGCTGGCCGACGATGAGTCGCTGGCAGGAGAGAAGCTGTGTCCAAGTCCGATCTCATGTCTATCTCGGGAACACCGAGCACGGCCCTCATATGCTTGGCGGCGCTGGCGCTGAGCACCGCCGGAGGCACCGGGGCTTGGGGCGCGGGAGATCACCGCAGCATCGACGGGCAGGGAAACAACCACGACCACGCCCGAGCCGGAGCGGTCAACGCACGCCTGCTCCGCCTCACCGATGCGGCGTACGCCGACGGCAGGGGCTCACCGGGAGGCGCGAATCGCCCCAATTCTCGCGAGATCAGCAACCGCGTCGTTCACCAGAAGCGCCGCCAGCTGGACCCTCAAGGGGCCAGCGACATGTTCTGGGTGTGGGGGCAGTTCCTTGATCACGACATCGACCTCACCGGCGGTATGAGCCCGGTCGAGAAGCTCGATATCGCGGTGCCGGCCGGGGATCCTTTCTTCGACCCGACGAACTCGGGACGGCAGGTAATTCGGTTCAACCGCTCGATCTACGACCCCGTCACCGGCCACAGTCGCCGCAACCCCCGTCAGCAGCTCAACCTCATCACCGCCTATATCGACGCCTCCAACGTGTACGGCTCGGATGCGGAACGCGCCGCAGCCCTACGCGCCAACGACGGGAGCGGCGAGCTGCTGCTGAGTGACGGCAGGATGCTGCCGTTCAACGAGGGTGGCTTCGACAACGCCGGTGGCACACACAAACGCTTTCGACTGGCCGGTGATATTCGTGCCAACGAGAACGTCGCCCTGCTGTCCATGCACACGCTGTGGGCACGCGAACACAATCGCCAAGCGCGCCTGGTCCGCGACCTGGCGCCGGGGCTCAAGGGCGACCGAATCTACCAGCGCGCCCGCGCCAAGGTCATCGGCCTGGTGCAGTCGATTACCTACAACGAATTCCTCCCACGCCTGCTCGGCAAGAGCGCTCAGGGACGCTATCGCGGCTGGCGTCGTCGTGTCGACGCCGGGATCTGTACTGAGTTCTCGACCGCCGCCTACCGTTTTGGCCACAGTATGGTGTCACCCCGACTTCTTCGCCTACGCCACGACGGCAAGCCGATCTCGCGCGGGCACCTGAGGCTCCGCGACGCCTTCTTCGCGCCGCAGGAGCTCACCGCGGACATCGGTATCGAGCCGTACCTGCGCGGCGCCACCGCCCAGACGGCGCTCAAGATCGACACGATGATGGTCGACGAGCTGCGAAACTTCCTCTTTGGCCGGCCTGAGGCCGGCGGTTTCGATCTCGCGGCGCTGAATATCCAACGCGGCCGCGATCACGGACTCGCCGATTTCAACACCGTGCGCGAGGGCTATGGTTTGGCCCGGCTGGTCCGTTTCAACGAGGTAGCCCACGATCCTCGCATTGCCGCCGAGCTCAGAAAGCTCTACCGCGACATCGATGACATCGACTTGTGGGTGGGCATCATGGCCGAGCGGCACGCACCGGGCGCGATGGTCGGACCCACGGCGCGCGCTATCCTCGCAGAGCAGTTCCAGAGGTTGCGAGACGGCGACCGCTTCTTCTACAAGCGAGCCTTCAAGGGCACCGAGTTGGCCGACATCGAAGGCACGACGCTTGCCGACGTCATCCGCCGCAACACGCGCATCGACGACGAGATCGACGACAACGTGTTCACGGTACGCTGAGCCAACGCGTCACCCGGAGCAGAAACGGTGCGTTGTGCGGTGCCTCGGGTTACTGAGGTCGCGCCAGCGCCAGGTCGATCTCGGTTGCCGTGCGGACGCTGAAGAATCGATAGTCACTGTAGCGATGCTGCACCCGGAAGAGCCGATCGTGATCAATGCCGTCACGTAGGATCCTTGCCGCCGCGGCTCGGTAGCTCTCCTCACTAGCTGGCGTCAGCCACACGGCAGCGGCAATCAGCGTCGCTTGGCTCGGAAACCGCATGCCGTTGGTGTCCTGCTCGAAGTCCACCCGCGCCCACGAGAACAGCTGGCCTTCTGGAGGGCGCTCCTCTGGGGATGTTGCAGCGGGTGCTCCGGCCTCGACGGCGGCGTCTCGGGTGCCGACCGGCCCGGTATCCGCTGCCCGAAGGGCTGCCAACGCCTCCTGCGACTGCACCGCCTCGACGCGGAGCAGTTGGTAGCGATCGACATCAATCCAGGCGCGGCCAAACCAGTCGTTGAGCCCAGGCCGATACGGCGCTCGAGGGTCGAACCGCACCACGAAGGCAGCCTGCCCGTCGATCTGCTCCCGGCCTTCCAGCTCGAAGTCGAAGAGCTCGCGCAGACCGGGCTGGAACACGAAGACCCATGAGTAGGCG
>DASCOT010000201.1:0-9721 GCA_036012155.1 Acidobacteriota bacterium
CATTGACTTGCCCCTGTTCACCGTGATCCAGCAGGTTCTCATCACGCGGGCCGGACCCGAGTTGTTTTCACACATCGTCACGCATGGCGGCGGCAAGCTGACCGTCAAGCAACAGGCAGGCGGCAACGTTCTGATCGGCGGCGGCTGGACGGGCAAGGGGAACTCCGATCGCGAGGAGCACGAGCTCCACTACGAGAGCGTCGTCGGCAACGCGCGCAAGGCCGTCGATACGATTCCCGGGCTCAGCGCGCGTTTTCTCCTACGCGCCTGGACCGGGCTTGAGGGCCGGAGTCCGGACCGGTTGCCGGTGCTGGGTCCCGTTCCGGGATTCGACGGGCTCCACGTGCTCGGCTGCGCGGCTGGCGGCTTCACGCTCGGGCCGACCTGTGGCCGTATCGTCGCGAGCCTGATCCTCGGCGAGGAGCCCGCCGCTCCCTACCGACCCTATCTCGTCTCCCGTTTCACCAACGAACCGGCCGCGCTCCGCGCGTCCAGTTCAAGCGAGGAAGAACCCTGACATGAACAACGGCAAGGTTGACTGGCACGGCTGCTTCGTGGCCGTGGTGACACCGTTCACGAGGAGCGGAGACCTCGACGAAAGAGCATTCTCGGAGAACATCGAGTGGCTCATCGGCGAGGGAACGAACGGTATCGTGGTCTCCGGTTGCACCGGCGAGGCGTGGAGCCTGACCGAGAGCGAGAGACTGCGGGCGTTCGAGCGCGCCGTCGACGCCGCGGCCGGCGCGGTCCCGGTGATCGCCGGCATCGGCAATATCAGGACGGAGACCGTGGTCGAGTTCGGGCTGGCGGCGAAGGCGGCGGGGGTCGCCGGGGCGATGGTCCTGCCCCCCTACTACTGCCTACCGAGCGACGACGAGGTGGTCGAGCACTACCAGCGGATCTCCGACGGCATCGAGCTTCCGATCCTGCTGTACAACACCCCGGGACGGACGAGGGTCGACCTCGTCCCCGACCTCCTCGAAAGAATCGTCCAGGCCGAGTACGTAGTCGCCATCAAGGAGAGTTCGGCCGAGTTCCTGCGTGTGGAGCGGTTGCTCAACAAGTTCAGCGACGCAATCCAGGTGATGACCGGACACTCGGCCGACCGTGGCGTGCCTTCGGTCCTGATGGGCGCGAAGGGATGGGTCAGCTCCTTGGAGACCCAGATCCTGGGAGAGGAAGCGATCAGCATGTATCGTCTCGCGACGAGCGGCCAGGTCGAGGAGGCGAATCGGATCCAGCTCAAGACGGTGAAACTCGACGAGGAGATCCGCAGGTTCGGCACCTTCCCCGCCAACCTCAAAGCAGCGATGAACCTGCTTGGGCGATCGGGCGGCTATCCACGGTCGCCGTTGCTGCCGCTCAGCGACGAGCAGACCGCGGGCGTTCGCGGGGTCCTAGAGTCGATGGACCTGGCGGTGAAGGCCTGAGCGAACCGGCAGTGCACGGTCAACGTCCAATGTGCAGCTCCAGGAAGGCCAGGATCCGCCGGTACGAGTCGAGTTGGTGCGCGGGATCGGCTAACCCGTGCGCTTCGCCCTGATAGACGACCATCTCGAACTCCTTGTGATGCCGGTCGAGGGCGTCGGCGAGCTCGTAGCTCTGGGCCGGTGCGACGTTCTCGTCGGCGTCGCTGTGGATGATCAGCAGGGGGGCTTCCAGCCTGCCCACCAGGGCGATCGGCGAGATCCGACGGTACAGGTCGGGATCCACGTCGGGCGACGAGCCGATGTGGAAGAGCCGACTCCGGTTGACGAACCGGCGACGGTCGGTCGGCCCCATCAGATCGATACCGGCCGCGAACATCTCGGTGCGGCGCGTCAGGGCGAAGAGCGCTCGATATCCCCCATGGCTGAGCCCCATGACGGCGACGCGATCCGGATCGACACTCGGCTGACTCTTCAGGAATGCCGCCATTGCCTCGATGTCGAACAGCACGCCGCGGTCGTAGTCGCCGACCTCTGCGTCGCGGAACGCTCGTCCGTAGCCGGCGCTGCCGCGCTGATCGGCCATCAGCATCGGATAGCCGCTCTCGGCCAGATAGTGGAAGAACGGATGCCAGCCGTCGTAGAACTGGCCGTAGATGTTGGTGTGCAGGTTGACGATCGCGGGACGCTGCTCGCCGTCGCGCAGCCCCGACGGCTCCAGCAGAAACCCCTCGAGCCGCAGACCGTCCTCGGCCTCGAGGGACACCCGCTTCATGCGCGGGAAATGCTTGGGCCGGAACGCGACGTGTGAGGAGAACGTGAGCTGCACGTCACCGTCGGCTGCTCCCACATACAGATCCGGCGGCGCCCACGGCGCCTCGTGTACGAACACCGGTGCGCCGTCACGGCGCCATCCTACCTGGCGGTAATTGCCGCGGCCTGCTCGCAGGAACTCGACGGTTCCCGCGTCGACGGCGACGGCGGCGAGATCGAAGCTCCCGCCCCGGTTTGCCGAGATCAGGATCTGTGAGCCGTCGTGCGACCACACCGGCTCGACCTCGAAGTGCGGTGAGATCGAGTCGTGCGGTCCGGTATCGATCTCTCGAGCGTCCCCACCGTCGCTGCGTGCGATCCAAACGTGTGTGAAGCCCGAGCGGTCGGACAGGAATGCCAGCGTCGATCCGTCCGGCGACCAGCGCGGCGTCGAGTTCGTAACCTCATCGACCGGTGTCAGGCGGCGAGGGGCGCCGCCGCCCGCGGCGACGGAAAAGATCCCGCTAGCGAAGAAGTGCTCGTCGTCACGTCGGGCCTCATACGCGACCCATTCTCCGTCGGGCGACCAGTCGGGAGAGCGCTCCCGCGCGTCATCGTCGGTGAGGCGCCGCAGGCCGTGACGCTCTCCCGCGACGCTCGCAACCCAGAGGTCGACCTTTCCTCCACGACGGGAGACAAAGGCGATCTCGTCGCCCGTCGGCGACCAGGCCACGTCACCGTCGGTCGACGCGTGTGTGGTCACCCGATACGTGCTCCCGTCGGCGATGTCGACGATCCAAATGTCCCCCTCGGCCTCATAGGCGACCCGGCCACCGTCCGGGGAGAAGACGGGTCGGGTTTTGGCCTGCGGGCCGGAGGTCAAGCGCCGGATCCCACCGTCGTCGAGACGAGCCAGCCGCAGGTTGTTGTCATGGCCGAACCGAGGGATGACCGGGAATCCGAAGTAGAAGCCAGCGACCGTGTAGACGGAGTGCCGTCCGTCGGGCGAGACCGCGAAGTGCCCGAGTGTCACCGTCCGAGTGATCTGCTCGAGCGTGAAGCGTGGCCGGAACCGACCGTGCTCGGGGCTCGAGGCCCCGGATGACGCCGTCAGCCCGGTCTGCAGAATCGTCACCGCGATAACGAATACAGCCACACGGTGGCGGGGCCGCCGACGTCGCGGGCAGTCCGACCATACGGGGAGCGCTGGCGCGGAGCGTGCCGAGGGCGTGCGTTCTTTCACGGACCTTCTCCTTCATCGGCGGCGGCGGCGAGAGCACCGAGACTCACCACCGCTTTCGCCGGGGGGCGAGCGGTGCCCTCGGACAACGTCCCGTGCTCGACGCCCTGCCGTCGCGCGAGCCACTCATGGACGAACGGGCCGCACATCCGCGCCTGGCAGGGCCCCATACCCGTGCGCGTCCATCCCTTGAGCAGGTCGAAGGTGGACGCGCCGTCGTCATGCGCCGCCCGGAGTTGTCCCAGGGTCACCTCCTCGCAGCGACAGACGACGACCGATGGCTCGTCGACGTCGTAGATCCCGGGACCCGGGCCATAGACGGCGTCGATGGCACGACGAAAGCGGTCGACTCGTCGCAGGCGTGCACGGAGCCCGTCGATGCGTCGGGCGGCCTCAGCAGTGGGCAAGCGACCGAGTTCTCGGGCAACCGCGATCCCCGCGACCCGACCCTCCACCGTGGCTGCGACCGCGCCCGCGATGCCCGCACCGTCGCCCACGACGTAAACGCCCGGGACGGTAGACTGAAACTCCCCGTCGCGAACCGCGATCCAGCATCTCGTCGCCGGATCGTAGGTCGTATCGCAACCGAAGATCCGTGGAAGCTCGAGCGACGGAAGCAACCCGTAGCCGACCGCGACCGAGTCGACCTCGAAGGTCCTGAGATCGCCCGGCTTCGACGACCAGTCGGCCGCCGCCGGGCCGATCACCGCGCGCTCGACACGATCCTCGCCCTCGATCCGGACGAGCCTGGTTCGCGAGTGCCAGGGGACCCTTCCGCGCATCAGGGACCAGCGATAGCGGAGCCCATCGAGCACCAGGCCAGGCTGGCACAAGATCGCCGGTAGCTGCCGAAGGGCAGCGAGCGAGGCTACCGGCTCGGAAACCGCGACGACGTCGGCGCCGGCCTCATGGAGCTGACTGGCAACGACCAGGAGTAAAGGGCCGGACCCTGCCAGCAGCACACGGTTCCCGATCAGAGTGCGCTGGCTCTTGAGGAGCGCCTGAGCGCCGCCGATCGTGAAGACCCCAGGGAGTGTCCAGCCCGACATCGGCACGGGCCGATCGTAGGCACCGGGCGCGAGAACGACCCGGCGCGCGCGGATGCGCTCGCAGAGATCGCCTGTGACGAGCTCAACGGTCCTGCGGTCGAAGTATCCCCACGCCGTGGTCTCGAGGCGGATTTCGATACCGAGGTAGCGGGCCTCGGCTAGCAGCTCCCGTCCGCGTTCGAGCTCCTTCCCAGGGGCGCTCGAGCCAGGTCCCTCGAAGGTCTCCGGCGGCTGGCGAAAGATCTGGCCCCCGGGGCGAGAGTTGTCGTCGACGACGATGACGTCGACCCCCCCGCGCGCCGCTTCGATCGCCGCGCAGAGACCGCCGGGCCCCGCGCCCACGACCAGCAGGTCTCTTTCCGAGTCGTTCATTCCGTGCCGGATCCCATCGACCGCGTTTTCACTACCATCCCCTCTCGGATTGGGATGAGACATGCCCGCAGACCGGCTCGCCCGTCGACCTCGACGAGGCAATCGAAGCAGACACCCATCGCGCAGAAGAGACCCCGGGGCTCGTTTCGTCTCGGGGTGATCCGGAGCGTCCGACGCCCGGCCGCCAGCAACGCCACACCGATGGTCTCGCCCCGCCGACCCTCGACGATCTCGCCGTCGCACGAGAAGCGGACGATCTCGGCGCGATCCACATCGTCGAGGCGCAAGCCGCCGGGCATCGCTAGCTCCGGCGCAGAGGAGGCTCGTAGAGGAATTGTTCGAGAACCTCACGATCGAGATCGATTCCGAGGCCCGGCTTGTCCGGGGCCGTGACCGTGCCCGACTCGAGCTGCGGCACGCCCGTGACGAGCTGACGGCAGAGCGGGTTCGATTGCATCGGGTACTCGACCAGATCTCGGCCTACGCCCGTCATCCAGTGGATCGCCGCCGTAGTGTTGATGCCGCTACCGAAGCAGTGGGGCACGCACCTGCAACCGCGCTCTGTGCTCAGCTTGCTGACGGCGATACCTGCCAGCAGCCCGCAGCGCCCGAGGTCGGGCTGAACGACGTCGAGGCCGGCATCGATCCACTCTCGAAACTGCAGGAATGTCTCCTCGGTCTCGGCTCCGGCGATCGGGACATGGCTGAGCCCGCAGAGACGCGTGTACCCCTCGAGGTTGTCCGGATCGAGCGGCTCCTCGATCCAGTTCACGCCAAATCCGGCGGCGGCAGAGCATCCCCGGATCGCCTGCTCGAGGTTCCAGCGACGCCCGACATCGACGAACAGCTCGACGTCATCGCCGATTTGGTTCCGTACCGCGTCGAGCATGCGGTGGTCGGTCTTCTCGTCGAGGGCGAAGCCGCCGAACCCCAGCTTGACCGCGCTGAATCCCTTGTCGATCAGTGCCTGTGCACGCACAGCCGATTCCTCGGGCGTGTCCGCCCACAGCGCGCTCGCGTACGCGCGGATGGGCCGGGACTCGACCTCCGCGATCAGACGATAGACGGGCTTCGCCTCGATCTTGCCCATGAGGTCCCACAGGGCGAGCTCGATTCCGCTCATCGCGTGGATGGCGGCGCCACGCCGCCCGTACCAAGAGCTCGCGCGGTACATCGCCTCCCAGAGCGACTCGATGTTGTCGAGCTCCATTCCCTCGATGGCGCGCGCGAGCCCGTGACGTCCCCCACCTGACGGCGGCGCCTCGATGATGGACTTTGCGACGTACGAGGCCGACACGACCTCGCCGAAGCCGCTCTGGCCGTTTTCCGCCTGAACCTCGACGATCAGAACGTCCTGGGTTCCATCGAACACGTCAGAGACGTCGGGGATTCGCAGCTGCGAGGCCCTGACGGATTCGATCTTCATCGCGGATCAGCGTCCCCTTCGGAGCTGGTATGCCGTCTCGAGCGTCAGTGTCTCACGGCGCAGGATCCGGACGCGGCAATACTTTCTACTGTGACGATTAACGCCGCTGATCCGAGGGCAACCACCTCGACCGGAACGCGAAGGCAGTCGCGAGACCCCGTGCTTTTCGCGTCGCGCTACGCTACCTTGTGTCGTTGGCAACCCTGATCGACTTCATGTCGGGGCGTACGCCCCGGATACGGACCGGCCCCTTGGAGTTCCATCATCTCGAGGCTCTGATCGCGGTCGTCGAGGAGAGTAGCTTCTCGCGTGCGGGAGATCGCGTCTGCCGGACCCAGTCGGCGGTCAGTCAGGCGGTCAAGCGGCTCGAGGAACTGCTCGGCGTCCCGCTGATCGACCGGAGCTCTCCGCGGCTCCAACCGACCGAGGCGGGCAATGTGATCCTCGACTACGCTCGCACCATCGTCCAGGTTCGCGAACGGGCGCTCCGATCCATCAGTGATCTCAGGGAAGCGTCGGGCGGCAAGATCACCATCGCGGCCCACGAGTCCGCCGCGCACTACGTTCTACCTGCGCTCGTTCGCGCGTTCCACGCGGTGTTGCCCGGTGTGCAGATCGAGATTCAGCGCCAGCCCGTCGAAGAGATTCCCAAGCGCGTTGTTAACGGGCGCACCGATTTCGGCTTTGTCACATCCCGCCCACGTTCCCGAGACGTGAAGTCGATCGAGCTGTTCCGAGATCCAGTGATCCTGATCGTTCCGCCTGGCCATCGGCTGGCCGGCGAGAAGGGCGTCCGGATCGAGGATCTCGGCGGTGAGGAGTTCGTGGCACACCACGTGCGAACACCAACCACCGAGAAAGTCCTTCTCCTCTTCGACAGGGCGCAGATCGCCTGCCACGTCGCTGCCCGGCTCTGGAGCTACGAGAACGTCAAGGAATTCGTGCGCCGAGGTATGGGCATCGCGAGCGTGCCGCAAATGTGTATTGAGGAGGAGCTTCGAAGGGGCTCGCTCGTGAAGCTCGAGATCGAGGGCCTGGACTTCTACCGCACCATCTGTCTGATCTACCGCTCGGAGTCGTACCTGTCGGAAGCCGGCCATCGGCTCCTCGACATGATTCGCGGGTGGGATTGGTCGAACGCGTCAGGGCGGCGGGAAGTCGCTGCAACCGGGTCGAGCGCACGATCGAAAACGTGCTCAGCCAGTCCCTCCAACGAGCGCGACGAATTGGGCCCAGGGCACGGGTCGTCCGTGAATCGGCACGATCGTGTCGACCTCTAGCCCGAGACGCTGGACATGGCGGTACAGGCTCCGGTTTGCTGCGGAGGCCCGAGTCCGCGGCATCACTTCGATGAACGTCGAGTCGAAGAGGTCTGCCTCGATCAACATCCGCTCCTCGGGTAGGTACGCGATCAGCATGCCCTCGACGTGATCGAGCGGATGCACGTAGGACACGTGCATGCTGCGCGAGCCGTCGTTGAGCCAGTAGTTCTCCCGGACCGTCTCGTACTGGTAGCCCTCCGCCAGCTCGGTCGGTGGCCACAGCGACACCATGTCGGGGCGCAGGGTTCGCGGTGCGTAGTTCAGGACGTCTCGTGTGTAGAAGTCGTAGTTCTTCCAGTGGGTGATGATCGTCGCCCCGATGTGCAGGTAGGTGCGGAGTCCGCCGATGTGATCGTGGTGCTGATGGGTGTTGACGAGGAACCGGATCGGCTTGTCGGGAAACAGACGCACGACCGCGTCGATCACGGCGAGATTTCTAGTCTCTTCCAACGGTGCCTCGACGACGGCGATGTAGTCGTCGAACTCGACGGCGACGCTGTTGTGCGACGAGCCACCCAGAAGCCAGACGCCGTCGGCGAGCTCCGACGTCTCGACGTTGACCGGGAACGTCGCCGCGCGGACCGAAGGCGGAACATCGAAAGGGTCGCCGCAGACGTTCGCCTGGATGTCGGCCATCCGACCGCCGAACGCGTTGTGGCCCGCGTTGACGCTCTGAGCCTGGTAGTTGTCATCCCATCCCTGATGGGAGTGCCAACCGGTAGGGAACCGGATGCCGTCGCCGAGATCGACGTAGCTGTCGTTGGTGAACTCGTGCTCGTAGTTCATGTCTCCGAGCACCGGGTCCGGAACCCGAGTGTGAATGCGCTGCAGCAGGTTCTGCGAGTTGATCGTGGCGTCGACCTGGTACTTCCCGAGCACGGTGATCGACACGATGCTGACCTTCTCGGGGTTCACGGTGGCCCCGTCGCGGCCCATCTCGCCGAGCTCCCATCGCCAGGTGGCCTGAGGGTCCGCACCCGGAAGGCGCGCGGCCTTCAGGAAACCGTGAGGGTTGATCCACAGGTCGAGCTGCCAGCGCTCGGCGTCCTCGGGGAGCGCCGCGACCGGGTCGTTGCTGGGCCCGTCGATCGCCCAGCCGTATGCCCCGTTGATCGCGAAGATTTGATGCGGGTGTTGCTGGATCGGCGTGCCCCCCCGCCAGCCGAGCCCGTACTTCCAGGATGCCGGGTTGTGGCCCGGCTCGCGGTCGAACTCCTCGAGCATGCTGCCCGCGTCCCAGTTCATGACCCGCTTGTAGCGCGTCAACGGCTCGCCGCGGGGCCAGTCGACCTCGTAGGCGCTGAGCCGCTGTTGACCGACCATTCCCGCGTACGCGTTGCCCGAGATCGTGACGCAACGCAGCCTCTCGGAACCGACTGCGGCCTCGGCCGCTCTCAAGATGGGATCGGGATCGATGAATCCGGGCCGCGTCTCCTGGACTCCTGACGTATCGATGAGCGAGGTCAAAAGGAGACACGCCAACCAGTTGCCACGGGGCATATCGTTATCGATCTTGTTGGACACGGACTTGCGCGGCGAATCTCGGCGCAGGTTATCATTATCGAGACGGGGCCTGACGAAGGCTCACGTCGGGCGGACGTTGATGACTCGATCTCGCGAGCCGTCGAGACGTACCTCCGCTCGACCACCTGGTACACCTCTCCCATGCCACCAACACCGAGCTGCTCGGTGATCTCGTAGGGGCCGAGTTTGGTGCCTGCTTCCATGGCGCCGCCAGACGGGGCCTGGCTATCGCGCGTCTAGGCAGAAAGCCCCGATGCGGGCACGGCGAATAAAACGCTGCGCCACCCGGGAGTGCATGCCGCGAGATGCCACGGACGGAGCCGAAACAGCAAGAACAAGCAGGACGCAGATGGAAGACAGGCAACCTGTAACCTGCTGAACGCACGAAGGTTATCGACTTATCTCGAACGAGAAGGAATGAGCCGCAAACGGTGAAAACAGGCTCATAACCCGAAGGTCGCCGGTTCAAATCCGGCCCCCGCTACTTGGAAAAGGCCCTGGTGGCAAAGGGATTACCGCCCTTTCGTGCCACCGGGGCTTTTCTGCGTCTGCCCCGGCGGGTACCACATGGGTACCAGAAGTACCGATTCTGGTCGGCAGTCAGAGGT
>DASCOT010000202.1:0-12940 GCA_036012155.1 Acidobacteriota bacterium
CGAGATCGATCGCTATGAGATCCACGAGGTTCGACCCGAAGCGGTCATCATGGAAGGCGCGATCATCAGCGGAAGCTTGGACGGTGGCGCGGATGTAAGACCTTAGCGATAGCCTCACTCGTCCCGTCCGGAGAGATCCTGTACGCCGGGCTCTTCCGGAGACGCTTCGTCGACCGCTCCGCCTGATCCGTTCAGTCCCTCCTGGCCGCCAGCACCACATAGACCCTGGCCAGCACCAGAACGACGCCGCCCGCCTCGAGCCATCCGACCTGCTCACCGCGCAGCGCCCAGCCAAGAAACAGGGCGATGATCGGGGTGACGAGCAAGTGCAACAGCACCTGCTTCGTCTCCATGTGGCGCAGCAGCCAGTAGAACAGCCAGAACGCTCCCAGCGAGCCGGCCACACCCAGCCACACGATGGCGCCGATGGCCGGCCTCCGATTGGCACTGTGGGGCCTCCTTCTTCCGATCGATCCGGGACATTCGGACTGTCAATCCCTGTCGATCGTTAGATGGCTGTTAGATACCGAGCCAGACGCAGTAAATCCCGGTGGTCAGCACGGGGATGTAAGTTGCTGAACCACCGGGACTTACCTAAGTAGCGGGGGTAGGATTTGAACCTACGACCTTCGGGTTATGAGCCCGACGAGGGCGCGAGGCGGGAACGCGGAGGGACCCAGGGGCGCGGTGAAGGATTGCCTCATGTGGTGGCTACACAGCGGTTACATGCTATTTCCGACGTGCCGCTAAGTCTTTTCTTTATAAAAGTTTAGTTGTCTAGCATTGACGGCCTCGCATGCCGGAGGTCGGGGGTTCGAGCCCCCCACGGTCCACTAGAAAGCGCCCGTCGCGGACGGGCGCTTTCCAGCAGCGGGGCGGAAGTGAACCGTCGAAGCTTCGCCGAGGTCGGCCGCGAAGCGCTACTCGTCTTCCGGTACGCTTCCGGGGTCGAGCGTCGAGGTGTCACCAACCTCCTCGCCACGCTCCTGGGCCTTGAGGAGCCGTCGCATGATCTTGCCGCTGCGCGTCTTGGGCAGGCTGGCAACAAAGTCAATGACCTGCGGCCTCGCGATCTTGCCGATCTGTTTGCCGACGTGCTCGCAAAGCTCCCGGGCAAGCTCGTCGCTCGCGCCGATGTCCTGCTGAAGCAAGACGAACGCTTTCGGCACCTCGCCCTTGATCTCGTCAGGCATGCCGATGACGGCGGCCTCCGCTACCGCGGGGTGGGCAACCAACGAGCTTTCGATCTCCATGGTGCCGAGCCGATGCCCGGCTACGTTGAGGACGTCGTCCATGCGGCCGAGCACGCGGATGTACCCGTCTTCGTCTCGGACGGCCGCGTCACCGGCCGTGTACATGCCCGGGACGACCTCCCAGTACGTCTCACGGTAGCGTTCCGGGTCGTTGTAGATCGTCGACAGCATCGACGGCCACGGTTTGCGAACGACGAGGTATCCGCCGTGACCTGGCGGCCGAGAGGTGCCCTCTGCGTCCACCACGTCGGCATCGATTCCAGGGAACGACAGTCCGGCGGAGCCCGGCTTTTGTGCCTCGGCAGGTAGGTTCGTGATGAGGATCGAGCCCGTCTCGGTCTGCCACCAGGTATCGACGATGGGGCAGTTGTTACCCCCGATAACGCGATGGTACCAACGCCACGCTTCGGGGTTGATGGGCTCGCCAACCGTGCCGAGTAGACGGAGGCTCGAGAGGTCGTGCGCCGCCGGCCACTGGGCTCCGAGCCGCATGAACATGCGGACGGCGGTGGGTGCGGTATAGAGGATGTTGATGCCGTATCGTTCGATCAAACGCCACCACCGACTGGCATCGGGATAGTCTGGCGCGCCTTCCGCCATGAATCCGGTAGCACCGTTGATCAAGGGGCCGTACACGATATAGCTGTGCCCGGTGATCCATCCGGCGTCGGCAGTGCACCAGTACAGGTCGGTATCGCGCAGATCGAAGACCCACTTGGTCGTCTGGTATACGCCGACCATGTATCCACCGTGGCCATGAACGATGCCCTTCGGCTTACCGGTCGAGCCGGAGGTGTAGAGCACGAAGAGCGGGTCCGACGCCTCCATGATCTCGGTCTCGGCAGTCGAGGGGCAGCCTTCGACGGCTTGCGACCAGGTGACATCACGGTCCACCTGCATGGGAACCGTCGACCCGGTGCGCTCGTAGACCACCACGTGCTCGATCGACGGGCACTCTCGAACCGCCTCGTCCACCGCTTGTTTCAGCGGCACGATGTTGCCGCGGTAGTAGCCGCCGTCGGCGGTGATGAGCAGCTTCGAGCGGGCGTCGTTGATGCGGTCACGCAGCCCCTCAGACGAAAACCCGCCGAATACGACGCTGTGAAACGCGCCGACCTTGGCGCTGGCCAGCATGGCGATTGCCTGTTGCGGGCAGATCGGCATGTAAATCGTGACGCAATCGCCCTTCTCGATGCCGAGCCGACGTAGCCCGTTTGCCAGACGGTTTACCTCTGCTGCCAGCTCTGCATAGGTCAATACCTGTCGGTCGCCGTTCTCTCCCTCCCAGACGAGGGCTACCTTGTGGCGTCGCCATGTCGACAGATGTCGGTCGATCGCGTTGTGCACGATGTTGCACCGCGCACCCGGGAACCATCTCGCGAACGGTGGATCCCAGTCGAGCACCGCGTCCCAGCGCCGGGACCACTCGAGCTCGTCAGCCACCCCGGCCCAGAACGCCTCGGGATCATCCGCCACAGCGGACCGGGCTGCGGCGGGATCAGGCACGACGGCGGCGCTGATGAAGGCGTCAGGAGAGGGGACCTGCTCCTGCTCTTCCAAGACCGAGTCCAGGTCAGTGGGCTCCATGCGGGCTCGCGTAGGCTGTACCGGTGTGTTGCTGAGGACGATGCCGCTTCAGCGCAGACTCCGAGCCTGGGTCAGCAGTTCGGCCGCCGTGTCGTCGTCGGCGTCCTGCAGAGCTGCTACGACGGCGTCGATCTGCGCCGCCGACGCGTCCGTCTGGATACGCCCGAGCGCGCTCACCGCGTAGGCTCGCATCTCGGCATCAAGCCTGGCGTTGGTGGCTATGCCGCCGATTGCGGCGCAGGCTTCGTCGTTGGCGATGTCGCTCAACGTGTCGATGGACGTTCGTGCCACCAGCGCATCGCTGGACGCGGCGCTCGCCGCGATTGCCCCCACCGCCGCTTCAGCACCGGTCTCCAGCCGACTCAACTGCGACAGAGCCGTTACCTTGGCGTCGCGGGATCCCTCGGCAAGCGCCTGCGTGAAGGCCCCTGCCGCGGCCGCGTCATCAAACTGCCGTATTGCCGCGACTGCGGCGTCGCGCACGCCACGCGAGTCGGACATCGCCGCCGCCAATGCTGGCAGTGCGGAAGCGTCGGCGATGTTGCCGATGATCTGCGCGGCCCATTGCTTTACTTGGCCGCTATCGTCGTTGGCCAGCGCGGCGACCCAGATCGGCAGCGCCTCAGCGGACTCGAGAATCTCGAGGTTCTCGTCGTAGGTTTGCTGGGCGAGTGGATCACCAAGACGGACTTGCTCTATGAGCTGTTGCGACGCGTTCTCGACCGGCGTGCCGCACGATGTAGCTACGATCAGCGCTAGCGCCATGGTGGATCGTCGAATCATCGTCCTTCTCCTTTCGAGGTCGGTACCAACCGATGCGAGTGTCGGACGAGTACCGATGTTCGCGTTAAAACCGCTCCTCTAGCCGTTGTATGACGTAGCTCACGAGGTTGTCCAACGAGCGCCCAGAAACGCGCCAGCCGTCAGCCGTGCGCCGCAGGTGCACGGTGCGCTTACGAGTTTGCCCGGCGGGGTCCCTCATCGTCACCTCCACCGCGGCGCGGTCGCCGTCGATGGTTGCTGGTGTCGCGTCATACGTGAGGTCCTCCTCGCGGGGGGTCTCCTGAAACAACCCCCACAGCATCGTTTCCACCGAGCTTCGTAACAAGGTAGCCGAGTTGCCGTCCTCGAGCACGAGCGTCAGGTTGTCCTCGACACGGCCGACGATCTCATCCAGATCGAGCCTCGCGAGCGCATCGAGCGAGTCGGCGTGCCGCGTTGCACGCATGTACTCGATCGCGACGATCTCGGGGTCGGTCGTCGTACAACCGTATGTGAACAGGCCAACCGCAATGGCCACCGCCCAACGGGCGGGTGATCCGCAAAAGGACATCACACGGGCCGTGGGACAGTGGAAGCCAAGGGCCAGAATACAGAGCCGAAAGTATGGCCGGGTGCGTGTCTTGTCAAGGTGAGGCGGGCCGCGAGAAGATCACGCGGCCGTCCACGAGCACGACCATCGCCTGAGCGTCGGCGAGCTGGGCTTCTTCGTCGAACGGATCTGCCGACCAGACTACGAGGTCGGCCTTGTTGTAGGCCTCGAGGCTACGCGGCCCCAGCAGACGGTCGCCGAGCGCGATGCGCACGGAGTCGCGAACCGAAAGTCGTTGGGGAGAGCTCCAACCATCCAGAGGGTAGCCCTGTAGATCCTGCCGCCGGTTCATGATCCACAGCGCGCCCATCGGGTCGAGTGGGAAAGCCGGGGCGCGCGTCGCCAACGCCACGAGCTTTCCGGCGCGGGCGAGATCTCGGTAGGCGTGGGACTCGGAGGCGCGTCGTGAGCCGACTCGGTCGGCCAGCCAATACAGGTCGTGGGCCAGCCGATGCGGGACGATGGCAATGCGTCGGGCGCTCACCTCGCCGCCCGGTGGCAGGATGTCGGCGCCCACCACGAGACCGTCGATGGCCGTGCCGCAGCGGCCGACCGCCTCGATGGCTGCGTCGCCCCGCAGATGGGTATCGAGGGGCAGCTCCAACTCGGCAGCCCGATCGCATGCCGCAGCGAGCGCCGAGTTCGGGGTTGGGGGGGCAGCTCCTGGCGCATCGGCGTAAGGTGCCGAAACGGCCGCCAAACGCAGCGCCAGCGGCCCGTCTACTTCGAGGCCGATCGCGCTGATCCGGAAGTTGTCGTCAGCTCCGGAGCGGTTGGGCCGTCGAGTAGCGGTTCGTAGTCGGGCGTCCACCCGAATCGGCAACTCGCCGGTCTGCGCCAGCTCGGCAAGCAACTCGGCGGCCTCCTGATCCAGTGGTGCAGACGTCACCGAGGTGAAACCAGCGGCTGCCGCAGCCTGCAGCCCGGTGACGATCCAGGCACGTCGTTGCTCGGACGTGGCGGCTGGCAACATGGTCTCGGCGTGGCGCAGGGCGTCACCGGTCAGGAGACCCGTAGGATCGCCGCCGGCATCCTTCAGCGTGCGCTCGGCCATGCCGGTCAATTCCAGCGCCGGACCGTTAAGCCATGCAACGGCTCCGATACGTCGGTAGAGGAGCACCGGGCGCGCGTCGACGATACCGTCGAGCAGGCTACGGTCGGGTACTTGGCCGCCGGGCCAGACTGTCTCGTCCCAACCCCACCCGACGATCCAACCGGTTCCGCCGGCCGCGACGGCGCGTAGCCGTGCCTGCACTTCGCGTCGTGCCGCCGTACGCGTGAGATCGAGCATGTCGGCGCGTCGTCCGACCGCCTCGAGGTCGATCCAGGCGTCGTGGAAGCCAGGAAGCACCGGTGCGCCATTGAGGTCCATTTCCTGGGTGAAATCCGTCGCCAGGCTTCGAATCTGTGCGTCCGTACCAAGGCCGACGACGCGGTCGCCGGCGATCGCCATCGCGGCCACCGGCTCCGTTGTTTCTGCCGAAGCGTAGATCCGCCCCGAGGTCAGGATCAGATCCGGGCCGGAATTCTCGGGTGCCCCGCAAGCGCAGCCCAACAGGGCGACGAGTCCGAGTGCGCTGCCCGTCCAGTGAGTTCGTAGCATCGGTTCTCTCCGTAGGGAACCGTATTCTAGCCGGCGGCACGTCCCGGTCGTGTGGCCGCTGCTCCTGCGGGCCGCGCCTGTAGCGTGGCTGGTGTGTTCCGATGGAGTTTGACAGCCGCTTGGCGGCGCCTCTAGCCTGGCACTCATGGTCTCGATTAGCTGGGGCTCCGTGCCCTGCAAGAAAACGTGCCGACGCTTGATCGTCGGCGGGCTGATCATCTGCATGCCGCTGAATTTCGCGGCCAGCGCCCAGCAGGTGCAGCAGATCGATGCCGAACCGGATATTCGCTGGCCTGTCGCTGAGGTTAATACGTTGCGCACGTTCTTCGAGCGTGTCGACGTCGAAGAGGTGATGGTGGGGCTTGCGGCACCCCGAGGCACGACTGGGGCAGCCGAGATCGCCGCGCTGAGCGCAATTCTGCCGCCGGGGCTCGAAGCGCCGTTTCGCTTCGTTCAACGCCGGGTGCGGCACGAGCCGTACGTCGGCAACGTACGCGGTGCCCGCGGTGCCTTGCTGGCGGCCAGTGGCAACTCGCTCGATCAGACATTGCTACTGGCCGATCTCTATCGGGCGCGTGGGCGCCCGGTGCGTTTGGTGCGTGGCCGGCTAGCATGGCGAGATGCGGTGGCTTTGGTAGGCGAGCCTGCCGCCGTCCACATTGGCCACGGCGATCCGTGGCTTCGATGGATCGAAATGGCCGCTGACCATTGGTGGCTGGAAGTTCGACGGGGGGAGCGATGGACTTCCATGGATCCATCGTTCGCCGGCACCGCGGTCGGTGAGACGGTGGGGGAGGAAATGGAGACCGTCGATATGCTTCCTGCGCTTCTGAGCGCGACGGCGATGCTTCGTCTCACGCTGCAGGAAGCCACGCTTGCCGCTTTGGAGTTGCCGCTCAGCCAGCTGATCGGCTCGAGCGTACGGGTCGACCGCCTCGTTGAAGACACCCCAGAGGCTTCCGATGAGGTCGATGAAGGCGAGCCTTTACCGGAGGATGATTTGGCTGAGGAGCCGCTCGACGAGGAAGCTGCAGCAGAAGCACGACTTACGGCGGCGCTTGCCGACGTGCTGGTGCCCGTCCCGGTAGGTCCGATCGTGCTGCGGCTAACGGCTGCCGACCGAGTCATGACCACACCGCCAATCGAGCTTGCTGTGCTCGATCGCCTCGAGCTCCAAGTCGACGTCGAGGTGCCCATGGGATCGGGGGTTCATGCCCGGATACCGTTCGGCGCTGACCCCCGTGCCAGCCTGGCGATCGTCTTTGCCTCCGGCTCGATGACGCGAGCGCATTTGCGGGAGCGAACGGCGCCCTTGTTCGCCGCGTTGAGTGAGCTGTCGAGCGCCGAGATCGCGGCTCTTGAAGCCTGGACGGTGCGGCCGCGAGATCGTTCGTTGTTGCCGCCCGTGGGGCCGGCTCTGGAGGCCGAACCGCCCGTACCGATGATCGAGGCCGGTGATCCGGAACACCCGGCCACCGCACTGCATATAGCAGCGCTACGCTCCTGGCGGGCGCTCGAGAAGGACGGCCTGGACGCGATCGCTGCCGCTCTGCTGGTCGCTGGTGATCGCCTGCGCCCACAGTCGCCGGCGTATCAAGGGCCGGCTCGAATGGCGGCGGTGCACTGGACCCCGCCCGCTACGGAAAGCGAGGGTCGGTTGACAGTATGGATGAGCGATCCGCTACGGCTCGCAGGTCTGGAGAGGGACCAGAGGTCGGCGACTACTAGCGCCTATGGCTTGCTGCGCTCAGCCCTGACCGGGCAAGTGCTCAACCGTGTCGCAGACCGCCCACCCGTCACCGCCTTCGACGTAACGCTCCGAGCGGTCGGGACGGGTGGACGACTACAGTGGTGGCTCAACAGCGATGATTCGCCAGACCGCTGGCCCCCAGTGGCTCAGACGGCAGCACAGGCCGACCTGGCCAACGGCCTGCTACTGGCGGGCTTGGCGCAGCCAGTCGATCGAGGCGGCGAGGTATTGCACGGCTGGTGGGGGGTCCTGGACGAGTCCGGTCAGACTCTCGGCCGTGTGCTGACCCCGTCGGGGATCGCTCAGGCATTCGTGCGCTTCGCGCGTCCGCGCGATGACCGTTCGCTGGAGTCGGTCCTGGCGACACTTCACGACCTGCATGCCGCGCTCCGCTGGCTCATCGGAGTGGCGGGTGACGACGGCCAGGCACTCTCGAGCCTTCTGCCTGGCGCCTGCGCCGCAACGCCGCTGGTATCCGATCTGTTGCGTGCGGGGGCACCGCCTGGAACCGTGGCGCCAGCGTTCGAGGCTTTCTGTGCCACGCAACCTTGAGAAGGTCGGCACCGTGGCCTCAAGCTCCCAGTGTCTTGCAGATCTCGACGGTGCATCCGATGCCACGGCGCAAGGCCGCTATCGTGATGTGCTCGTTTGGAGCATGGTGGTTCATGCCCGGCTGCCCGTACGGAATGAGCAGGCTGGGTATTCCGAGCACGCGCGTGAATACGAAATCGGGTGTCGTACCCCCTAAACGAGGCCGTAGAAGCGGCGGCTGGCCGCAAGCGCGGGCGACGGCGGAGATGACCGGTTCGGCCAACGGGGTATCCGGCGACGTCGCCGATGGCGGCACCGACGCTAGCTTGGTAAGACGGATCGAAGGAAAGTGCTGATGAAGGTGCGCCGCGATCGACGCGAAGATCCGGTCGGGGTCCTGATCAGCCACCAGCCGAACATCGAGCTTGCACTTGGCCCGCGAGGGAACGATCGTCTTGGCGCCTGGTCCGCCGTAGCCACTCGTTAGCCCGGCGATGTTGAACGTCGGGGAGAACATCAAGGCCTGCGCGGGGTCGTCCTCAGCATGTTGGGGGAGTCGAGAGAGGCCGAGCTCGCTCCGCAATACCTGGCGATCGAAAGGTAGCCCGTGGAGCAGCTGCTGCTCGGCTGCTGACGGAGGCTGAACGTCGTCGTAGAAGCCCGGTACCCGTACGTTACCGAGTGGGTCGCACATCGACCCCAGTGCGGCGACCAGATCCCACGCCGGTGTCGGAGCGATGCCGCCCCGGTTACCGGAATGCACGTCGTGGTCGGCTCCGCGCGCTTCGAGTTCGAGATAGAGAAGACCACGTACCCCGAAGATAACGACAGGTGTGCCATCGTCGTGGAACGGGGCGTCGGAAGTGAGGGCGAGGTCGGCGGAGAGCTCACCTCGATGTTGCTGTGTCACCTGGGCGATGTGGGGGCTCCCGGTTTCTTCCTCACCTTCGATCAGGAACTTGATGCCGACCCCGAGCTGGTCGAGCCTGTGCAGTAGCGAGACGCCCATGATGTGCGACAGAATCTGCCCCTTGTTGTCGGCGGCACCACGGCCGTAGACCGCACCATCGTGCAGCACTCCCTCGAACGGGTCAGTCCGCCACTCGTCGACGGGGTCCGGCGGTTGCACATCGTAGTGACCATAGATGAGTAGAGTCGGACGATCTGGCGGGGCTGGATGGTGTGCAAAGACTACAGGTGCACCCGGGGATTCCCAGATGGCCGTTTCTAGCCCGTGCTCCCGTAGTAGGGCAGCGAACGCGGCCGCGCCCTCAGGCAGGCCCTCGCCGCGTGCCGAGACGCTGCGAACAGCGATGAGTCGCTGCAACTGCTCGACAGCTGCGGCGGTGCTGTCGTCAATATGGGCCTCGAGCTCTGCCAACTTGGTCTTGCTCCGGTTGCAGGTCGGGCGACGCCGAGGCGGCGGTGTCCTTTGCCGGCACGTTCTCTCGCCGGCTACAATCGTATCCGAGTCTGTACGGCGTCTCCGGAAGGCAGCCTGCTGCCGGAGTTGCCCGTAGCCGCGGCCGGGTGCCTACCTGATCCGCCTGGAGCACGACGAATGGTATTGCCAGCAAGCCTCCGAGTCCTCCTTGTCCTTGCCACGCTGGTTGCCGGGATCGGCGTCACCGGCCCGGCGCTGGCGCAGAAAGACGAGTTCCCCAAGACCATGGAGGCGGCGCGGCGCCACTACGAGGAGGAGCGACCCCTCAAGGATTGGGGCCGGGGTCCGGTCGAGTATCTGATGCTGGATCACGAGCGCGACAGCTGGAAGGAACTCGA
Source organism: Acidobacteriota bacterium (assembly GCA_036012155.1). Taxonomy (GTDB): domain Bacteria; phylum Acidobacteriota; class UBA890; order UBA890; family WLXD01; genus DASCOT01. The sequence continues at coordinate 9,879 of DASCOT010000202.1, forward strand.
GACCGACGAGCTTCGCCGTGAGTACATCGAGTGGTTCTGGGGTCGCCGCGACATTGACAGCCGCGACGAAGGGCACCCGTTCCAAGAGGAGTTCTATCGACGCGTCGCCCATACGAATGAGCGTTTCCGCGGGTTCCCGCGCGGCTGGATGTCTGATCGGGGCCGGGTGTGGACCGTTCTCGGCCGACCCAACGGAGGCATGCGTCCGACGGAGTTGCGGCGTTTTGGTCGTTGCTCGGCTCCGAATGGCGAATGGTGGACTTATCGCACCAACAACATGGCGTTCCGGGCGCAAATGGGCGAGTTCCACGTGATCTTTGTCGAAACCCGCATTGGCCAATTTGAACTTTGTGATCCGACCATGCTCGGCGTCGGTGGTTTCCCGACTGACCTGATGACCGCGTTCCGGTACACCAACGAGACTGCGGTAATCGATGCTGTCACTGAGTTCACGCCCGGGGCGGGCATCGCCAGCACTACGGTGGCGATCCGTGAGACCGTCGCGCGCGTCGAGCCGCTCAGGGTGCCGGTCGAAACCTGGGGTATCTCTGGTGTGGCGGGGACTGCGCTCATTCCGATCGAGCTTCCGCTTCGTGACCTGCTGTTCGAACCTGTCGGTGAAGGGCTCCAGGCGCGGCTCAGGATCGACGCCTCGTTGCTCGGTGAGGGGACCGCCGACGACCTACATGGGACAGAGGAGTGGAGCATTGACCTGACGGCGGCCGATGCGTCGAACATTGGTGGCGCTTCGCTGCGTACTGCCCTCGTACTTCGGGCGGCCGCAGGAGGATACGCGGTGACCGTGCGGGTGCTCGACCCGCTCTCGGAAACAGCGTTTTCCTGGGAAGGAGAGGTGGAGATCTCCGACAGCGGTCGGGCCGTCAGTCCGCTGATCATCGGCCGCACGTTCACCCGACTCCGCGAGGGCGGTGGTGTCGGGCTCATCGCTGCCACCGAGCCGCGGCTGGGCGCCGGCGACCGTTTCACGGCCCTTACCTGGCTGCAGGGCGGCAAACCGGAAAACCCAGCAGTCCGCCTGACGTTGGTCGACTCGACCGGCAACGAAGTGGAGATCGAGGACGCAGAGGCGACCTGGGGAAACGTGACGGACGCTGGGCCGCTGGTCATCGAGGCGGCGCTGCCCGCTGTGGCCGCGGGCGATTACATAGTGCGCCTCGGTGTTGACAGCACCCCGGTAGAGGCTTGGATCCGCGTCGATTAGCGCCAGCGTACGGCGTGCTAGCCTAATGGGTTGCCGCATGGCGCGACTTCGGCGCGTGGTAGGATCCACGCACCTGACCCTATCTCCACGCTCGATAATAGCCGATCCCGGCGGCCCTAATGCGCATGACTCAGGATCAGATCGACGTGATCGCTTTCCGGGTTGTCCGCGACCTCAATAAACTCGGGCTCATCCACGTCGCAAGCCCCGCCGAAACGGAGAGCCGCATTAGCGGGCTCGTTGTTGACGATCTGATGGTCGAGGATCGCCTCAACGACGAGGTTCGCGAGATCATGCGCACCTACAATGACCAGATCCGTCGCGCCGATGTCGAGCTTCACGAGATGTTCAAGGTGATCAAAGCCAAGCTCGCTAGAGAACGCAACATTATCCTCTGATCGATATGCGTCTATCTCGCGCCAAGGTCAACCACCTGTCACGCCTCCTCGTTGATGCGCTAGGGGAGGACGAGTCGGTGGAGCTGCGTCGCGATCCGAATACGGTGCGGTTGGCAATCGTCGAGATCTTCCAGGAGGAGCTGCGGCGCGACGAGTACATCGACCGCAAGGTGCAGCAGAAGATCGCATCGCAGAAACGCGACATTCCCGAGGGGGGAAGGGAATGGGAGATTCTCTACCGGCAGTACTATCGCGAGGAGTTCGACCGACACCGTCCGGTTCGGTGACCGCACGGTCGCCGGGTCGGACTGCGGGCGACTGAATCCATGCGAGTCACGGTCGTTCTACGCGTTGCCTTCGTAGGCGTCGCAGTTGCCGTTTCGGCAGTCGTGTACATGAACTGGCAACCGGCCGCAGGGCACGATCGGTCTGCCGCCAGCGCCACGGTTCCGGCTATTCCCGAGAGCGAGCGCGGCGTCGACTCTCTCACCGAGAAGATCAATTTCGTCAAGTTCCGGGGTGATCGCAAGCTTTACGAGATTGCCGCCGACGAGCTGCTCGATTATTCAGATGGCTGGAATACATGGGCGGGGGTGCGCATGCGCATCTTCGGCAAGGATGGACCCGACAAGGACGTCGTCGTCGTCGGTGACACGATGCGTACGAGCGGCGATAGCGATGAATTCGACGAGATCAGAATCATCGGCAATGTGGTCGCTGAGCTGCCCAACGACGGGTCTTTCGAAACGAGGCGACTGAACTACGACGTGGTCAGCGGTGTGGTGAGCAACTGCAACCGCAGCACATTGTTCTACGCCGGTATGGTGTCGCGCGGTGACTGCCTTCACTTCCAGACGGCCGGCGACGTCACCAGCGGCCAGGATGTGGTCGCCGAGGAGCTGCGAATGTGGGGCAACTTGACCCTGCAGCGTGGTCCAGGTGAGGGTGCGATGCCGGCGGGGTTGCGTGGCGGCGCGGACGAGATGCGCGTACAACCAGGCGGCGATCAGGTGCATCTGCAAGGCGCCGCCGAGCTCGACATGAACGAGGCGTCCGTCCGCGGTGAAGACATCGTCTTGGACATGGAGTCGGGTGTCAGCGAGCTGCGTGGCATCGAGACTACGGGGGACGCGCGGGTAAGGTTCTTCCCGGGTGGAGACAACCCCGCCGCTGGATCCGACACCGAGATGGAGAGCGACACGGAGCTCGAGGCCCCTGATGACGAGGATGCCGACGACATAGCGGAGAGCCTGTTGGGGACAGAGTCTGAGGGCGACCTCGATGCGGCGGGCGGTACCGACAACACCGATGACGCCGATGGTCGCGCGACGTCGGAAGCTGGCGATGGCGATGAGGGCGAGGCGAGGCTTCTCCGCGGAGCTGAGATCCGGATCGAGTTTGCGGCCGGCGAGCTTTCCGCTCTCGAAGCGAACAGCGGACGG
>DASCOT010000203.1:0-32328 GCA_036012155.1 Acidobacteriota bacterium
GACCTGGTGCGCCAGCTGGCGGATGCCGGGTTGGATACCCCAGGAGCCGTGTGCGTCGGCAGCGATGGTGCGGCGCGTGTCGACGGTAGGGTCTTCGCACGCGTGTTTCCCTTGCGTCCATCACCCTGACTACAATGGCCGACCGTCGCCACCACCGCGGCAACGGACGAGTTGGGGGGCACAGTGGCAATGCTACGGGAACAGGTGTTGGTCACCTGCGAGCACGCGTCGAATCGCCTACCCGCTGACCTGACGCTCGATCGGCGACTGTTGGATCTTCACATCGCCTGGGATCCGGGTGCGCTGGTGATCGCCGAGCGCATGGCAAGGCGTTGGCGAGTGCCGGTGCTGAGCGGCGAGTTCTCTCGATTGGTCGTCGATCTGAACCGCTCGATCGGCAACCGGATGCTGATTCGGCGTGTCTCCGACGGGCATCGCATACCGTTCAACTACGGTCTCAGCGCCGTCGACCAGCAGGCCCGTATCGACCGCTACTATCGACCCTACAGGGATGCGGTGGCAGCCGCGGCGGAGCAGATCGTCGCTCGCCATGGGCGCTGCGTACACGTCTGTGTGCACACCTTCACGGCGGCGCTGGCCGGAAACGAGCGTGCCAACGACATCGGGCTGCTGCATGATCCACAGTGGGGCGTCGAGCGCGCCGTGTGTGCCGAGATCAAGGCGTGCCTCGAGCGCCGTGCCGACCTCGTGGCTTGGTACAACCGACCCTATAGCGGCACGGCCGACGGCATCTTGCCGGCAATGCGACAGGCGCATTCGCCCGAGCGTCTTGTCGGCATCGAGCTCGAGGTCAACCAACGGCACGCCGGCGACCGCACTCGACTACACCGCATCGCCGACGTGGTGGTAGACGCACTCGAGGACTCCACGGCGCTCAGCAGCTAGCCGTCCCCGCCCGCGGGCGGTCCGATCCCGCCGCGGGCCACCAGCGCCTGCTAGAATTTGCACATGGTCGAGCTGGCGTGGCAGCTAATGATGGGTGTCGGCCTGGCAGCATCCGCTGGCCTGCGGGCATTCCTGCCCCTGCTGGTGGTGGGTCTGGCGGCTCGCTTCGATGTGATCGCGCTGAGCGCCCGCTTCGAGTGGATGGCCTCGACTGCGGCGTTGACCGTCTTTGCGCTCGCCGTGGCAATCGAGATGCTGGGCGACAAGTTTCCGGTCGTCGATCACTTGCTCGACACGGCCGGCACCTTCGCGCGACCCATTGCCGGTGCCCTCGTCGCCGCCTCACCTCTCACCGCCCTCGATCCGCTCACCGGGCTGGTTGTCGGGCTCGTGCTCGGCGGCTCGATAGCCGGCAGCGTGCACGCCGCCAAGGCGGGTGCTCGCCTGGTGTCATCGGGCACCACCGCGGGCGTGGCGAATCCGCTGCTCAGCATGACGGAGGACGTAGTCAGCCTTTGGGGCGCGGTGCTGTCGATCTTCGTGCCGATCCTGACGTTCACCGTCGCCGTTGGTCTGCTCTACTTCGTGGTTCACAGGCTCGGCAGCCGACGCCGATCCGGAGTGGGTGATCGAGCCGTCGGCTGATTCGTGCGGCGGTCTCTCAGGGAGCGGCGCGCAGCACCTTGCCCGGGTTCATCAGGTTGAGCGGATCGAGCGCCTGTTTGATGGCGCGCATGACCTCGATCCCGGCGCCGTGCTCGCGCTCCAGCAGGTCGATCTTGCCGCTGCCCACGCCGTGTTCGCCGGTACAGGTGCCGCCCATGTCAATGGCGCGTTGGGCCAGGCGGGTGACAAACGATTCGGCGGCGGCGACGTCGCTCTCGTCGTCGGGGTCGCACATCACCTGGCAGTGGAAGTTGCCGTCGCCGATGTGGCCGACGATGGGGGCCAGCAGAGCGTGCTCGGCGATATCCGCCTGGGTCGCCTCGATGCACTCCGTCAATCGAGACAGCGGCACGCAGGCGTCGGTGATCATGCTGCGCTTGCCGGGCGCCAGCGCGATGCCAGCGTAGTACGCATCGTGGCGCACCTTCCACAGGCGACTGCGATCTTCGGTACGGCTCGCGTGACGTACCTCGGAGCCACCGTGGTGCTGGCAAATCTCTGCCACCAGGCGGACCTGCTCATCGACCGAGCCCGGAGTGCCGTGGAACTCCAGGAAGAGCGTCGGCTGGTGCGCGTACTCGTCGAGACCGGAGTGCAGCGCGAAGCCCTTCATCATCAGCTCGTCGACCAGCTCGCTGCGTGCCAGGTCGACGCCAATCTGTATCGCCTCGATCACGGTGTCGACGGCATCGCCGATGCGATCGAACTGGCAGACGGCCGCCGAGATGGTTTCGGGAATACCGCACAGCCGCAGCTGCACTTCGGTAATGATCCCCAGCGTGCCCTCCGAGCCGATCAGCAAACGCGTCAGGTCGTAGCCGGCCGAGGACTTTCGTGCCTTACCTCCGGTTTGAATGATGGCACCGTTGGCCAGCACTACGGTGAGGCCGAGCACGTTCTCGCGCATCGCGCCATATCGCACGGTGGTGGTTCCGGAGGCACCGGTGGCGGTCATGCCGCCCAGGGTGGCGTCGGCGCCGGGGTCGACGGGGAAGAACACCCCCTGTGGTTGCAGGTGGGCGTCGAGCTGCTCACGAGTCACGCCGGCCTGCACACGGCAGTCGAGATCCTCCTGGCTTACCTCCAGGATGCGGTTCATTCCCGTCATGTCGACCGACACGCCGCTCTCCGGAGGAACGACATGCCCCTCGAGCGAGCTGCCGGCGCCGAACGGGACGAGCGGTGTCCGATATTGCGCGCAAGCGCCGACGATTGCCGCGACCTCTTCGTTGGTCTCCGGGAAACAGACGCCGCCTGGGAGCACTGGCCGGTCCCAACCCTCGCCGTGTGCATGGTGGCTGCGGACGGCTTTCGCAGTGGTGAAGCGCGCGCCCAGTATCGAGCTCAGCTGCGCGGCGACAGCTTTGTCGAGCGTTGGCGTCGCTACCATGATCGGCCTGGTGCGGGCGGCTAGCGCCGGAATCGCGGCGGGGTGAGCTGCGCCGAGGCACCCGGAAAGCCCACGACGCTCTCGTTGCCATCGTGGCCGACGGCGGCGACCCCGAACAAGAAGTTGTCGATCACCAGACCATCGAGGGTGTACTCGCGGCAGGCGTCGCCGGCCGGCGACTCGAAGCTACAGACGTTGCCGTTGCCAACCCAGCGCGACTTCTGCCATTGCGGCGCCGTGGTGTCGCGCCAGTAGATCTTGTATCCGGCAACCAGCGGGGAATCGCCGCGCAGCCATCGCAGCGTCGCAGCGGGGCGGACCGCGCCGGCGATGGCTACCTCCGCGGGCTGCGGTGGGGCCCAGGCAAGCGCCGCCAGCGAGGCAATGTTGACCGCCGTCAGCTTGCGCGCATAGTCGAAGTTGATGCCCTCGATGACGTCGCCGTAGTGGATGCCGTCCTCGACGCGCAGGTCTTGGTGCTGACGCGTGTAGTTCTCGTGCGTCTCCATGATGCGCACGCCGGCGAACCCGGCATCGTTGAACGGACGATGGTGGCCACCGCGACCGAACCGGTCCAACCTGTAAATCATGATGGCCCGCAGGTTGGTCAGGTAGAGGTCGGTGATGCGCCCCACGTAGCGGGCGAGCTGCCGCGAGACCCCGTCGACCTCGCCGCCGGTGGTGCGCCGTCGCCGGCGGCTTTCCTCCGATTCGGTGACCGGAGTCGGCTCGGAGAAAACTCGAAAAGTGTCGTTCGAGACAACCCCGTCGACTCCCTCGATGTTGCCGATCATGTCGTTGTTGAGGATGCCGGCGATATCCCAGCCTTCGTCACGTGCCACCCCGGCCATGTGGGCCCCTCCGAACAGACCCTGTTCCTCGCCGGACAGTCCCACCAGGATGATGCTCGAGCCGTAGTCGTGGCGCGACAGAACCCGGGCCGCCTCGATGGTGCCGGCCATGCCGGAGGCGTTGTCGTTGGCTCCAGGGGAGTCGCTGGTGGCGTCGAGACCGTCCGATACGCGCGAGTCGATGTCACCGCTCATGATCACGTAGCGGTTCGGGTGCACCGTGCCGCGGAGAATCCCGAGTACGTTGACGATCTCGGTATCAGTGGGTATGTCGTTGTTCGCACCGCCCTTCTCTATGTAACGCTGGAAGCTCACCTCGAGGCAGCCGTCGCATTGCTCCGAGATGTTGTCGAGCTCGGCTTTGATCCAGCGTCGCGCCGCACCGATGCCACGCGTCGACGATTCGGTCTCTGACATGGTGTGTCGGGTGCCGAAGCCGACCAGGCGCCTGAGATCTCGCTCGATGCGCTCGGCCGAGGTCGCGTCGACGAGCTCGTAGATCCGCGGGTCAATGGCGGGAGGCAGGGAGTTGCCCATCTGCGGGCCCGCCCCGGCGGGAGCGACCAGGCCGGCCAGGAGTAGGAGAAAGAGCAATCTCGTGCGGGGCATTGGGTCCTCTGTCGAGAAGTTGGCCGTCGAGAACATGGCGAAGACAAGCCTGTCAGTTACTTTAGCCGATGGCATATTTCGGGCCCACCTAGCCGCTGAAGTGGCAGAGAATGGGTGGGGACCTGTCCCTGAGCCGTGGAGCGTGGTTTGCCCGATGGACATGACACGCAGCAGCGGATCCGAGACAATGACCTTGCTGGGGGGCTCAGATCACGAGTAGCTAGATTCGGGGGTAGGGGATGAGCTCTGTGCGCATGACGACCTACAGGGTCGTTCTTCTCGGGATGGTTCTGGGGGTACTGCTGACCCCGACGGCGGCCAGCGCGCAGGAGGTTGCGCTGACCCTCGGTCGTGTCTTTGGTGACGACGTGCTCGAAGCGGTCAACAGCGGGCCGGGCCTGGGCTTTGGCGATGCCGGGATCTACGGCGCCCGCGTGGGGCTCGGAGCGATCCTGGTGCAGGCCGAGGGGGCGATTCTCTACAGCCCCACAGATCTGTTCGTCGATACCCCCGGGCAGATTGGTTCGAGCATCACGTATGCCGAGGTGGCGCTGGCGTTCAAGATCATTCCGGGCCCGGTTGGCCCGTTCATCGCTGGTGGCATCGGCCACCACCGAGTGTCGTTCGACCTCGCCGACGCCAACACCTACACCACGGTGGGCTACAACTTTGGGGCCGGCGTGAAGCTCGGTCTCGGCTCGGTGGGAGCGCGTATCGACGTGCGCGACCACATCACGCCGCTGAAGGTCGACAAGATCGACCCGGACGTGTTGCCGCTGATCGGCCTGGATGCCGACAAGACGGTACATAACTTCGAGGTATCGGTCGGGCTGGTGCTCAGCTTCTGAAAGGCACTATATTCGGCGGACCCGATCGCCACCCCTGCGAGGATGGAGTGCCCTTGTTACGTACCTGGCTGAGCCTGCTCGTTGTCCTCTGTGTTCTGATCACCGCGGCTCCAGCGCTCGCTCAAGAGGCCGAATACGCCCTGCAGCCGCCGGCGGTCGCGCTCGCTGGGGTGCCGATGCAGGTTGCCGTCACCGGCCCGCCTGAGGCTCTGCCGTCGCTGGTTCTGCGTGCCGGCGGTAGCCGCTATGAGGCGAGCATCGACGGCGACACGGCGTCCTTCGTCGACGTGACACTGCAACGCGGCGAGACCGAGCTGGAGTTGCTGTCGGCCGGGACAGTGGTGGCTACTACCGACGTGCGGGTGCTGCCGGGCTGGATCTCGTTGGTTCCGGCATTGATCGCCATCGCGGTGGCGCTGGCCTTCAAGCAGGTTATCCCGGCACTCTTTCTGGGCTTGTGGTTTGGCGCCGCCGCGCTGGCCGGGTTCGGACCGGCAGGGATCTTCCGTGGCCTGCTCGATACCTATGCGATCTACGTGCTGGGCGCAGTAACGACTCCCAGCCAGGCGCAGATCCTGTTGTTCTCCTTCATGATCGGCGGCATGGTCGGCGTCGTCATTAAGAACGGCGGGATGCAGGGTGTGGTGAACGTTATCGTTCGCTTCGCTACCGACCGACGCCGCGGTCAGCTCACCACGGCGGCACTCGGCGTTGCGGTGTTCTTCGACGACTACACCAACACGCTCGTCGTCGGCAACACCATGCGGCAGGTGACCGATCGCCTGCGGATTTCGCGCGAAAAGCTCGCCTATATCGTCGACTCGACCGCCGCACCGGTCGCCTGTGTGGCGCTGGTGTCGACCTGGATCGGGTATCAGGTGGGCCTGATCGGCGCGGCGATCGCGCCGATACCGGCGATACAGGTGTCGAGCTACGCGATCTTCCTCAACTCGATCGCCTACAGCTTCTATCCGTTCCTGACCATGTTCATGGTGTTCACTCTGGCTGGCCTTGGCCGCGATTTCGGACCCATGCACGCCGCTGAGACGCGAGCCAGCACGACCGGTCAGGTTCTCGGGCCCGACGCCAAGGTAGACGCCGCGGCTGCCGCCGACGCCGCGGAGCTGCGGCTCGAGGAAGGTCGGCCGGTACGTGCTATCAACGCGGTCGTGCCGCTGGCCGCGCTCATCCTCATGGTGATTGGGGGCCTCTACGCCACCGGTACCGGCAGCTCGATCAGCGACATCATCGGCACCGCCGACTCCAACATGGCGCTGATGTGGGCCTCGCTGATGGGCACCATGGTGGCGGTCGCGATGACGATCGCCCAGCGCATCCTGACCCTGACCGAGATCGTCGACGCGTGGTACGCGGGCATCAAGCAGATGCTTTTCGCGATGATCATCCTGGTGCTGGCATGGTCACTTGCCTCCGTCTCGGGTGGACTCCAAACGGCCAGCTACCTGGTCTCGGTTCTCGGCGACTGGCTGTCGCCGGGTATGGTGCCCTCACTGGTGTTCGTTCTCGCCGGCGTCGTGGCTTTCTCGACTGGATCGAGCTGGGCGACGATGGGAATCCTCATGCCGCTCGTCGTGCCGCTCGTATGGGCCGTGTTGACGGCCGCCGGCGCTCAGGATCAGATGCACATCCTGTACTCGTCTGTCTCGTGTGTTCTGGCTGGTGCCGTGCTCGGCGACCATTGCTCGCCGATCTCGGATACCACGATCCTGTCGTCGATGGCGTCGGGCTGCGACCACATCGAGCACGTTCGCACCCAGCTTCCGTACGCGCTGGTGGTGGGCGCCGTAGCGATCGGCATGGGTACCTTGCCGAGCGGCTACGGAGTGCCCTGGTGGCTCGGCATGCTGGCGGGCGCGGCGACGCTCTACGCGATAGCGCGCTACGTAGGAAAACCACCAGCGGCTAGCGTCGCAGGCTGAGCCGGTTCCCTCCGGGTTGCGGCTTCTCATGCTCGCAGCCGCGGTACGGTTCAGAGCACCATGCGGACGGAACGATGGGCACGCAGCGCGTCGTAGATCCCGGTGCGCTCGTGTTCCGTGCACACGCGAACTTCGACGTTGAGAGACACGTAGTTGCCGCCGGAGCTGGTGTTGGATCGCTCGATCGTTACCTCATCGACCTCCACGACCTCGAGCACGGCCTGCCGCAAGGAGGCCTCATCGGCGCCGATGAGCTTGTAGAGCCACTGGCACGGATACTCCATCTCCAGCCGTTCGCTCACCGGGTTGACGGTGACGCGTGGCAAATCACTCTCGTCGTTGATGGCAACCTCCCGGGGCGCGTGTCCAGCGGGGACGAGGAGCGTCCCGTGGGTGATGATATCGCGAGCCTGGCGCGTCCGATCAGCGCATCGGCATGGGCAATGCCACCAGCAGGGCGGTGACCAGCAGTACCCCGACGGCCCACGCGAGCTCGAATGCGGCGCTACGACGCAAACGATCGCTACCATCGGCAACGCCGAGCTGAGGGCGCACCCGGCGCCAGTTGAAGCAACCGACCGCGGCGGTGGCCGCGAACAGCACGATCTTGAGCGACAGTGTTCTTCCGTAGGCCGTTGTCCAGAGAGCACTGAGCTCACCCACGTAGAACCACGATGTCGTGACCCCCGTGAGGAACAGGGTGGCCGCGGCGCCCAGCGCGAGCGGCGAGAATCGCCGAATGGCGCCGGCGATCTGTTCGTCGGTGGTCGGTGTGCTGCGGCGCAGCAGTAGCTCGGCCAGCACGGCCAGGGTTCCGATCCACGCTGTGGCGCAGATCACGTGCAGCATCTGCGAGCCGACGGGTACGTTCAGCCATCCCTGCTCGACGGCGTGCCCGGTCAACGGCACGCTCAGCGCCGCGCCGAGGCATCCGAGCGTGGCAATCAGACGGCCAGAGGATACGCCGGCCCGTCGAAGCGCAAAGCCGACCAGCGCTACCATTGCTGCGCCGAGCTGCCAGCGCCAGCCTACCCCCCACGCGGTACGCAACGCGACCACCTGCACGAGCTCCAACGTAACCGGCTCATCGAGAGCGAACAGCAGCCATGCCTGCGCCCAGAGCAGGCCGGTGCGCAGCACGATCAAGCCGGCGGTCGCGGCAAGCGCCCGCCCGGCGAGTCGATTCCCCAGGGGCCGGGTGTCGACGTCCGCGGCGGTTAGCAGCAGCTCGGCCAGCACGGTGCCGCCGATCCAAAGCGTGCACGCGTAGGCGAGCCAACGGCCGAGCCCGGCCAGCCAGACGATTGTCGTGAGGTCCTCGACCATGGCTCAGCAGCAGATCCCGGACGTGCTCGAGAGCGATCTCGCGATGCTCCGCATCGCCGGGGTTCGCGTCAAGAATTCATCGTTGCGGCATCGGAAATATGCCATGGCGGCCCTTCCTTCGAGTGCGGGTGACCCGATGGCGACATCGTGACGCGCGCCGGAAGCTCGAGTCAAACCTGGCGACGAATCACACGTCTCTGGGGATTATCGAGGCCCACAGAAAGACATTCTGACAACACGAAAGCAATCAAAACAACTCATCCCACTGCACGGGATTGCCAGACGCAGCGATCCTGCAAGGGCGGAAGAACGTGCTCAGATTTCGATTGCCTGAATGGGGTGGCAGCGCGCTGCTGCTGGCGCTGGGGATTGGCGTTGCCTACGTGATGGGGGCGTTGGTCAGCGAGAACCGCGAGCTCAAGAGCGAGATCGCCCAGCTGCGCGCGCAGTCGTCGATTCTGGGAGCCGCCATGCAACCGGGCGACGAGCTGCCGCGCGTGGCGCTCACCGACCTCGACGAACGGCCGGCGTTGCTTCCCGACCTGGTTCCGCACGGTGGGGTGATCGCGTTTCTGACCACCACGTGTCCTTCTTGCAAGGAGACGCTGCCTGCCTGGGGCGAGGTTGCTCGTGCGTACGGAGCGAGCGGCGTGCCGTTCGTCGGTGTCTCGCTCGACGATGCGGCGCCGACGCGCGCCTACGCCCTGGAGATGGGAGTGACGTGGCCGCTCTGGGTCCCGGAAGAACCGCTTGCCGCAAGCGCCGAGTTGAAGGTCCCACTGGTTCCGCTGACGGTTCTGGTCGACGCCAACGCCGTTGTGCAACGCGTCTGGTCCGGTGTGCTCAGCGAGGCCGACGTTGGAGTCCTCCTCGTAGCTCTAGATCAGCAGCTGCTGACCACGAACGCTCTGTCCCGGTCGCCCGCTAAAGACCCTGATTGCTGCGACGCGCCTGCGGTTGGCACAACCGCGGGTGGCTGAAGGAGCAACCACCGCGCGACTATTCGCCTCCCGATAGCTGTGCCGAAGGGGGAACGACCCAACACCTGTGATGTGTCCCATTCCTCATCGGGCTCCCTGATCGAGGGAGTCCCTCCCCGGAGTAACAGAGGATGACCAAGCGAACGCTGCAAATCGCAGTAACGCTACTCTTCGGCGCCGTGTTGGCCCTCGGTGTACTTCAGCTGAGTGCCGCTCCAGCCGAGGCTGCCCAACCCTCCGGCTGCATGAGCGCCTGCATTGCGATGGGCGGAGCCCCGTCGCACTGTTGGAGGCAGTGTCACTAGCTGTCCTCCAGGCTCCGAGTCATCGGAGCTGAGCTCGCGGGGGCACCCGATCGGTGATCGGGTGCCCCCGTTCTTTCTTGTCGTCCCCGCACCGTCGGCTGCCGGGAAGAAGTGCGCCCACGGAGCTCGTCGATCACTGCGCCGACGCGTCGGCTGACTCGCCAACTTGGGGTAACGGCTCCCCCCCACGACCGCGTGGGACCGATGGCCTCGACCCGTCTCGGCGCACCCGGAGAATGAGCCCTGGGATAGCAATGAGCACTATTAGTTAGTTAAACAATAAAAAACATATCTAAATATATAGATCTAGTTAAAAACATTGAAAAAGAGTCTTGACCTTTCTTAACCCCTCTTGACCAATAGATTACTAACTAAAAGATCTCGTTAAAGTTTTTCGCTAGTCAAAAGATGGTGAAGAACTTAAACGAGTATTTGGGAGGCCAAAAAATGATACTCAGGCGTAATGTGCCTGAATGGGTCAGTAGTGCGCTGTTATTGACCCTATGCGTTGGTGTTGCCTATGTAATGTGGGCATTAGCCAGCGAGAACCGCGAGCTGAAGAGCGAGATCTCTCGACTCCGCGACCAGTCGTCGACGTTGGGGCTTGCGCTGCAACCCGGCGATGCGCTGCCCACCACGCTGCTTGACGATCTCGTTGGCCGGCCGGCAACGCTGGACGCTCTGGTGCCGGGTGGCGGCGTTGTGGCCTTCTTGACCACCACCTGCCCCTTCTGCAAGGAGACGCTCCCTAATCTGGGGCCGGCTGGCTGAGGCGTATGCGGCGCGCGGCGTGCCGTTCGTTGGGATCTCGCTTGACGATGCCGAGAAGGCGCGGACCTACGTTGCCGAGATGAAGGTGGGCTGGCAGCTGTGGGTGCCGCACGAGGCGGCCGTCGCGAGCGCCGAGCTGAAGGTGCCGCTGGTTCCGCTGACGGTTCTGGTAGGTGCCGACGCCATCGTGGAACGAGTTTGGTCCGGAGCGCTCAGTGACGCAGACGCCGAGGCGTTGCTCGAGGTGCTCGACCGGCAGTTGTTGACGAGTGTTTTGTCCGGGTCGCCTGGCACAGACCCTGGTTGCTGCAGGGCGCCCGCGGTAGGCACAACCGCGGACCGCCCCGAGGTGGCAACTAGCCGTGCGATCGCCCACCTCCCCGAAATAGCTGTGCCGAAGGGGGAATGACCCAACACCTGTGAAGTCTTCCAAACCTCATCGGGCTCCCTCATCGAGGGAGCCTCTCCCCGGAGTAAAAGAGGATGAGTAAGGCAACGCTGCGAATCGCAGCAACACTGCTCTTCGGCACCGTCGCGGCTCTCGGCATTCTTCAGCTGAGCGCCGCTCCGGCCGAGGCTGGACCAGGCGGTAGGGGCGCGTGTGTACGAGCCTGTATCGCGTCGGGCAACGGCCCGGCGTCCTGCATGAGGTCCTGCCGCTAGAGTGGAAACTCGGTGCTCCGAGCAATCGGAGCCGAGATTGCGGGGGCGCCCGGATGTCAATCGGGTGCCCCCGTTCCTTCTTTCTTGGGGTTTCTTCGAAGGCTATTTGCTAGCTAAACTGGTCCCATGTTATGGGGGAGAGGTTTATCTATGCTTAAATGGTCAAAGATATCGATAATGCTCTTTAGCGCACTATCGATATCTTGTGGCAAGCTGGGAGCTACTGACCCGGGTGCTGCGGATGGCGCTCTCTACGTCGCCGCCGGATCTCCACAACGCAGCGCGGCGGCGGTGGATATGGGACCCGGTCGCGCTCGCTTCGTCGCCGTGCAAGAGCTGGTGGTCGACATGGCTCCCGCAGACCCTCAGTTTCCCGATGCCTTGACCATAGCGGTCGGTTCCGAAGGCAGATTCTTCACGTACGACACGCTCGCTGATGTCTCGCTGCGAGCGCTCTCGGCCGAGGGAGTTGCCGATGGCGATTGGAGTCTGGCGGAGGCAGAGCTGGACGCTGCCCCGCTTGATGGCCTCATCACGATCGGTGCATCGGGAGATCGGTTGGCTATCGCCCAGTGGTCGGCGGACCTATCTGCTCCGGGCCGCCTGTCGGTTTTCGCTCCCGACGGCAGCCGCTTCCGCGCCGTCGAGACAGTTGCGGGGGTGGCATTTCCACATCCGCTTGGTGACGGGCGAACCGTGATCTACGAGCTCTATGGCGGAGTGCTGGCGCTGATTGCCGAGGACGGCAGCGAAGCGGCTCGTTTCACGGTATTTCCGAGACCCGAGGGGCGCCGCGCCGGGCCGAGCCATCTGTGGCCCAAGGAGGCATTCGCGGTGGGAGGCGATCGCGTATACGCGACTGCCGGCGCCACCTATGAGGTCGTGGCGTTTGATCTGAACACCGACGTTGCCTGGGTGTTGGATGCTCCCTGGTCGCGCATCCCGATTCCCGAGCACATGGTTGCCAAGACCAACGGGCGCACCGAGCGCGCCGGGCGTGCCATGGCCGCCAACCTGGCAGAGGACGCGGACGTGATCTGGCCGGACCATTTCCCGGCGCTGGCCGGCATCGAGACGGACGACCGGGGCAGGCTATTCGTCTTCCCGTTCGTGGTCGACACGCAGGCTACCGAGTTCCCTGTCGACGTATACAGCCGCGACGGTGAGCTGATCGGCAACGGGACATTGCCGTTCCAGGGCTGGGATGCCTATCGAGGGGAGCACGTCTACCGGGTGGAACACCGTTCAGGGCGTACGGTGATCGTGCGCTACCGGCTGCAGCTACCGGCCACGGTCGACTCTGCTGTCTCCGCCGGCCAATAGAGCCAGGCGATCCGCTCGCTCGACCCCGGCTAGCGATAGCCCTCGTAGTAGTCGGCGCCCAGGTGGGTTATTTGATCCTCGTCCTTCATGTAGCGCAGGGTGTTCTTCAGCTTCATCAGCTGGATGAAGATGTCGTGCTCCGGGTACAGCTCGGGCAGCGTCATCGGCGCCTTGAAGTAGAACGATAGCCACTCCTGGATTCCAGAGAAGCCGGCGCGCTTGGCGAGGTCGAGGAAGAGCGCCAGATCGAGAACGATCGGCGCCGCCAGGATGCTGTCGCGGCACAGGAAATCGATCTTGATCTGCATCGGGTAGCCGAGCCACCCGAAGATGTCGATGTTGTCCCACCCCTCCTTGTTGTCGCCGCGCGGCGGATAGTAGTTGATCCGCACCTTGTGGTAGATGTCGTCGTAGAGGTCGGGGTATACGTCGGGCTGCAGAATGTACTCGAGCGCGCCGAGCTTGCTCTCTTCCTTGGTCTTGAACGAGCCCGGGTCGTCGAGCACCTCGCCGTCGCGGTTGCCGAGGATGTTGGTCGAGAACCAGCCGCTGACTCCCAGCAACCGCGCCTTGAGGCCCGGTGCCAGGATCGTCTTCATCAGTGTCTGGCCGGTCTTGAAGTCCTTGCCGGCGATCGGCGTCTGGGATTGCTTCGCCAGTTCCGCGAGCGCCGGGACGTCGATATTGAGGTTCGGTGCCCCGTTGGCGTAGGGGACGCCCATCTTCAGGGCGGCATACGCGTAGACCATGCTCGGCGGGATCGCTTCGTCGTCGTTCTTCAACCCCTCTTCGAATGCTTCCAGCGACTGGTGAACGGCGCTGGGCTCCAGGAAGACCTCCGTGCTGGCGCACCAGATCATCACAACCCGGTCGACTCCGTGCGCCTTCTTGAACGCCCGGATGTCGGCCATGATCTCCTCGGCGTGATCCCAACGGGTGCCGCCGGACTTCACCCAGGTGCCGGTCAGCTTCTTCACGTAGCGCTGGTCGAAGACGGCCTTCATCGGCCTGATCGATTCGAGCTCGTCGCGAACCTTGTCGAGGTCTTCCTTGTTGAGGGCGCCGGCGTTCATTGCCGCCTCGTAGGCGTTGTCCTCGAAGATGTCCCAGCCGCCGAATCGCAGGTCGTCGAGCTCGGCCAGACCCACGAACTCCTTGATCTTGGGGACGCGCCCCTCGGTGCGCTTGCCGAGGCGGATCGTTCCCATCTGCGACAGGGAGCCGACCGGTTGCGCCAGGCCCCTGCGGACAGCAAGCACACCGGCAATGAAGGTGGTCGAGACCGCGCCGATTCCGACGGTCAAAATTCCCAGGCCGCCTTCCGGCGGCGCCAGCTTTACTTGGGGTAGTTCCTGCATCGCCTCGGATCCTCGTAGGGAACACGCACGATCCCTCCTAGCCCCGTATCGGGGGCGCGCCTGAGGGTACAACTGGAGGTCCGGACCGCGTTGTTTGGTACCGCGCCCGCTCCCCGCCAGAGTGCGTGAACAACGTCGCAACAGGGTACGTTAAGAGGGCGGATCGCACTAGCAGCCCGTGGCGGAAGTATTGCGTGACGTGTTGAAGTGTGAACCTCTGACTGAACACTCTTGCTGCACGGCTGGCCGCGATGGCGCGCCACCGCTTGCAGCCGCAATGGAGGCCATGATGCGTCGCGCACTTTCGGTGGGGGTGCTGATGATTCTCGTGGCGACCGGGGTCGTCGCACGGCCCGTGAAGCCGGTCGGTACCGGCTGGCAGGAGGCGCACGAGCCAGCCGGGCAGGAGGCCGATCCGGCAGCCGCCCCGGCCGACGCGTTCGCGTTGATCGATGCACAGCTGGCAGCGTTCAACGCGCACGACGTCAATGCCATGGTGGCCAATCTCGCAGAGGACTTCGCGTGGTTCGCGGTGGACCCCGACATGACGCGCGTGGAGCTGCGTGGCCGCGAGGAGTTTCGCCGCTCGATGGAGCCCTATTTTGCGTCGGTGCCCGGCGCCCGGGCGGAGATCGAGGAGCGACTCAACGTTGGACGATTCGCTGCTGTACGCGAGCGCGCATATTGGTTGCGCGGCGGCGAGGAGGTCTCACAGGCTTCGCTGGCGGTCTACGAGATTCGCGATGGCCAAATCAGGCGGGTTTGGTACTACCCGGTAGAGTAGGCGCCGATCGCCGCCCGCGCTGAGGTACAATCCCGTCGAGCCGCGTCCCAGCGCGGCGTCGCCTGCTTGCAGCCTGGAGCAACCCCACGCCCTCCCAGGACGTTGCTGCTTTGGAATCGACGAGCCCCCGTGCGCCGGCCGAGGCCCAACCCGAGCGAGCCTCGGCGGAGCCGGCCGCTGGCTTAGTTCCGGGACTGTGGCGGGCCGCCAAGCAACTTATCAAGTTGCCGTTCTATGCCCTCTACGAACGCCGTTTGGGGGCCGAGGCCCATACCTGGACCCTGCCTCGGCACATCGGCATCATCATGGACGGCAACCGTCGGTTCGCCCGCGACTTTGGTCGCCGACGTGTGCTGTTCGGACACGCGCGGGGCGCCGAAAAGCTCCGCGAGGTGTTGCGCTGGTGTCAGGAGCTGGGCATACCGGTGGTCAGCGTCTGGAGCTTCTCGCTGGACAACTTCCAGCGCGCCGAGGCCGAGGTTGCTGATTTGCTGGCGCTGTTCGAAGAGCGCACACGTGAGCTTATCGATAGCCCCGACGTTCACGAGAGCGAGATACGGATTCGCTACATCGGCAAGACGGAGCTGTTGCCCGAGAGCCTGCAGACGGCGATCGAGGAGGTAGAGCATGCCACCCGCCATTACGATCGCTTCAAGCTCAACATCGCCATGGCCTACGGGGGGCGCCAGGAGATCACCGAGGCGTTCCGCGCCTACCTGCGGGACCAGGCGGACCGCGGCGGCGATCTTACGCAGATGGCGAGCGAGTTCGATGACGCGTCGATCGAGCGCTTTCTGTATACCTCCGGCCAGCCCGAGCCCGACCTGATCCTGCGCACCAGCGGTGAGGTGAGGCTCAGCGGCTTCCTGCTGTGGCAGAGCGCCTACTCGGAGTTTTACTTCAGCGACACCTACTGGCCAGCGTTCCGCCGCATCGACCTGTACCGCGCGCTGCGCGCCTACAGCCAGCGGCAACGACGCCTCGGCCGCTGACCCCGGAGGGTCGCGTGGCCCGTAGCCAACAAGGCAGCGCGCTCGATCGTTTCCTACGGCTGTTTACCGATGTGCGCGCCGGCGAGGGAGTCACCGCCGTGCTGCTGGCCAGCAATGTCTTCGTCATCCTGGGCTCCTACTACATGATCCGGCCGATGCGCGACGGCATCGTCACGGCCGAGTGGGGCCCGGAGATGCCGGCCTATCTGCAGCTTGCCAACGTCGCCGTCCTGGCACTGCTCGTTCCTGCCTACGGCAGGCTGGCCGACCGTTTCCCGCGCCGCCGCCTGATCAGCCTGGTCACCTGGATCATCGGCGGGCTGCTGGTCGCGTTCGCCCTCGCCGGCATGGCTGGCGTTGGCATCGGCATACCGTTCTTCATCTTCGGCAGCATTTTCAACGTGATGATCGTGGCGCAGTTCTGAGCGTTCGCCAACGATATCTACCAGCGCGACGAGGGCGAGCGGCTATTCCCGATTGTCGCGGTCGGCGCCTCGGTCGGTGCGACGTTTGTCGGTGGGCTGATCGAGCCCTTCGGCCTGTACGTTCCGATGATCATGTCGGCGGTGATCTTGCTCCTCGGGCTGCTGATCACCAACTACGTCGACACGCGCGAGCGCGCTGTTCGCGAGGCAGGGGTGCCCGACATCAAGACCACGGCGACGATTGCCGCCACCGGCGCCTTCCAGGCTCCCAAGACGATCGAAGAGCTGGAGGAGCTAGCCGAGCGCGAGCGGCAGCTCTACGAGGCCAAGAAGCGCGGCGAGGTGGTCGAGGACTACGAAGCTCCCGGGAGCGGGCTGTCGGCGTTCCAGCTCGTTTGGCGCACGCGGTATCTGCTGCTCATCGGCGTCCTGGTGCTGTTCCTGAATTGGGTCAATACGCTCGGTGGCTACATCCTCGGCCGCACCTTCTCCGAGGCGGCACAGGCGGCGGTCGCTGCCGGTGGCGAGCTTTCCGTAGGCCAGTACATCGGCGGCTACTACGCCAGTTTCTTCGCGGTCATGAATACGGTGAGCCTGGTGATCCAGCTCTTCGTCACCTCGCGCGTGGTCAAGTATCTGGGGCTCCGCTGGGGCCTGCTGCTGCTGCCGCTCTATTCGCTCGGCGCCTACGGACTGATTGCCATGGTGCCGGCGTTGGCGGTGGTTCGCTGGAGCAAGACCGTGGAGAACGCCACCGACTACTCGCTCTACAACACGCTGCGCGCCATGCTCTTCCTGCCGACTACACGCGAGCAGAAATACAAGGCCAAGCAGGTAACCGACTCCTTCAGCCAGCGTGCGGGAGACGTGCTCGCCGCCGGACTCATATTCGTCGGTACCACCCTGGGCCTCACAGTCAGTGGCTTCTCGATGCTCGTGATGCTTCTGGTGCTGGCGTGGCTCTATGCTGCGTACGCCATCGGACGCGAGTACGATCAGCTCGTCGCCAGCGGCAAGCCGCCGCAGCCGCGCGGCGCACGCGTGGCGCCGACCGAAGCCGGAGCGCTCCGCTAGCAGGCCAGCCACGATTCCACCACCGCCTGCGAAACGCTGGCAAGGTTACGGGGCGGCAGCCGTCCGATGGGCCGCTCGTCGAACCCAGTAAAGCTGTGCTAGGTGCCCGGCGGTGAACGCCGCGTACGCGACGTAGACTCCCGGCACCTCACCCCATCGCACGCCGACAATCAGACCGGCGATCGAGATCGACAGGAAGGCGACCATCGATTCGGTGATCGGGCGGGTCCTGCGTCGATGCACCAGCACGCCGACGTAGCGGTTCTGAAGCACGCCCACGGCGGGAAGCAGCACCGCGATCTTGAGCCCGTTGCCGGCCAGCGTCGCGAGCTCGGGCGTCAGGCCAGAAAGGTGCACGAGAAGGAAGTTGGCCAGCGGCGTGAACGCCAGCAGCGACAATCCCAGGCTGATCAGCACCAGCCACAGGGTGAAGCGACGCAACGCGGGTTCCGGGTCGGGTCGATCGAGCAGCGCGACGACCACCTCCTTGTACGCCGTGCCCGGGCTCCGCAAGAGGAACACCACGCCGATGACTATCGGCCAGGCCGCCAACGAAGGTAGCGGCAGCGGCATGCGACTCACCGCGGCGCTGCCGATCGGTTGCATGATCAGCGCCAGCAGCGAGGTCAACGCCAGCGGCACGTAGAAGCGCAGTAGCTCGCCGAGCGCGATGCCCTCGCCCGACGGCGAGTCGAGGTCGAAGTTCTGCTGAAGAATCGGAGTAACCCGCCAGCGGACGAAGGCTGCCTCGGCAACGACGCCGGCGAGAACGGCACTGGTGCCGAGCGCTACCCCGGAGGGCGTGAGGTGTGGCGCCACCCGGTAGAGCCCGAGTCCGGCGCCCAGCACGACGACATTGGCGGTGAGCCGCAACAGGGTTCCCACACCGACCGCGCGGGAGGCGCCGTGCCGGATGAGGATGCCCTGATTGAATCGACGGTAGGCGATCGTCCAGGCCCACGGCAGGGCGATCAGCAGCCCGATCCGCGCGGGCTCGACCACCGCCTCGGGAACGGCGATCAACCGTGTGACCACGAAGTCGTAGAGCGGCGTAGTTGCCAGCACCAGCTGCAGCAACGTCAGGCCGGCGCTCAATCGGTGCATGAAGCCGCGCAGCGAGAGGTAGCTGGCGCCGTCGCGCGACAGCGCGGTGGATGCTGCCAGCAGCATGATGATCGGCGACTCGACCAGCAGCAGCAACGCCATCACCACACCGCCGTAGGCGGCCAGCTGGACTTCCGGGTCGGGCAGCCGTGCCAGGCCAGCACTGACCACGGGTAGCTCGAGCGCCATGAACAGCCAACTGAGCGCCAGCGGCCACCATGTGGTGGCGATCGTCCGGCCGGTCAGCCCGGTTTGCATGCGAGACATTGGTCGTGGGCTCGGTCAGGCCGGCAGGATCGTCACAGTGCGCGCCAGGTGGTCGGCGAGCGCCATGCCGCGGGGCGTTGGCTGCACACAACGGCCGCTCACGCGAACCAGGCCGTCGGCGGCGAAGCCGGCAAACGTGTCCTCGTTCGGTGTCCACACGTCGGTCTTCCAACGCTCTTGTACGGCATCGCAATCGAGCCCGGCGCGCGTGCGCAGTCCCAGCATGACGGCCTCCAGAGCAAGGTCCTCATGGCGCAGTCTCTCCGATCCGGCGAGCGGGCGCTCACCGCGGCCGATGGCCGCCTCCCAGTCGTTGAGCTGCCGCACATTCCACCAGCGACTGCGCTCGCCGTTGAAAGAGTGTGCCGAGGGGCCCAGACCCAAGTACGGAGTGTGGTCCCAGTACTTGCGATTGTGTCGTGATTCGTAGCGCGGCGCGCGCGCGAAGTTCGATACCTCGTAGGCGAGATAGCCGGCATCGGCGAGTATCTCGTGCGCTAGCAAGTAGAGCTCTGCTTGCTCGGCGTCGGGCAACTCGTGGAGCTCGCCGCGCCGCCAGCGCCGATGGAGCGGCGTCCCCTTGTGGAGGGTGAGCTGGTAGCAGGAGACGTGGCCCGGTTGGAGAGCGACGGCGCGTTCCAAGTTGGCGCGCCAGGTGTCGGCGCTTTGATCGGGCAGACCGAAGATCAGGTCGACAGACACCGACTCGAATCCAGCATCGAGCGCCACCTCGACGCTGCGGGCGGATTCGGCGGCAGTATGGCTCCGGCCCAGGAAGGTGAGCTCGGCATCGTCGAACGACTGCGTGCCCAGATTGATTCCGTCAAAGCCCAGGTCGCGCCAGGCGGCGGCCGAATCGGCGCCGACATCTTCGGGGTTGGCTTCGAGCGTGTAGAACGCGTCCGCGTGCACGGGTAGTTGCCTGTTGGCGCGCTCGAGCACCCTCGCTAGCTGCTCGGGGTCAAGGCTCGAGGGAGTACCGCCGCCCACATAGACGGTATCGATCACCCGCGTCCACTCGGCGTAGTGCTCCATCTCGTCGATGAGGTGGTCGACGAAGCGCGCCTGTCGGCGCGCGCTACCGGTACGCACGGCGAAATCGCAGTAGGGGCAGACGCGCGTGCAGAAAGGCACGTGGAGGTAGAGGCCGGCGCCCTGGTGCGTTGGCACACCGACGTGTTTGTCGGGCATTGAGTACGGGCCTCCGACCCGCCGACGGGCCCATGTAGAAATGGGCGGGACGACCGTCCCGTCGGTTGGCCACCAGCCCCCACGATGCCGCCGAAGCGTGTTGTAGCATGCCTGGATGGAGGAGGGGAGCAGCGCTCCGTCGTCGCACCTGGAGAAGCTCAACGAGGCACAGCGACGCGCGGTTCTGTACGGGCTCGATGGCGACCTGCGTGCGACGCCCCCATTGCTGGTCATCGCAGGTGCCGGATCCGGAAAGACCCTGACCCTGGCGCACCGCGTTGCCGAGTTGATTGTTCGCGGCGCCGATCCGCGGCGGGTGCTGCTGTTGACGTTCAGCCGCCGGGCGGCGCAGGAGATGCGTCGTCGGGCCGAACGGATCGTCCTGGCTGCAACGCGCGGCGCCAACGCGGACGGGCGTCGGAATCGATCGACGCCGACGTCGCTGCAATGGGCGGGAACGTTCCATGCGGTGGCCAGTCGCCTGCTGCGTCGTTTCGGACCGGCGGTAGGACTGCCCGAATCGTTCACGGTGATGGACCGCTCCGACTCGGAGGATCTGCTCAATCTGGAGCGCGGCCGCCTCGGGTTGGCGGAGCGCGCCAAGCGATTCCCGCGCAAGGGCACCTGTATGTCGGTGTACTCGCGCACGGTGAACAGTGAACAGCAGCTCGACGAGGTACTCGGGAGGTACTACCCATGGTGCGCGGAGTGGGAGGAGTCTTTGCGCAAGCTCTTCCGGGCCTACGTCGAGCTCAAGCAGGAGCGCGCCATTCTCGACTACGACGACCTGCTGCTGTACTGGGCCCACATGATGCAGGAGAAGGAAATCGCCGCGCATGTAGCCGAGCTCTTCGATCACGTGCTGGTGGACGAGTACCAGGACACCAATTGCCTGCAGGCACAGATCCTCCTGGCGATGCGTCCGCGCGGCGACGGCATCACGGTAGTGGGTGACGATGCGCAGGCCATCTACGCGTTTCGCGCCGCGACGGTGCGCAACATCCTCGACTTCCCGACCCGGTTCGAGCCCCCCGCCAAAGTCGTCACCCTGGAGCAGAACTATCGATCTACGCAGCCGATTCTGGAGGCCGCCAATGCGGTGATCGCACAGGCCAGCGAGCGCTATACCAAGGATCTGTTCAGCGACAAAGCCTCCGACCAGCTGCCGCGGTTGGTGGCTGTGGAAGATGAGAACGGGCAGGCGCAGTACGTGGTCGAGGAGATCCTGGCGACGCGCGAAGAAGGGGTGCCACTGAGGCGGCAGGCGGTGCTGTTTCGTACCTCTCACCATAGTGATCTGCTCGAGGTGGAGCTGGCCCGCCGCAACATCCCGTTCGTCAAGTACGGTGGCCTGAAGTTCCTCGAGGCGGCGCACGTCAAGGACCTGCTTGCCGTGCTGCGTTGGGCGCAGAACTCGCGCGACAGCCCGGCGGCATTCCGGGTGCTGCAGCTGCTGTCGGCCGTCGGCCCCGGGACCGCCCGGCGGCTGATCGATCACCTCGACGACGCCAACGGCAGCTGGGAGTCGCTGAGCGGATGCCAGGTTCCGCCTGCCGCGCGCCAGGAGTTTGCTGCGCTTGCCGAGCTGTTGGTCGGGCTGGGGGGCGCTGCTGCCCAGTGGCCGGGCGACGTCGGCCGCGCCCGGGCTTGGTACGAGCCCTACCTCGAAGCGCTCTACGAGGCACCGGTCGTTCGGGCCGGTGATCTGGAGCAACTGGAGCACATCGCCGGCCGTTATCCGAATCGCGAGCGATTCCTCAGTGAGCTCATCATCGACCCCCCACAAGCGAGCGGCGACCACGCCGGACCACCCCATCTGGATGAGGACTACCTGGTGCTGTCGACGATCCACTCGGCGAAGGGTCAGGAGTGGGACAGTGTGCACCTGCTCAACGTCGTCGACGGTTGCATTCCCTCCGACATGGCAACCGGCACCGCCGAGGAGATCGACGAGGAGCGACGGTTGCTGTACGTGGCCATGACGCGTGCCGAGCGCGAGCTCCACCTGATCCATCCGTTGCGCTCTTACGTGACGCATCAGCGTCGACTAGGCGGTCGCCATGTGTACGCTCCGCTCAGCCGGTTCCTGCCGGTGGAGACCCGCGATCACTTCGCGCGTCTCGCTCCTGGTGGGGAGGAGGCCGAGGGTGATGTGGCGGTCGGTGGGGTAGTGGCCGATGTGGGCGCCAAGCTGCGCGAGATGTGGTGACCGAGAGCTAGCTCTGGCGGCGCGGCGCGGCGCGGCGCGGCGTGACCGTGACCTGCCCCACAGTCTTGACCGCTCTGGGGCCCCCCCGACTGTAACCACCTGTCGGGACGCGGCGAACAAACGTGCGAGTGCCACACGCGCTCAGCCTCGCGGTACCGACAAGCGTTTGCCGCGAGGAGCCTTTCACTCTAGCTCCCGAGGCAAGGTCAGCAATGCGAAAGCTCCTTCTTCTCACCGCCCTGGTCAGTCTCATGGCCGCTCCGTCCATCGGCCACGCTGCCGCTGGACTCGATGCACGCACCTGGGACGTCGATGGTGCCCATACAGCGGTCGGCTTCAAGGTACGGCATTTCTTCACGCCGATCAGCGGATCGTTCACCGACTACGAGATCGAGCTGTCCTTCGATTCCGACAATCCGGGCAACAGCTACGTGGAGGCGAAGATCGCCGTTGTCTCGGTGAGCACCGGGAACGAGCGCCGCGACAACCATTTGCGCTCCGGCGACTGGTTCGAAGCCGAAGCGCATCCCTACATCACGTTCCGCAGCGACTGGGTCAAGAAGGTCGATGCCACGAACCTGGTGGCCGCCGGCACGCTGACAATCAAGGGCGTCGCGCGGCAGGTCGAGCTGCCGATCAAGCTGCTTGGCGTGCAGCCCATCCCTGAGCCGATGCGCGACATGATGGGCGGCATTACCGAGGCTGCCAGCTTCCAGGCGAGCCTGACCATCGATCGCACGGAGTTCGGTGTGGGTGTGGGCTCCTGGGCGGAGACCGCCATCGTCGGTGGCGACGTCCAGATCGAGCTGCTGGTGGAGGCGAACCACTCGTAGCACCAATGCGCTGATGCCGAGTCAACGGGCCGTCCTGCAGGCGCGCTTGACGACCCCTGGAGCCTGTCGTACCGTCTTTTTTCCTGGATGCGGGGTGGAGCAGTTCGGTAGCTCGTCGGGCTCATAACCCGAAGGTCGTAGGTTCAAATCCTACCCCCGCTACTTCAGGAAAGCCCTGGTGGCAAAGGGATTATCTCCCTTTCGTGCCACCGGGGCTTTCCGTGTCTAGGCCCAGCATCTAACAGCCATCTAACGATCGACAGCGGAACCTCACGGGTTCGGGCAAGCGGTGGGGGACGCTTGATGCTGGGGCGAGGCTCCTGAAGGTGCTTCCGTGGACCCTAGCCGTCCCTGGTGACCAAGGGCTCTCGCGGCGCTGCTCTTCGGCAAGCGATCTGGCCGCTGCGGTATCTGGAGATGCCCGGCAGCGACGCCCGGGGCGGGCGTCCGCGTTCCTTGGCGATGCCCAGCGCTACTTATACCGGCAGAAGTAGCGCTAATCCTCCAGTGCCCGGGCGATACCCCAATCTCGGCCCACGCCTTCGGGTTTTCAGGGTCTTAGCACGGGCTTATGCGCTCAACAGCGACATTAATTGGACATCGGGCTCCGGCAGCCAATAGGTTTCGCCAGATGTGCGTGACGACAATGATGAGAAGAGCCAGACGAGAAGTGAAATCCCCCTAAGAGGCGGGATTGTATGACGCTCCACCGACGGCAGGTCCAGAGGCTATCGAGAGCCGGCTCGTCGACCGCTCCGCGGCGTGACATTTCACGGCTAATTCAGCCGGGGCGCGGCAGGTGCGTCGGCCCGCCGACCCACTCGCCACGCTACCAGCCGAGACGTCTTGCTGGCACTCCCGCACACAATCACCGATCTTGTCTCGTCGGGCCCCATCCATCGAATCTCTCCCGGGAGTGCCCGCTCATACCGGGCGTTCGAACCCGGACTGCCTTCGTGGCTGATGTGCGCACCCCGGTGCTCTAGGCGAGGCCGCAGTGCGTGCGCACCACACAAACATGGAGGGACCATGCTGAAGTGGATGGCTAAGGCAACGATCGCGATCGCGATGTTGCTGTCGTTTGCCCGCCTGCCGGGCGCGACTGTCTCGGCCGCTATTCCTCAGGATATGGAGCACCCGGCGGAGCTGGTGATCCTCGCCCAGGAGTATCGAGCGTGGGGAGCAGAGCCTCACTCGGGAACGCCAGACTACGTCGCACTCGACCGTGAACGCGTCGAGGGGCTGGCTGATTTCAAGGCGAGGCTCGCCGCCATCGACCCGAGCGCGTGGTCGGTTCACGACCGCATCGACTACCTCGTCCTGCAGATCGAGATGGATCACCAGGACTTCCAGCTCCGGGTCATCCGGCAGCCGACGCGCAATCCCGACTTCTACGTCAACCAGGCCATCGGGGGAGTGACCCGCTACATCGGGGGCCGCTATGTCGACGGTGACGGGGTGCAGGTCCCGTACGACGATCAGCGTACCGACGGGATTGTCGCGGCGATGCGGCGCACGCCCGAGATCGTCGACCGGGCTCGCGAGGGGCTCATCGAGGGCGTGCCGGAGATGGCAGACGTGGCCATCGAGCGCCTCGAGGACATCGGGTCGAAGTACCGGCAGCTCGTGGAAATCCTCACACCGCGCGTGCCGGACTCGCACACCTCCGCCCTTGCCGAGGCTGCGGACGTCGCGGCGACCTCCCTCGGCGGCTACCGCGACTGGCTGCTCGAGGCCCGTGACGACATGACCGCGCCCTACGCGATCGGCGCCCCCGCCTTCGAGTGGTTGGTTCAGAACGTCTACGTCTATCCGTACGACAACGAGCAGCTGTTGCAGCAGGCGGAGTCCGAACGGCTGCGCAACTGGGCCTTCCTGCAGTTCGAACGACAGAACAACAAGGACCTGCCTCGCCCGGGCGGCGTCGCGTCCGACCCGCCGTCGCGCAAGGCGAATTCCAACGCCGAGTACACGGAGTGGAACGACGCGACCGATGTCCTGTCGCGCCTGTGGGCCGAGGAGATCGAGTTCTTCACGCGTCCGGACTACATCGGCCCGATGCGTCACGGCGAGAATCTCGGCTACTACATCGATCCGTTCGGCTTCATGTCGTTCCCGGTGGAGGACCGACCCGAGGACTTCGAGCGTGAGTTCCTCGTCGAGCCCGACAGCTGGTACACGGACATCTACTGGAACCTCGGCCACCGGATCGATCCGGGAACGAACCACCCCCACTCCCACTACATGGGTCACAACTTCGAGGGGATCGTCACCGACCACCTGACCTGCAAAATCCGGCGTCCGCACAACACCCGCGGCGACGCGTGGGCGAACTACATCGAGGAGGTTCAGCTACAAACGAAGTTCCCGTTCGTCCGCGGCGACCTCATCAGGGAATTGATGCACGGCCTCTCAATCATGCGGGCCGAAAGGGTTCACATCGCCGTGAAGTTCGCCGACGGCTCGATGAGCCCGGAAGAGGTCGTCACCTACATGATGGAGACGACACCCTGGATGGAGCCCTACGTGGCGAGGAAGCACGAGCTCTGGCGGAAGTACACGCGCCCGGCCCAGGTCCTGACCTACCAGGTCGGCAAGTTCGAGATCTTCAAGCTCATGCGCGTTCGCATGCGGCAGCTCGGCGACGACTTCGACTTCCGTACCTTCCACGACGATCTGCTCGCCACCGGGAGGATCCCGCTCGCCCTGGCCCGGTGGGAAATGGCCGGATTGGATGACGACGTGGCCCATCTTTGGGACCGCGCCCCCATTCCCGAAGAGGCAACGCGAACCCGGTCCAACCGATGAGGCGCGCCATCGAGTCCACGCAAGCCCCCCAACAGGGGAGGAGGATCAACATGACGACGTTCCGCAAACACTGGATTCTGCTGACGGGCATGGCCGTTGTCGCGGCCTTGTTCGTAGCTCATGCGCCCCCGGCACTCGCGCAGGCGGTCACCGGCACGATCTCCGGCACGATCGAGGATCCCGACGGAGCCCCGCTCCCGGGTGTCACGGTGACGATTGAGAGCTCGCAGCTCATTACCGAGACGCGAGCCGGGGCGACCGGGCCCAACGGCAACTACCGGTTCGTGAACCTACTTCCGGGCCAGTACGTGGTCATCGCCGAGCTGTCGGGCTTCGCGACGATTCGTCATGAGGACCTCGTCGTTCGCGCCGGCGCGACAACCACCGTCAATCTCGAGCTGCAAATCTCCGGAGTCGAGGAGCTCATCACGGTCTCCGGTCGCGCGCCGCTCATCGACATCAAGCAGGCTCAGACGCTCGAGACGATGGGCGAGCAGTTGATTCGGAACATCCCGACAAGCCGAGTCTTCGTCGACATCTACCACAAGATGCCGGGAGTCGAAGACGGGCAGTACCGGCAGATTACCCCGGGAGCGAGCTCGATCAACGGCGGCAGCTCGAAGGACAACCAGGCCAACCTCGAGGGCGCCAACATCAGCAGCTCGGTACTCGGCTACCCGAACACCGACGTCGCCTACGACACGATCCAGGAGGTCCAGGTCGTAACGTCTGGGATCCCCGCCGAGTACGGCGGCGGTGCCAGCGGCGTCGTAAACATCGTGACGAAGTCCGGCGGCAACCGCTTCTCCGGGTCCGCGTACGCCTACTTCGTTGACGGCGGGTTCCAGGCCAACAACATCGGCGCCGACCTCGAGGCGCAGGGAGTCTCGCGTCCGCAGAAGCTCGATAAGGACCACAACTACGGCGTGACGCTTGGCGGTCCGATCGTCCGCAACCGGGCCTGGTTCTTCGGCAGCTACGACCGGAAGGACATCGAGGAGACGCGGATCCAATTCCGTGATCCGATCACCGCGACCCAGAACAACCTTTTCGGGAAGGTCACCGGCCAGCTCGGCCGTGACCACACCGCGAAGATCTTCTACCAGCACCGGAAACGGAACGACTACCCGTTCATCCCGTCGTCGACCTTGCTCGACGACAAGGTCTATCGCGGCCAGGACGTCACCAACGACATCATCTCTGGAACGCTCACGAGCACCTTCGGGGCCAATACCATCGTCGAGCTCAAGGGCAACTACAATCGCCTGGAGCGAATCCAGGACTTCCCCAACGCCGGGGCCGACGAGCTAGGCTACGAGGACCAGTCGACCGGTGATCGATTTGGCGGCTGGTACCGCGACATCGTCAAGCCGGGCTATCGCAACAGCTACCAGGTCAAGGGCGACATCTCCCACTACACCGAGGACTTCTTCCTCGGCGGCTCCCACGACATCAAGGCGGGCGCCGAGTACGTGCATCGCTGGGCCGACGAGATCCGCGAGTTCCAGGGTGGTGGCATCCAGCAGCAGCTGTTCGACGGCGAGCCCTACCGGGTGGAGATCGGCAACTACCCGGTCACCCTGCGAGGCGACAACGGCACCAGCGCTCTCTACCTGCAAGATGCGTGGACCGTCAACGACCGGCTCACGCTGAACCTCGGCCTGCGCTTCGAGCGCCAGTCCCTGTGGATTCCGGAGGGATTCACGGGTGGCAACAACCAGCTGTTCGAGCGGGAGGAGTTCCCGCGGGAGGGCCTGGTCGACATCAGCACGTGGTCACCGCGGTTCGGCGCCGTCTACGCGCTCGGAGACGGGCAGCGGACGGCGCTGAAGGCGAGCTTCGGCCGCTACTACAGCCCCATCTTCCCGTTCCAGTACAGCGGCGTCGCCGACTTCGCCGAGGGCGCGAAGACGTACACGTGGAATGACCTGAACGGCGACATGGTCTTTGAGTTCGGCGAGGAGGGCAGCCTGATCCGGGACACGACCGAAACATCTCAGTTCGGCGTCGATCCGGATCTTTCTGCCCCGTACTGGCACACCTTTACGCTCGGGCTCGACCACCAACTCGGCGACGAGGTCCGCGTAAGCGTAACGGGCATCTACCGGAAGGAGTTCGACCAGGTAGAGAGGATCGACGCGTCGCGCCCCTTCGACGAGGCCTACAACCCGGTCAGCGTGACGAACGCGATCACGGGTGATCCGATGACGATCTACGCGTTGGACCCCGCCTATACGCAGGTGCCGGCGGCGTTCCTCGTCACGAACCCGGGCTCGAACCTGTGCAGCTTCTGCCCCGACCTCCAGCGCAACTACAAGGGCTTGCAGTTCGTCATCGAAAAGCGGATGAGGGACCGATGGCAGCTGTACGGCTCGTATACGCTCTCGAAGGCCGAGGGCAACAAGGGCACCCACCATCGGACATGGGGAAGCGCGCTATTCAGCAACCCCAACAAGTTCGTCAACGGATTCGGCGCGACGACCCTCGACCGCCGGCATTCGCTCAAGCTCTCGGGTACCTGGATGGCCCCGTGGGACGTCTTCTTCAGTTTCTCGTACACCGGCCAGAGCGGCATCCCGTTCCAGCAGTCCAGAGGCGTCCTCGGGCCGGAGGTCCGCTTCACGCCGGCCGACTCCGATCTGATCCAGGTCGAGAGGCGGATCGACGTACGGGGCAAGGCGCCTGGCGAGGACCGCCTGTCCGCGCGGCACACGTTCGACCTCCGCGCCGAGAAGCGACTCCGCCTCGGCGAAGTTGGCTTCCTGGGGCTCATCCTCGACGTCCAGAACCTGACCAACGCCGATTACGAGAACTTCCTCGAGGACGTGTTGATCACCGACCGTGACTTCGGGGTGCCGGGCGAGATCGTCTTCCCGCGCACCATGAGGCTCGGCGTGCGGCTCGAGTTCTGATCTCTCAGCCATCTAGCGGTATCTTCCTGTCGGGGGCCAGGGACAGGCCACGCGTCGCTGGCCACAGGAAGGAGGCCTGCCGGTTGGCACACGCCGTCGCCGGCTCTTGATCGACAGCTTCCAAAGCTGGCGCGAAGACAGGACACTCCGAGATGTCGTCGATCTGCAACTCGGCTACCGGTACGGGAGCGGCTCGCTGGCATTGCCTCGCTGTGGTCGCCGCGCTGGCGCTCGCGTGCACCTGCTCGGCGGATAATCCGGACGCGCTGCCGCGGACGAACCTGATCACCGGGCACACTGGCAGCAGCTGGTATCGGATCGGTTCGGCGATCGCCGAGAAGGCGAACGTCTTCCACCCGGGCCACCCACTCACCGCGATCCCCGGGGCCGGCGGCGTGTCGAATCCGGCCCGGATCGGGCTCGTGCCCGGCGATCTCGGGCTGTCGTTTCTGCCGTTCCTGCGTGCCGCCCGAGAAGGAAGGACCCCGTACCGGGAGGCCTACCCCGAGCTCCGGCACGTCGCCACGTTGCTGCGGAACAAGCTGCACGTGTGCGCGGCCGCCGATCTCGGGCTTACGCGGGTTTCCGACCTCGCAACCCTGCCGCCCGGCTCCATAGCCGTCGGCACGGGTCCCCCGGGGTCGGGTGAGGAGTTTCTTCTCCGGGAGTCCCTGGAGGCGATCGGCCTCGGCTACGACCAGATCCGATCTTCAGGCGGCAGGATCGAGGTCGCAGGCTCGGGCGAACGCGCCGACCTCTTCCGTGACCAGCACATCTCGATCTTTGTCTCGCACACGCTGGCGCCGTCCTCGGTGATCACGGAGTTGATGCTCTCCCGCGAGTCGCGGCTGCTGAGCGTCGATCCTCCGGTGCGGAACGCACTGTTCGAGAAGTGGGCCGTCCCCGCCCTCACGATCCCCGCCGGCTCCTACTCGGGGCAGGAGGAGATCGTCGATACGGTGGGGCTGTCGTTCGCCGTGTTCACCACCGCTGACGTCGACGATCGACTCGTCTACAGCGTCGTCCAGGGGATCGCCGAGAACCGGTCGTTCTTCCTCAACGTGCACCCCGGCTTCCGCGACTGGCAGCCGGAGCGGATGGCCGACAGCGGTGGCGTGCCGTTCCATCCCGGGGCCGAGCGATACTACCGGGAGCGGGGTTGGATCGAGTGAGCGCGGACATTCGCATCGACGAGAGCGCCACCGACGTCTTTCGTGAGGTCTCGGTACGGGGGCAGCGCGAGGTCCCGCGGGGACTCGAGCGAGTCGCGCGGGTCGTCGCGATCCTGCTGCCGCTGCTGACGATCGCAGTCGCGCTGACCGGGTCGCTCGACGCGATGACACGGCGGGCGGGCCATCTCGCCTTCGCCATTCCCCTGATCTTCCTCTACTACCCGTCACGCAAGGGGGAGTCGCGGCGCGTCACCTACCTCGACCTCGCGCTCGCCGCCATCAGCCTCGTCGTCTTCGCCTGGGTCGTGATCGAGCGCGAGCGCATCATGTGGCGCCTCGTCTACGTCGATCCCCTGTCGACCGTCGAGCTCGTGTTCGGCATCCTCGCCGTGCTGCTGGTGATGGAGGCGACCCGGAGGACGCTGGGCTGGACGCTCGGCGTCATCGCGGCCGTGTTCATCGTCTACGCGTTCGCCGGCCCGCTGATTCCCGGGGTACTCGGCCACAAGGGCGTGACGGTGGAGCTGCTCGTCGAGCACCTCTACCTGGTGCCCGAGGGGGTCTTCAACAAGGTCACCGGCGTCATGGCGACCTACCTCATGGTCTTCCTCACGTTCGGTACCTTCCTCCGCTTCTCCGGGGGCGATCTCCTGTTTCGCGACCTGACATATGCCGCCGCGGGGAAGATCGTCGGCGGCCCGGCCAAGGCGGCCGTCTTCGGCAGCATGCTGATGGGCTCGGTGACGGGTAGCACGATCGCCAACGTGGTAACGACCGGGACGATCACGATCCCCCTCATGAAGCGGATCGGCTTCAAGCCGGAGGAGGCCGGGGCCGTGGAGACGGCCGCCGGGGCCGGCGGCGCACTGATGCCGCCGGTGATGGGCGCCGGCGTCTTCATCATGTCGGAGATCACCGGCATCCCGCTGATCACCATCCTCAAGTTCTCGTTGGTCCCCGCCGTGTTGTTCTTTGCCAGCATCTACGCCTACGTCCACGTCAAGGCGCGCAAGCGCAACATGATGCTCGGGAAGTACGACGAGGAGATCGGGACCGTGTGGACCGTCCTCGGCCGCGGTCTTCACCTCCTCCTGCCCCTCGCATTCCTGATCTACCTGCTGGTGAAGAACTACAGCCCCTTCTACGCGGCCTCGGCATCGGTCGTGATGCTCTGGGCGATGATCTACCTGCGTGCCGAGACGCGGATGTCGCTGCGAGACTTCCTGCGGGCGCTCGAGGCGACCACGAGGGGCGCCCTGATGCTTTCGGCGACTATGGCGAACGCCGCGATCGTCGTCGGAGTCATCGGCATCACCGGGCTCATGCTCAAGACGACTTCGATCCTGGTCTCGCTCGCCGGCGGCTCGATGGGGCTCGGGGTCCTTATGGTGGCGGTGCTCTCGTCGATCCTGGGGATGGGGCTGCCGATCACCAGCGCCTACGTGATCGTCTCCACGCTCGGGGCGCCCGCGCTGACGGAGCTCGGCATGACGCTGCTGGGGGCCCACCTGATCGTCTTCTGGTTCGCGCAGAGTGCGACGATTACCCCGCCGATCTGCATGACCGCCTTCGTGGCCGCGCAGATCGCGGACGGCCCGCCGATGCGCACCGGCTTCGAGTCCCTGCGGGTGGCAAAGCCTCTCTACCTCGTGCCCTTCATGTTCGCGTACTCGAACCTGCTGTCGGCCAGCTGGTGGCAGGTCTTGCTCTCCGGCCTCGTCGGGCTCATGGCGCTACTGATGATCATCGTCGCGAGCGAGGCCTTCCTGATGGGCGCCCTATCGTCGACGGCTCGCGCGCTCGCCGTCGCCGCGGTGGTGCCCTTCGGGATGGCCGCTCTCACTCAGGACCCATGGACGACCGGCGCCTGGGGCCTCGTCGGCTTCGCGCTCACGCTCGGGATCTACCTCTTTCAGGCACTGAGAGGCCCGGAATCGGCCCTGCGCGCGGCCGAAGGTGCCGCAAGGGACCCGGACACCGGCGGGGCTTCGAGATGAGCGCCCGGGACCGGAGCTTCGATGTCTGCGTCGTCGGTGCGGGCGTCATGGGACTGTCGGCGAGCCACGAGCTGGCGCTCCGGGGGGCCCGCGTCCTGTGCGTCGAAAAGGGCGAGCCGGGCCGCGGCGCGACCGGAGCGACCGCCGGGACCCTGGCGGTTCAGAACAAGCGGTCGGGGTCGGTCCCGCTGGCGCTGCACGCGGTCGCCGACTGGCAGGAGATGTCGTCCCGGCTCGATCACGACGTCGAGTACGAGAGGCGCGGAGGTGTTCGCGTCGCCGACGACGCACGAAGCCGGGAGAAGCTCGAGCGCAGCGCTGCCGAGCAGGCCGAGCTCGGGGCCACGGTCGAGATGGTCGAACCCCCGGACCTGTTCGAGCTCGCGCCGTACCTCGCGCGGAGTACCATCGCGGCCACC
The DNA here is from genome assembly GCA_036012155.1 of Acidobacteriota bacterium. Classification (GTDB taxonomy): domain Bacteria; phylum Acidobacteriota; class UBA890; order UBA890; family WLXD01; genus DASCOT01. The sequence continues at coordinate 32,124 of DASCOT010000203.1, forward strand.
TATTGTCCCGAAGACGGAATGGCCAACCCGTTCGCGACGGTACGCGGGTACCTGGACGCCTGCACGAGGACCGGCAACGTCACCTTTCGCCACGGCGAGCGCGTCTCGAGCCTCGAGCCGACTGATGGGAGCTCGTTCGTCGTGCATCTCGACGACGAGCGAATCCACTGCGGCTCGGTACTGGTGGCGGTGGGCGCGTCGATCG
>DASCOT010000204.1:0-6436 GCA_036012155.1 Acidobacteriota bacterium
AGCGCGCATGCCCTTGATATAGCGCAACCCCATACGAATGGCGAGCCCGCGAGCGGGAGACTGGGTCGGGGATGGGTCGTGGCCTGCGACCGTAGGGGTGGGGCAGGGAACTGACGTGGCGCTGACCGTCTCATGGAAGCACGAGACGGCAGACTCAGAAACGGGGATTGGAGGGAGGGTAGCTGGCTCGAGCGTGCAGTCCCACCAAGGGGCTTCAACACTTACCGGGCGCACCTCCACGTCGTGGCGCTTGGCATCATCGACGATCGTGGCGGCAGAGTAGAACCCCATCGGCAGCGAGTTGAGCAACGAGCAAGCAAACTCGGCCGGGTAGTGGCATTTCATCCAGGAGGTGGCGTAAGCGATGAGCGCGAAGCTGGCAGCGTGGCTTTCCGGGAAGCCATAATCACCGAAGCCGCGGATCTGTTCGAAGACCCGCTCGGCGAACTCCGGCTCGATTCCCTTGCCCACCATGCGCGTGATCAGGCGCTCGCGGTGACGGTCGAGTCGGCCGGTCTTGCGCCAGGCTGCCATGTCGCGTCGTAGCTGGTCGGCCTCGCCGGCGGTGTAATCGGCGGCGACGACGGCAAGCTTCATCACCTGTTCTTGGAACAGAGGGATCCCGAGGGTCTTCTTGAGCACCGGTTCCAGGCACGGGTGGGGGTAGTCAATGGCCTCCTTGCCTTCACGGCGTCGCAAGTAGGGATGCACCATGCCGCCGGTGATGGGGCCAGGGCGAACGATAGAGATCTCCACCACCAGGTCGTAGAAAGTGCGCGGTTTGAGACGTGGCAGCATCGACATTTGCGCCCGGCTCTCGATCTGGAAAACGCCCACAGTGTCGGCACGACAGCACATGTCGAAGGTGTCCTTGTCGGCCGGGGGGATGGTGGTCATGTCGACATCGATGCCGCGGTGCTCGCGCAGCAGATCAAAGCCGTGATGTAGCTGGGTGAGCGCACCCAGCCCCAGCAAGTCGACCTTGAAGAGGCCGAGCGCTTCGACGTCGTCCTTGTCCCATTGGATGACGGTCCGATCTTCCATGGAGCCGTTCTCGATCGGCACCAGATCGTGCACTGGCTCGTGGCCGAGCAGAAAGCCACCGGGGTGAATCGACAGGTGACGTGGGAAGCCGATGGCCTCGTTGGCCAGCCGCATGAGATGGCCGATGGTCGGGTTATGGGGATCGAGTCCGGCTTGGCCGAGGGATGTCTCATCGATACCGCCCCAGCGTCCTACCATTTTGGAAAGCCGATCGAGCGAGGTCTCGGACAACCCCAGTGCCTTGCCGACGTCGCGCACTGCCGACTTGGATCGATAGCGAATAACGTTGGCGATCATGGCGGCATGCGAGCGTCCGTACTTTTCATACATGTGCTGGATGGCTTCTTCGCGCCTATCGTGTTCGATATCGAGGTCGATGTCGGGTGGCTCGGCACGCTCCTTGGAGATGAAACGCTCGAAAAGCAGGTCCATGCGGACCGGATCGACGGCGGTGACCTCGAGGCAGAAACACACGATCGAGTTGGCGGCCGATCCTCGCCCCTGACAGAGGATCCCGCGTTCCTGACAGAAGCGGACGATCTCGCGCATGGTGAGGAAGTAGCCGGGGTAGTCGAGCTCATCGATAACCCCCAATTCCTTATCGATCTGGGCACGCATCGCGGGTGGAATGTAGCTGCGCTCGCCGTGCGGGCCGATGGTGTCGCGGTAGCGCTTGCGAGCGCCTTCCCAGGTGAGCTGGCGCAGGTGTCCCATGGATGTCGTGCCATCGGGCAGCTTCTCGGAAGGATAGCGATAGCGGATCTCGCCCATCGAGAAGTCGCATATCTCGGCAATCTCGCGCGTGCGCGCAATAGCCATAGGGTCATCGGCGTAGAGTGCCGTGAAGCTCTGCGGTGAATGCAGCTCGTGGTTGGTGTTGCCCTTGATACAGCGACCCGCGGTACCGATCGTCACCCCGTGACGCACGCAGTTGAGCACGTCGTGCAGATCACGACGTCCGGGCACGTGATAGAGAACTTCGGAGCCGGCCACCAACGGCAGCTCGTAGCGCAGCGCACGGGCGCGAACGCAGCGCTCCATCGCCGGCTCGTCGGCTCTTCGGTGCCGGGTGAGCAGTGCAAACAGGCGCGGGCCAAAGGCCTCACGCAGCAGATCGGCGGTCTCGTCGAGAGTGCGAGGTTGGCGCGCGGCGGTGAACTCGAACAGGTCGACGACCTCGGTCGAGGCAACATCGGAGGCACGCTGCAAAGGGAACTCGAAGAGATCGGCGCCGGAGCTCGCTGTGTAGTTAGAAAGTCGTTCACTATCAGTGGCGCTATCGAGCGGCCGGCCGGCATTGAACTCCACGCCTGGCGCATACGCGGCATCAGAGGAGCAGGGATCGATGAGAACGTCGGAATTCGGCGCGTCGTTGTCGATCGGCTGCGCCAGCAAGCTACGGTCGCCACCCCAGAGGGCGATCAGCCCAGAGGCATGCTCAGCGATCTCCAACCAGGTGACGCGACTTTCTCCTTTGGCGCAACGCCGGCGACCCTTGGTGATCAGCCTGCACAAGTTGGCGTATCCCTCGCGGCTGGTGGCGAGCAAAACCAACACCGAGTTATCGGCCACGGTGACCTGCGATCCGACGATCAGGTGAATGCCGAGCTCCTGCGCACGGACATGCGCCTGCACGATGCCGTGCACACCGTCGCGATCGGTAACAGCGATCGATCGCAGCCCCAGATGCCGAGCTTCCTCCACCATCTCGGCAGGGTCGCTGGCTCCCTCGAGAAAGGAGAAGTTGCTCTTGCACCACAACGGCACATACGCGAGAGAGCCACCGAAATAGGCCGATGCAGACATGAGGAAACCGATAGCTCGCGGTGAGGATCTCGGAGAGTATCGTCAGGTAAAGCACCGAGAATGGGCTCGAAGGCAGGAGCTGTGACTCGGTCCGGGCACTCAGGAAAGCGGCCAATTAAAACAGACAAATGTCTGTTTATCTAGGTATAGACGACGGATTGTCTAGGCAGTCAAGGGGCACCGTAGGGGCCCGTCTTGCAATGCATCGCGTGCATGGCGTTGATCGATCGAAATTACTGACGCGAGAGCAGCGTAGTTCAGCTACCGCCATCGGCGACCACGTAGCAAGATGGCCCCCTACCGTACCCGTCACCTCGATAGAGATTTCACGGATGAGACGCATCTTGACCCGCCTTTTCTCCCTTCTGGTGGTGGCCGCACTCGTCGTGGGGATTCTGTTCTTCGCTCTGAGCGGTTTGCCTCAGTTCGTGCCGGTGCCCGAGGACGCTGTGGTTATCGGCGCCGGCGACGAGCGGGTGGCGTCGATGTTCGTCCGCCCGTACAGAGCTACCTATGAGCGTTGGAATTCGATCGTCGGGGTCTCGCTCCCCGACGGTGTGGCCACGATGACCGTGGAGTCCACCGCGGAGAAACGGCTACAGATCAGGCTGTCGCTTTCGAGCAGTGGTGTCGATGACCGCATGGTTCTCGAGGCGACGACGCTGGCTCCGGTGCGGCGGACGTTCTCGTCTCCACAGGGCGGCGGACAGAGCTTCATCTTCGCTGGCAATCGCGTCCAGGCGTCGGTGCGCAACGCCGCTGGAGGTTCCTCACGGCACGACTTCGAGTTCCAGCTACGCCCGTTCGAGGCTTCGGTGCTCGAGTTGCCGCTCGCGGCGCTTCGATTGGCCCCCGGATCAACCGGTCGGTTGGCATGGAACAACATGGCCGTGCCCGAGGAGCTCTGGGCACAGTTCCGCGTGCTGGGCGCCACCCGACTGGAGACCGATTCCGGCGAGTTCGACACCACTGTGGTGCGGGTACGATTTTACGATGGCCGCATGCGCGACTACTGGCTCAGTGGCGAGCCACCCTACAAGATTCGCATGCTCAGCTATGACCGCGGCCGCGCCCTGGCGAGCGGATGGCAACTGGAGTCGTACGAGTTACTCGAATAGACAGAACGACGATGCGAAGCGCGCCATTGTGTAGGTATCGCGCCGTTGCCTCGGAGCACCCCCACGAGCCAGGGAGGCACTGAGGAAGATGGCACAGCGCCGCAGCCCGGGTTACTCCACCTGTCCTTGCAGGAACCAGCGCCTACGGTTGCGATCGTAAAACACCCACATCACGTCGCCCTTCTGGGTTTCCACGAAGTGATAGTCGCGGTGCACCTCGCGAACCCACCAGCCGCCCGAGACCGTATAGGGACCGAAGATCTTCCGCATCGGGCCCTGCTCGGGGCCACGTACCAACCAACCATCAGGCTCGTGGCTACCACGGTGGGGCAGGGGAAGGGGGCGGTCGAAGATGCGTCGCATGAGTGGTCGCTGCCGTGCTTGGCGAGGGGCTGGAATACGGGCGTTGTCGAGCGGTTCCCAATTGAACGTTGCCTCCGGCAGGTGGGCGTGATGTAGCCGTGGCCAAACTACCGAAAGGCGCCCGAACTCGGCCCGTAGTCGAGCGAACGCGCGGTTGGCCGCGGAAAGATCACGTTGTGGCATTTCGGAGAACAACCCGAGCTGCTCTTTACCTGTGGGCGTCGAGTCGACGGTGAGCCGGATCTCTACCGCGCCAGCTGAAAGCTCTAGTGTGTCGAGCTTGAGGCGCACCAACTTGAGGATCTGCGCGGCGTCGAGAGTCGTCTCCGCGGTGCGCACTGCGACTTCGTCATGGCTGGTGTCGTCGAGAAGTAAATTGATGTGCAACGCCGATAATCCATGTCCGTATGCGGCAGCACGTTGAAGCAGGGCGGGCAGCACGCGTTTGATGATGAAGGTCAATCGCTGGGCATCGATCTCTGGGGATTCGAGCTCGATCCATGCATCGATCGACTTGTCGTGCGGCACCGGGTCCAGCGGTGTGGCAAGGGATCCGGAGGCGATTCGATGCAGGTGCAATGCACCGGTCCCGAAGCGACGGGCAAGTCCATCGACGGGGAGGTCAAGAAAGCCGCCCACGGTATGAATGCCGAGCTTGGCGAGGTTGTCTCGGAGCTGGGCATCCAAGTGCAGGCGATCGAGCCGTACATTCCGCATCGCACGGTTCTCGTGCTCAGGCGTTTCGAACACCACACTGCCGCGAGCACAACGCGCCAACGTGTACACGCCGAAGCGTGAGAACCCCACCGCGACGTGAGCCACGAAGTGGTGCTCACGCAGTGTCCGGCGGATCCTTTTGGCCCAGCTCTCGAGCGAGTTTTCCAGCCCGAGCAATCCCGCGGCATCGATCCAGAAGATGCCGGGCTCGTCTTCGCTTGGCTCCACGCCTGGGCTGAACGTGCGCAGTAGCTCGATCAAGCGCTCGACACCGGCGTCAATTTCTTCTTGCGGCACCTCACCCGCACAAAGCTCGCGGCAAATCGATAGCCCGGCAGCGTAACGTAACCCTGGCAGCACGCGAGCCTGATAGGCGCGCTCGTTGACCCACAGAATCAGCCCCTGTGGACGATCTTCGGCCACCATGGCCATGGGCCGATCAACCCATTCCGGATGCTGTTGGGCCAAAAGCTGTAGCGGTAGTGCAGGAACATCCACACACCCCCACTCTCGCGGCGGGATTTCTCGCGGCGGGAGCACGTCATCTGCGTCGTTGGCGCTCTTCGACGACCTCAAAGGGTCGCCCTCATCGCGCCGCCTTGCATCTGACGTACTCTCACCACGAGAAGACGGGACGTCAGTTGTCCTGCCCTTGTCGTTGCCTCCCTCCCCTGAACTTGTGCTGTCAGCCTGGCTGTGTGTCTTCCAGTCGGTTCGTAGCTTGTCGCCGTGTAAAGAGATCATTCGCTGCGGGACACCGGTCAGCGCTTGGTAAAAGCGCTCGGCACGGGGCGACAACGGCGCTTTGCGGTGCGATCGGGTCATCACTCATTGCAGGCCGTCGGGGCCGCGCAGAACTTCGTCGTGTCTCCAACCGGTGCCGCGTTGCTTGTCTTTGAGGACGTTCACCGTGCAGGTAAAGCGATCGATCTCGAGACGGTTTCGTCGGGCCTCGGCGCGCAGCGAGACCATCGAGCCGAGCGATGAGGCATGGGTCTTTTTGCGCGTCAGGCACAACACCGCCGTGTCGTGCCGATGCGCCAGGCTACGCAAGCGTGCCAGCATGGCAGACGATACTCGTGGCGCGGCGGCTCGGCCTAGAGCAGTGGCCTTGTCGCTGCCGGAGCCGAGATCGAAGACGATCAATCCGAATCCGCCGGAGCGTGTCAATCGGTCGGTGGCGCGGATGATCGCCCGGTCGCCGGGAAGGCGGATTACCGCTAGAGCTTGTAGATCGGCGCCGCTGGCCCAGGCGTCGAGTGGGAAGAAAGAGCTTTCGGTACGGGTTACCCAGGCGACCGTCTCGCGTTGATGCTGGGCATCGAGCACGACGGAGAAGGCGAGGGTGAGACAGGCGCTATCGCCTACACCGGAGATCTCCACAAGGC
>DASCOT010000205.1:0-3977 GCA_036012155.1 Acidobacteriota bacterium
ATTCGTATGGGGTTGCGCTATATCAAGGGCATGCGCGCTGACGAAGGCGTGCGCATCGAAGCCGCGGCTCGTCAGTGCCCTTTCAGCTCGATTCGCGACTTCACCGAGCGCGTCCGTATTTCCGAGCGGGCGCTCAAACGACTTACTGAAGCGGGCTTCTTCGAACCCTTCGAGCGCTCACGCCGCGGTGCCCTCTGGCAAATGCACGGCATCGTCGCCGAGAGCGCAGCACCGGAGCTCGGCATCGCAACCGCTGTACCCGTATCGGCGCCCGAAAATGGCCCCCTTGTGTCGAGTAAGGGCACATCGTTCTCCGATCCCGCTGCACCGGGCTTCGAAGACCTATCCGACTTCGAACAAATCGCCTGGGACTACCGCACCTCCGATCACTCCACACGCGGTCACATCCTCGAGCCCCTACGCGATCAGCTGGCCACTCTCGGTTTGCCTGATGCACGAAGTGTCCGTCGCCTGCGCGATGGCGCCCATACCCGCTATGCCGGAATCGTCATCTGCCGCCAGCGTCCCGGGACCGCGTCAGGTGTACTCTTCATGACCCTCGAAGACGAAACCGGCTTCGTGAACCTGGTGCTCTGGCCCCAAGTATTCGAGAAATTCAGCGTCATCAGCAGAACCACTTCGTTTCTCGGCGCCTCTGGCAAGATCCAGTCGCACAACTCGGTCGTGCATCTTGTCGTTGACGAGCTCTGGCACCCTGACATCAGGCTCGGAACCACCTGCAAAAGCCGCGACTTTCACTGATCCCCAGGTTCGACCAACGACCGTTCCAGGGCACATTTCTTCGAGATGTCCTCCCTGGCCTCTGAGTAGATAGGGAGACCGGTATTCTGCTGGCAAGAGCCGATGGCAGTCATCAAGTCGAGGTCCTCGGCAACCAATTCGCCGGCCGTGTCGGCTTCTTTCTGAAAGTCGACGACTTCGATAGCGCCTACGATCGCATGGTGGCGGCCGGCGTAGAGTTCGTATCGTCTCCCGGTGTTGAGCCCTATGGGCGGCTTGCCGTCTTCCGAGACATCGAGGGAAACCGATGGGACCTGCTGAGCGACCCTTGACCGACCTGGCGACTCGGTGAGGGACTCGCCATGGATGAAGGCTCTGAGTACGCTACCGCGTCAACGAACGCCTCGAGTTGCTCGAGGAGCCGTCATGGCTACGGAACTGGACGCCGCGATATCTGCCCGTCAGGGAGTGCGCGCAGGCTACTGGCTGATCTGCAGGTCCCAGCCATCGGGGTCCAGAACGTGATAGCTATCGTAGTCGTCGACGCCTCCTTGATCCCGCCGCGGATTCAGGCCGCGCGCCTCTAACTCTTCCCGTACCGCGTCCGTATCGAAGTCCTCAATCCGCCAGGCGATATGGTTGATAACGCCGGTCACTGGTGGGCGCCCGGGCACGTTCGAGGCTTGGCTCACGGGCCGTCGGCTATTGCGAACAATGATGTCCCCGACGTCGCCGATGCGCAGCGTGGCCTGACTCTCACCGTTGTCGTCCTGTACCTCCCAACCCATCAGATCGACATAGAAGTCGCGACTTCTTCCGTAGTCGGCAACGGCATAGGAGACATGGTCCAGACTGACGGTGCGGAATGGGGCGACCCTGGGCGCTGGAACCGCTGCCCGGGCGGGCTCGGACGGCTGGAGCGCATGCGCCGCGGTCGCGGCCACGGCCAGATTACGAATGAGCTGGCGCCGGCTTATTTTCCCCTGCTCGAACGCCTGTAGCAGCTTGGCGATGGTGAGCTCCATGAGAATCTTCCCTCCCTTGTACCGGAGTGTGAGCGTCGAGTCGTGACTCGGCCCGCTCAAGATACCGCGATCTCGTCGAGTCCAAGCCGATCGCACTGAAACGAGCCTACAAGCCCGCGTCGAGCTCCGACTGTTGCCGGATCCTCGTCGAGCGCCTGCGCGCTGGCCCTGCCACCTTCGTCTTCGCGGGAATCGAGATTCAACACCGCCCCGCGCCCTTGCAGGCGACACGCTGAAAGGTAAGGATCCACGCCGCTGACGCACACGATCGTTAGCGCTGACCTGCCTTACTCGACGAGCCGGAGCGACACTATGCGAACCAGGGTCTCCTTCCTCATAGCAGGATTGTTGCTGGCGCATGGCCCGGTCAGCCAAGCGCAGACCCAAGCGCCAGACCGCGGTAGCGACCCGATACGGATCCTCACCGGTCGGCTCGACCTCGAGCAGTACAAGGCCACGCTGCAAGGCCTGACGAGGTTCGGCGATCGTCGGCAGGGGACGCAACGCAACCGCGACGCGGTCGATTGGATCGAGGCGCAGCTCCGCTCGTACGGGTGCACGACCACGGAGCGCATCACCTACACGTTCCCGCCGCCGGACTCTCCCGAGCGACGCCGTGGCCGCCGGCCGCAGCGCGACGAGGAGGTCGGCCTCGAGACGCCCACCGGTGGACTCGTAGGACGGAACGGATCCGGCCCTGGCGGAAGCTCGATCTTCGGGTACCGCGGCCGAACCGGCGTGAACAACGACCCGGTGGCACAGCCGGACGAGGCGCTCCGGGCACTGAACAACGGGCCGGCCACCGATGGTGAGCGTCAAGAGGTCTACTGCACGAAGGTCGGTACGGTGCATCCCGAAGAGATGTACATCATCGGGGCCCATATGGACGGGCACGGATGGGGCGAGGCAGCCAACGATGATGGCTCGGGTACTGCCATCGTCATGGAGCTGGCGCGCATCTTCAACGCGCCTGACGTGCAGACCGAGCGCTCGATACGCTTCGCGCTGTGGAACAACGAGGAAACCGGACTCAACGGCAGCCGCGCCTACGTGGAGCAGCGCCAGGCGTTGCAGGGACGCGAGGATCCGCCGGGCTCGGGAGGCTATCCGGAACCGCGATGGCTGGGAATGATCCAGCACGACATGATGCTGTTTGATCACGGCGCACCACGTGCCGACGGCACGGTGAGTCGCGATCAGCGTCCCGAGGCCGACGTCAACATCGAGTTCCAATCGGAATCCGCCATGGTGGCAGAGTCACGCGAATTGGCCTGGCTGCTCAAGGCAGCCAACGACGCCTATGCGACCGACTATCCGGCAACGGCCGGTCCGCACATGACGAACACCGACTCCACTCCGTTCATGGATGTCGTTGCCGCCGTCAGCTTGCGGGAGAACGAGCGCGGCGCGCAGATCGGCGGAGGCTGGGACCCGCACTGGCACCAGCCGACCGATCGCTTCTCGACGTTCAGCGACAACGACTTCCGCCTCGGATTGAACGCCGCACAAACCACGTTGGCCGGAATCGCACGACTCACCGGGGCGAAGATCGTCGAGCGGTAGCTCCATACGGACCGCTGCACAGGGGGGCGGTTGGGGCTACGGTTACCGCTTGATCGCTTTGTATACCAGCGACAGCGTGTCGTTCACCTTGACGATCAGGTAGTCGTCGATCTCGCGCTGAACGAACGCCAGGCTGATCTCTCCCTCGTCTTTGATGCCCCAGGTGAGCGAGCCCATGAATATCTTCTGGAGTTGGCCCGCCCAGGAGTCCTCACCCAGACCTTCACCACCGGTGGCGCGCGCCACCCAGCGAGCGATTGGCATCATCAGGGCCGCTGCCGCCGGAGCACCACCGCCACCCAGCAACAACGCCAGCGTCTTGTTGGTCGCCACATTGGGAACGCACCGGAACTTGTGCGGCGTATTGATGGTTACCGGTTCATCGGTGGTCTTGAACTTGTACACCAGTCGCTGGTCCCAGGTCTCCGTGTCCTCGAGCCACTCATCGCTGTCGACCTCCTCAATCTCCAGGATCTGCTTGCCAAGGAACCAGCAGCTCTCCTCCACGAACGTCTCCATCGTCCCGCCCGCCTCGAATGCGGCGCGCGTTGATTCCGGGCCCTGCTCCAGGGCGTCCTGGTAGTACTGGGACGCGAAGTTGGGCCAGAAGTGCGTCGTCTTCTGCACGACGCGCACGCGGCCATCGTC